>DASUWQ010000059.1:0-16523 GCA_036378375.1 Chthoniobacterales bacterium
GCTTTACTAGTCCCCGCTCAACCGACATCGGTGGGCAAAAGAGAGCGCTGGGTAATTCGCGGGGGCCGCCTGCTTTCACATTCTTCGGTCGCACACGCGCTGAGGAGAATGTCGCGAGGTCCCGTGCAACGCACCAAAGCGGCTCCCCTCCAATTGTCGCTTCTTTTTTTGCGGCTATTCCCTAAGCACGACGATGGGATCAATTTTCGCGGCTCGCAACGCTGGAAAAAGGCAGGCCAAACATCCGGTAACACCCAACACGATGATAGCGCTTGCTAACGTCAGCAGATCGGCTGGAGAAACCCCATAAAGGAGGCTTTGCATATACTGACCCACAAAAAGGGCTCCCCCTATCCCAATCAACAAACCGATCCCGATTAATCGGAATCCTTCGAGAACCACCATTCTCAATATTTGCCCACGATCGGCGCCTATGGCTGCCCGGATGCCAATGTCCCGAGCTCGATTCGTTACGGAATACGCTAAAATACCGTATAACCCAATGGCAGAGAGTAGGAGCGCAGCCGTCGAGAACAGGGAAACCAATAGAACCGCTAGGCTGCGAGTGGCATATTTTTTGGAGATCAACTCGTTGTACGTCTGGACGATGCCCAGGGTCACGGATGGGTCAGTCGATGCGAGGGCTGATCTGATCCCCGCTGTCAATCCAGCAGGATCCGCCACCGTTCGCACCAGGAGAAGCCCGTATCGCTCGGTTTGTTGACTAAACGGGTAATAGGCATCGAATGGCGACGGATGATGATCCGGACCCCCGTGTACGACATCGCCTACGATCCCTACGATCGTGCCGGTCTTGTTAGTCACGGTAGTACCGAGATTTTCAATCTGCTTCCCAAGCGGGTCTGCAGATCGAAAGAACCGCTGGGCAAACGATTTGCCGATAATGACCACGGATGGACGATCGATTTTATCTTGGGCGTTGAAATTCCGCCCCGCCAACAAGGAGATCTGCAGCGTTTTAAAATAGTCCGGTGAGACGATCTGCACATCCATTCTAGGTTCCCGGCCTTGCTCCGGTAGCGGCTGACTCGGAATCGCAAAAGGACTGCTATAGCCATCTTCCCAGGCGAACGGCGCGTTATCGTTTATTGCCGCATCCACCACCCCGGGGAGCTGCCGGACACGATCAAGCAGGGATTCGAAAAATGCTCGCGTCTGCGCCGGGTCGTCATGTTTCTTATCCGTGAGATAAATCTGGGCGGTTAGAACATCCCGCGGGTTGAACCCAAGGGGAACACTTTGAGCCACCTGAAGGCTGCGCACCAATAATCCGGCAGCGATTAACATGACACAGGCCAGGGCAACTTGGCCGATCATCAGCAGGGATTGAGTTCTCTGGCGTTGAGCTCCCGTGGTAACGTTGCGACTGCCGCCGGTCTTGAGGCTCAATGCCAAATTGGCCTTAGAAGTTAACACCGCCGGCAGTAGCCCCGAAAGCAATGCCGTGATCGCGGCAACTGCGAAAAAGAATATCAAGGCCTCAGTGTCAAGACTCACCGCAAAGACGCGGGGCATGTCTTCCGGAGCGATGGCTTTGATTAGCCAAATAACCCATGAAGCAATGATCACCCCTATGATGCCGCCGAGAAAAGAAAGCATCACGCTTTCGGCCATGAGCTCACGAGCCAGCCGGAAACGCGATGCACCCATCGTCGCCCGGATTGTGATTTCCAATTTACGATCCAGCGCTCGAGCCAGAAGGAGTGTAGCGACATTGGCAGTCGAAATGACTAAAAGACACCCGACCGCGGCGCCCAATATCCAGACAGTGGCAGCGTAGGCTTTTACCTCAACGTCCAACAACGGTTGGATGCGCACCGTGTATCCCCGATCCTCTGGATATTGGGCAATAAGATTACGATGGATCACTTCGAACTCGGCCTGCGCCTGCATCTGGGTAACGCCCGGTTTTAGCCTTCCGATGCAATAGAGAACATGCGCTTCGCGGCTCCGCCACCCGTTCCATTGGCCCCATGCGCCGACGAGGTCTGCCGCATTTAAAGGCACATAAACCTTCGGTGGAGTTCGGTTCTCAGCTTCGGGTGGAACCACCCCGATGATCTCGAAGCTCTGACCGTTTAGTATGAGCGTCTTGCCGATAATCGCCGGATCGGAGTGATAATGGCTTTTCCAGAACGGTTCGCTGAGGACTGCTACCAGCGGGCCGCCCGGTTTGTCTTCAGCTGAGGTAAACGGTCTGCCAAGGATGCAGTGCAATCCGTTCACTTCAAATGCACTAGCTGAAGCAAACGCGCAATTGATCCGCTGCGTAGATCCGTTCTCGGTGAGATCGAAATACTCGAAATTTTCGAGTGCTAAGCTGGTGAAACTCTGTTGCGCCGCCGATAGGTCAAGGTAATCGGGATAATCAACCGGCATTTCTTCGGTGCCGCGAACTGGCATGCTGATCACCATCAAACGATCGGATTCGGGATACGGCAACGGCTTTAGGAGGACAGTATCGATAAGGCTAAAAACAGCCGTATTGACCCCAATCCCGAACCCCAGGACAATGACGGCGATCACGGTAAATCCCGGAGACTTCAACAGCCGGCGAACAGTCCGCCGAAAATGGGATACCAGGGCATGCATCGCGGTAACTAAGCGATAACAAAACTAAGCCGGAGTTCAAGGAGTTGCAGGAGTTCAGAAGGGCGACGCCATCCGAGGCTCTTTTTGCGATCTTTTGCGCTCTTGTGCGGCTATTTCTTGTTTCCTGTTCGAACCACGGTTTCGACGATCTGCCCGTTCGTTAGCGCAACGTGATAAGCATATGCATCCGGTCGGGACCTCACCACGTTAACTAACTTTAACCCTTCAAAATGGAGGGCTGCCCCGTTCTCAATGGCATACCCTGCGCTCACATCACCGGAGGCCAGACATCGATGAAAGGTCTCACGTCGACCGGGCTCATCATAGTGGGGACAACCTGTCCCTGAAAGAAAACCCAAGCATTTTAGAGGGTGCAATTCTCCTTCGACCACTGAATCGCTAATTGCGTGTTCGAACCAACAAATGGCACCGGCGCTAATCCCAGAGAGGATCTTCCCTGCCCGCCAGGCTTCCTTCAGTGCCTGGTCTAACCCGCATCCGCGCCAGACTGATAACATGTCCCGAGTGTTCCCTCCACCAACGTAAAAAATGTCGTTTTCCAGTACCGCAGCTGCCGGATCCGAGGTCGGCGAATCCGTCAATGCCAAGTGCGTTGGCCGACATGCTAATTTCTCGAATGCAGAGTAAAATCGGCCGATATACTCGACGCTATCTCCGGTAGCAGTCGGTAAGAAACAGACTCGCGGCCTGTCCGACGTAGCTTTTGACCCGGTGACGTGCCAGCTCTCTCCGCTCGCGAAGTCGGATTCCCGATCCGACCGGCGCCACAAAGAAAGGACGTACCGGTCCAAGGCCAAGTTGTCTGGCTCCATGGAGAATCCGCCGCCACCGAAAGCAATGATGTGACCAGCCATAAAGAAGCCGAAAATTCACCACAGAGCAGACTTCGCCAATTCTGTCTTCATATTTTGCCTCAAAACAAGCGGGGCTACGTCGGCCAAGGACACAGAGGACACAAAGAGAAGACGATAAAATCCGCAGATTTCACAGATTACGCAGATTAAGCATCAGATAAATTGCTTGCCGGCGAGTAAAGCACCTCCGCTCGAAACTTCCTCGCGTTACTAAACCTGCGCGGAAACCAAGAATGGAAATCTGCGTAATCTGTGTAATCTGCGGATTTTCAATTCTGTCTTTGTGTCTTCTGTGTCCCTGTGATGAATTTTCCTATTCGCGGAGCGCGGTGATTGGGTCGACCCGGATCGCACGCAGGGCGGGCACCAGGCAAGCCAGGAATGCGGCCAGCGTCAAGACACAGACCGCGGTTAAAAGGGCAACGGGATCAGTGCCTGAAACACCGTAGAGCAGGCTCTGGATCAGATGCGTCAGGATAATTGAGCTTATGATACCGGCAACCAAGCCGATCCCAACGATAGTTAACCCTTGCCGAACGACTAAACTGAGGATGCTTCCGGACTCTGCACCGAGTGCAATTCTAATCCCGATTTCCCGAGTACGTTGCGCGGTCGAATAGGCTAATACGCCGTAAAGGCCCACCGCAGCCAGGAGCAGCGCGAGAACCGAGAACAGGCCCACCAAAATGACGGAAAGACGTTGCGTCACCAGCTCATTACTGAGCTGAGTCTCCAAGGTTCGAATATTGAAGACCGGTAGATTTGGATCAAGCGATTGCACGGCCTCCCGAGTAGCAGATACCAGTTGTAGCGGATCGCCTTTTGCCCGGAGCAAGATAGTCATCCCTAGCTCCGGTTTCTGCGAGATCGGATAATAGAGCTCAGCGAGTTTGGGCACGTTTACCAAGTCGTTATGCCGCACCGTCCGTACCACTCCAATGATGGTATATTTTGAGGAGTTCGGCTTATGAGGGTCCTCAATAATCTGTTGACCAATCGGATCCTGGCCAGGAAAACAGCGATTGGCCAGTTTTTCATCAATGATAACGACGGGCGTTTTGCCGATTCTGTCCTCTGCGTCGAAATCGCGGCCACGAACGATTTGAATCCGTAGTGTTTTGAAATAATCCGGCGAAACCGATTCGAATTCGGCGGTCGGTTCCTCCCCGGGTCTGGGTATCGGCTGACCAACGATCCCAAAATCCGTGGAAAAATTATTACCATTAAATGGTGTGTTACTGCCCAGGGCGAACGCCTCAATGCCCGGAATCCTCCGAATCCGCTCCAAAAGCGATCCGTAAAAAGCCGCCATTTCCTCTGTCTTCGGTGACTGATCGGATTCGTTTTGATATTTGGACTTTGGCAGTTTAATCCCAACGGTCAGCAAGTGATGCGGGTCAAATCCGAGCGGCACTCTTTGGAGACTCTGGAAACTTTGAATAAGTAGCGTGGCACCGACTAAAAGAAGACTAGCCAAAGCCACTTGCCCGATAACTAACAGGCTTTGGCTCCGCTGACGGGCAGCGCCGGCCGTACTGCCGTGACCGCCTGCTGATTCCAGGGTGGTGCGGATGTTGATCCGAGAGGTCTTCAAAGCAGGCCATAAACCAAATATGAGGCCACTGCCTAAAGTCACCAGCGTAGTAAATAGCAGGACCATGCTGTTAATGTGAACCTGGCGAAACCGGGCAACATCATGAGGAGCTAAGGCCCGAATCGCTTCAAGACTGGTCTGCGCTAAAAGTAAGCCAAGCAGCCCCCCAAATGCTGCCAACACGACGCTCTCGAACAATAGCTGGCTGACCAGCCGGCCTCGACTGGCGCCAAGGGCCGCCCTCAACGCGACTTCGCGTTGGCGCGCTATGGCTCGACCTAACAACAGGTTGGCAACATTCGCGCAGCCGATCAAAAGAACGAGACCGACCACGGCCACCAGTAAGTAAAGCGTCATCCGATATTGTCCGACGGCGTCCTCCAACAGCGGCGTTACCTGCGTAGAAATACCCGAGTTAGTGTCCGGGTACTGTAATTCAAGATTCCGGGCAATTACCCGAAGCTCGGCCGACGCACTCTCGAGGGAAGCCCCCTGCTTAAGGCGAGCCAAACAGAACAGCCCAGGATGCGTACCGCGATCTGTTAGTGCCGGTTTGTTCTCGAAATGACTGAACGGCAGGTAAACATCCATGTCCTCCGGGGTCACGATTTGCGGCGGGACGACACCGATGATTTCATAGCTAACATCATTCAGCACCAGGTTTTGGCCGATAACCCTCGGATCCGCCGCGAACCGGTTTCGCCAGAATCGATCGCTCAAGAGAACGACGCCTGCTCCTCCCGGATGATCATCATTCTCGGAGAGCGCCCGCCCTCGGGCAGGTTGAGCTCCTAACACCCGAAAATAGCTTGCGGTCACGAATGCGCCGTGAACCCAGGCTGGATCACCATTCCCGGTTAGATTAAAATTATCTCGACGAAAAACGGCGAGATCTTCGAACGAGTGTTGGTTCACACGCCAATCAAGGTAGTCGGGATAGGCTACCGACATTTTCGGATAAGCCGGGCTCGTCTCTACAATGGTGAATAGCTTCTCGGGTTCGGGATAGGGCAACGATTCCAACAGAACCGCATCGATCAAACTGAAAATGGCGGTATTGGCTCCGATAGCAAGCCCCATGATCAGGACGGTGGCAATGCTGAACCCAGGCGACTTTAATAGCAGCCGGATGGTGTAACGGAGATGAGAGATTAGGCTGCGCATGCTACGCGATAGCCAATAGCCGATAGCCAAGTTGCGAGTTTATCGACTTTCGTTCAGGCCGGATCTGTATTCTATTTATGCGTTCAATCTTCATTCCTTCATTCTCCTATTCTTCAACATTAGCTATTGGCTATCGGCTATTGGCTATTCGCGAAGCGCGGTGATCGGGTCGATGCGGCTTGCGCGGAAAGCGGGAAAGAAACACGCAGTCAATGCCGTAAGGCCGAGAGCAAGGACGCTGATTGCAATCGATAGCGGATCCGTCGCGGAGACCCCGTACAGGATTCCGGCGATTATGCTGGAGAGCCCTAAGGAAATTGCGAGTCCAATCAAGAGGCCTACTCCGACGATCCTCAGCCCCTGTCGCATGACTAATTGGAGAATGCTCGTGGATTGCGCACCGAGCGCGATTCTTACTCCTATCTCGCGTTTCTTCTGACTAACCGAATAGGAGAGAACACCGTACAACCCAACGGCGGCTAATAACAGAGCGACCGCTGAAAATGCGCTGACGACTGCTGAGGCTAACTGCCGGATGGCAAACGCCCTAGCAACGACGTCTTCTAGCTGGCCGATATTCGATACCGCCAGATTCGGATCAAGATCCGAGACTGCTTTCCGCAGAGGCTCGATTAACGAGGCCGGATTATTCTCGGTGTGGATCACCAGCGTCGCGAAATTAACCCGATTCGGTTCCGTATTTTGAGTATATGGATAGTAACACTGGAATGGTGCCGGTTGCGATTCCGGGTTGTCGTATTGGACGCTGCCCACGACACCCACGATCGTGTAGAAATTCCGTTTCAAACCAGTACGATCATGAAAGTCGTAGATCCGTTTGCCGATCGGGTCCTGATCAGGGAAAAGCGACTGAGCCACACTCTGACTAATGATCACAACTTTCTGACTATCGGGGCGGTCTTGCTCATTAAAGGTCCTCCCCTGTATGATCGGAATACTCATGGTACGGAAATAATCCGACGAGATAAACTGCACTTGCCAAGCGGGTAACTGGTTCTGCGGTGGCTCCGGGCGCCCGACAATCCAAAAGCCGTCCAGATTACTTCCCGGCGAAGAAGGCATGAACGGCAGCGCGCTATTGATACTTACGGAAGAGACCGCAGGAAGCGATTTTACTCGCGTGAGTAAATGATCAAAGAACTGGTGGTACTCGGACTCGTTGGAATAATTACCGTTTGTCAGATAAAGATCCGCAGTCAGACGATTAGCCGCATCAAATCCGAGGGGTGTACGTTGGAGCGCCTGGAAGCTTCGCACCATAAGACCCGCACCAATTAAAAGGATAGCCGTAAGCGCAACCTGACCCGCCACCAGGATGGCTTGACCCAGATTCCGGGCGCGACCGGCAGTACCGCCACGTTCTCCTGCCTGTTTAAGGGCCGATCCCAAATTGGTTTTCGAGTTGACGAAAGCCGGAAACAACCCAGACAACGCTGCAGTTAAAAGAGTGATCACGACGACAAAGATTAAGGCACCCGTATCGAGGTTTACTTCTTGAAACCGAGCGAACTCATCCGGCGCCAGTGCTCTGATTGCCGCTAACGACCAAGCAGCACCGGCAAGACCGACGGCTGCGCCCGCAAATGCCAGCGCAGAGTTTTCGACAAGGAGTTGAATCACCAATCGCCCCCGATTCGCTCCCAGAGCGGCGCGCATACTCATTTCTCTGGCGCGCTCCTGTGCTCGAACCAGCAATAGCGTGGCAACATTCGCGCAAGTAATCAGCAATAAACAGGCTACCGCTGCTTCCACCA
Source organism: Chthoniobacterales bacterium (assembly GCA_036378375.1). Classification (GTDB taxonomy): domain Bacteria; phylum Verrucomicrobiota; class Verrucomicrobiia; order Chthoniobacterales; family JAFAMB01; genus JAFAVN01. Next base: position 8,022 of record DASUWQ010000059.1, read on the forward strand.
GCCATAGCGACCCAGAATAGCTGCCAATCACGGTATCAAGATAAGAAACGGCCCGGATACCGAACCCGAAATCCTCCGAATACCGGCGTACCAAATTTTGCTGAAGCAATTCCAGATCGGCTTTAGCCGTTTCCAATGTCGCGCCGGCCTTGAGCCGGCCGAAACAGGCATAATCATGGCTAAGGCGCTGGGTCATCTCCACCGTCCCGTACCAGCGGCTTTGGTTTAGCGGAACATAAACCTCAACCTTTGCGGATTCATTGGCCACGGCTGGGGTCACTCCAATCACCTGAAAACTTCTGCCGTCCAACGATAAGTTAGTCCCGATCACGTTCGGGTCACCATGGAACTGTGTCCGCCAAAAATGTTCACTTAGGACCGCCACACCGGGTCCATCCGTACGGTCATCAGAAATTTCGATCGGACGGCCCAGCGCCATCCGTCGCCCGAATAGCTGAAAGAAAGTTCCTGAGATATAGGCCCCGCTGATTAACTGGGGATTACCATGCCCGGTGAGCGTGAAATCGTCATTGAGGCAGAGAGCCATTTCCTGAAACGAATGTTGGCTTGCCTTTATATCGACGTAATCAGGGTAATCGAAAGGTAATCGATCGAAACTTCGATACGACTGGTATACCTGTACCAACTGCCCGGGTTTCGGGTAAGGAAGTGGCTTTATCAGCACCGCCTGAATCAGACTATAGATTGCCGTATTTCCGCCAATCCCTAGTCCAAGGATCAGGATGGCGGTAATCGTAAATCCCGGCGTCTTCACCAAGCGCCGGATCGTATGGCGAAGATGGGAGATGAGGCTGTGCATATAGTTCAGGATTTATTCACCATAGAGACACAGAGAACACAGAGTCGACGGCGAAGGCAGGTGCATTCTCGGCTTCTTGTCCCTCTCCGTGTTCTCTGTGTCTCTGTGTCTCTGTGGTGAGATTTTCATTCTCGGAGCGCGGCAAGCGGATCGATGCGCGTCGCTCGGAACGCGGGTAGCAAACAGGCAAGCAGTGCAGCGAGAGCTAGCACCAGCGTTCCGGTTAACAGCGCGGTGGGATCAGTTGCCGATATGCCGTAAAGGATACTTCCTATTATCTGTCCCAATATGATTCCGGCGCCGAGGCCAATGATTAACCCAACGCAGATAATGCGGAGTCCCTGGTAAGTCACCAGTTTAAGGATATTGGATGCTTCAGCCCCCAAAGCCATCCTGACGCCGATCTCGCGTACTCTCAGACTCACGGAGTAAGAAAGCACCGCATACAATCCGATCGAAGCTAGCAGCAAGGCTACACCGGAGAACAAACTGACGATGATCAGCGAGAGCCGTTTTGCCGTGAAACTCTTAGCGATCTGATCATCATAGGGACCGACGTTGGTCAAAGGAAGATCCGGATCAATCGTCTCGACCGTTTTTCGTAAAGCAGCAACCAAGGCTCGAGGGTCGCCACTGGTGTGCACAACCAAGGTTTCAAATTTCTTATATTCTCCGAACTGGCTGGCGGATTGGGTGTACGGGAAGTAGGATTGGAACGGGGTATCTTGGATCTCCGGATCCCGATGCTGAACGTTAGCCACTACACCGATGATAGTAGTAAGATGGCGTGGCCGATTGAAAAGATCTCCTCGGTCATCGAGTTGTTGTCCGATTGGGTCCGCTCCCCCAAAAATGCGATGAGCGATACTCTCGTTAATAATCACAACGCTCTCCGCATTGTCTTGATCTCGCTCATCAAAGAAGCGCCCCTTTAACAACGGTATTCCCAGGGTTCGAAAATAACCGGGCGAGACAACCTGATGAATCATCCAGGGTAACCGACTGACGTCCGTCACCGGCCGCCGAGCGACGATCAAAGTCTCGAGATCAAAGTTCTCACCGAAAGGAACTCCATCGTTCAAACCGGTATCAAGGACACCGGGCAAACGTCGCACTTTATCGAGCAAAGAATCGAAGAAAACCTTCCTCTTTTCCCCGTCCGCGTACTTCGTATTGGTCAGGTACACGTCCGCGACCAGAACCTGGTGGCTATCGAATCCTAATGGAACGCTTTGTAGAGTCAAAAAACTCCGCAACAGCAATCCGGCTCCAATCAAAAGCATGGATGCCAACGCCACCTGCCCGATCACCAAAAGGTTTTGGCTGCGCTGACGTTCGCGGCCGGCAGTGCCAGTTCTTCCCCCCTCGTCCCGGAGCGCAGATGCTAAATTTGCCCGCGACAGAAGGAGAGCAGGAAACAACCCGAAGAGCAGAGCCGTTAGCAGGGTCACCACAAAAACAAACAACAAAGCAGATCCATCGATCGAGATCGCCTGCAGGCGAGTGATTCTGCCAGGATCAATGACCTTGATTAAGGAAACACCCCAGCAAGCAGTTAGTAAGCCAACTCCGCCTCCTACCAGAGCCAGGATTAAGCTCTCGCTCAAGAGTTGAACGACCAAGCGTTCCCGACTGGCACCGAGAGCAGCCCGAACCATTATCTCTTTGCTCCGTTCACGGGCCCTGGCCAGCAACAGGTTTGCCGTGTTGGCACAGGTAATTAACAGGAGACAAAGGACCGCCCCACCCAGTAGCCAAAGGGTCACCGAATAGTCGCTAACCACACTGTTGAGCAACGGCACGAGCTTAATCCCAAATAGACTGCTAGTATCCGGGTACTGAGTGATTAAATTCTTGGTGAGGACCTCAAAATCCACCTGCGCCTGGTCCAGGGTCACACCGTCTTTCAGCCGGCCGATGCAATCAAACATATGGCCGCTGCGACGATTGCTGACATCTTTGTAGTTCGGGGCTACTGTGAACGGTACATACAGGTCAATCCGCTGGAGCTCGTTGGCCTGCGGCGGGGTAATCCCGACGATCTGGAAAGTGCTCCCATTCAAAGTGATGTTTTTACCAAGCACTTTCGGATCCCCGTGAAAGCGTTTCCGCCAGAGGCCGTCGGTCAACACCACAACATTAGTTGCCGCTTTTTCCTCCGCCTCTCCAAAGGGGCGGCCAAGGAGAAACGGTCTGCCCATCACGGAAAAAAAGTTGCCCGTGACGTAAGCTCCTTCCAAGCGTTCTGGCTCAGCATCAACAGTGATCTGAAAATCGTCTTCGCCGATCAGGGTCAAGTCCTGGAGGGTATGTTGGCCAGCCCTGAAGTCTCGGTAATCGCTAAAGGCCATGTTCATCCGCGGAGCGTCTTGGGTCGGTTGATAAATCCTGACCAACCGATCACCCTGCGGATAGGGCAAAGGCTCTAGCAGGACGCCGTGGATCAGACTGAAGATCGCTGTGTTAGCGCCAATGCCTAAGCCCAGAATCAAGATCGCCGTGACGGTAAATCCCGGTGACTTTAGTAGTAACCGGATGGTATGCCGGAGATGGGAAATTAGGCTTCGCATAGCAATTCGGAATTATCACCATAGAGACACAGAGAGCACAGAGTTAAGACGTCCAAAGGTTTAACAGATTGCCGCCATACCGGTATCGAGCTCATACAGTTCTCTCGCCGAACTTAACCGTGAATCTCTTAACTTTGTGTTCTCTGTGTCTCTGTGGTGAACCTCGATTTCATCAGCGACCAATAGCCGGTGGCCAAGGGTAGGAGTCAGTTCTGCGCGCTTGAGCCGAGTTGTCGATGACTTGGCTGGAGATGACCGACGTTCGTGCTCCAGGCGCTTTGCGGTTAAGGTTCATACTGGATACTCCTATTCCTCTTTCCCTCGGCTACCGGCTGTTGGTCACCGCCATAAAACGTCACCACAGAGGACACAAAGTTAAGAAACACTGGGATTTATCGAACTCTCTAAGATGCCAGGATCTTATTCGGCTGCTCGGATACTGATCCGCTGCTCAGGGGCGTTCCCATCTCGCCAGAGGAAGACATCACTCTTAACTCCGTGTTCCTTGTGACCTTGTTGTGTATAATTCTGTGTTCTTATCGGTTTCCAAAAACTCACTTATTACGATCAGCACACATAGTTCACGAAGCTGAATCTTTTCTTCTGCAGTAAGTCCATCGTCGTTCGCCTCTTGCTCTTTCCAACCAGACATTTCTGACCTCCGTGAACTCTGTGTCTCTGTGGTGAAATTTATTGTCCACTAACTACTCGCGGTGTGGTTTCCCCCTCGCTCTCGCTGTTCTCGGCTACGATCTGACCATCGAAGAGGTGAACGGTTCGGTCCGCATAACCGGCAAACCGTGAGTCGTGGGTTACCATGCAAATGGTGGCTCCTCCTTGATGCAGTTCGGACAGCAGGTCCATTACCGCATCGCCATTTTTACTATCCAGGTTACCAGTCGGCTCGTCCGCTAATAGGATTGATGGCGAACCAACCAAGGCCCGGGCTACCGCAACTCGTTGCTGTTGTCCACCGCTCAGCTGATTCGGATAATGGCGCTGGCGATGGCTCATGCCGACTCGATCCAAGGATTCCAACACCCGTTGTTTCCGTTCGCTCCTAGGCATTTCGCCGCGATAGGTTAACGGTAGTTCGACATTCTCGTATACGGTAAGATCGCCGATCAGGTTGAAGCTTTGGAAAATGAACCCGATCTCCCGATTACGGATCCTCGCTCGCTCAGACAACTTAAGCTGTTCCACTTGTCTCCCATTCAGCCGATAGGCGCCTTCCGATGGTGAGTCTAACAAACCCAAGATCGACAGCAGCGTGGACTTACCGCAACCGCTGGGTCCGGCGATCGCGACATATTCGCCTTGCAGAATCTTGAGATAAATCCCGGCTAACGCGTGGGTCTCAATCTCATCGGTAAGGAATACCTTCTTTATACCATCTAGATGGATTAGAGGATCGGTGTTCGCAGTTCGCTGTTCGCTGTTCACGGTTGGGTTTGGCGGTTAGCGGTTAACGGTTGGCAGTTTGCTGTTCCAATCGTCCTCGTCCGCGGTTTTGCGTTCAAAGTGACCATTTGAGATGACGGGTTCGGGGACAGTAATCAGTGTTCGGTGTTTCGTATTCAGTGTTGGGGTTTGGGGAACGTGGTGAGCGAGCGTTGAACCATTTTCACTACACATGCGTTGCAACCAAAGTTGCGAATTCGTTTGAGATTTTTTTGAAGTTTCATTCTCGCGGTATCCTTCACCTTTCACCCTCTCCCCCTCAGCCTCGCAAGCGAGGCAACGCTCCACCAATCACGCCTCACTTCTCACCTTAGTTGTATCCGTTCGTGACTATCAAAAGCGCTGGTATCGGACAGAATCACGCGGTCACCGGGCAGCAAGCCGTTCAGGATCACGACCTTGGTAGCGGAACCGCGGCCTAACTGTACCTTAGTTCTAGTGGCGGTGGCGCCGTCTGCGCCTAACCGGAACAACCCGATAGTAGAGTCATCCTGACCAAATGCGGGCCGGCCGACGTAGACGGCATCCGCTAACCTTTCTAGTTCAATGGTTCCTTCTACGCTCAGGTCAGGTCTTGCTCCTTTGGGTAGGTCCGTCCCATGGAAGGTCACGTCGACCAAGACGGTTCCTTCTCTCACCGCTGGATCGATTCGAGCCACCGCACCGCTCACTATACTGCCATTACGCATATCAACTTGCCCGGTCTGGCCAATGGCAATGTCCCGGGCTTGCGTCTCCGGGATTTTGATCTGCGCTTTCAACTTCGTGTTGTCCGCTACCCGGGCGAGATTAGTACCAGCGGAGACTCGTTGCCCGACATCAACGGCAATTTGTTGAAGGACGCCGTTCATGCCGGCTCGGACTTGCAACGCATCGACCTGACTGTGACGCAAATCTGCTTGGGCCTTGGCCTGTTCCAGATCGGTTTGGGCGACCGCCATTCTCGGCGCCATGGATCGCTTAGCGAACTCGTAACGCTGTTGTTCTACCTCAAAGTTCGCTGCCAGTTCGACCGCGGCAATTTGCGCTTTCTTATAATCGAGGTCGGAAATCAGTCCGCCTTTTGCCAGTCGTTGATCGGCCTCCAGCTCGGCTTTAGCGGTGTCACGGTCAGCCTGAGCTTTGGTGAGAGCGGCTTGTCGCTCCAACAATTCGCCTTCCAGCTCGGATTGTAGTTGGGTCAGTTTCGCTTGAGCGCTCTTGGTCGCTGCATCGGCGTCCCTCCCTTCCTGCTCCAACTCGGCACTACTCAAAATCAATATAACAGAAGTCGCGGTTACTTCTGTGCCGGGCCAAATCACGATTTGCTCAACTCGAGCATCGGTTCGAGCCGGGATCCAGCGGACGTCTTCCGGGATGAGCGTTCCGATTCCGCGCACATCTCGAATCAACGGTCCTCGCGATACCGTATCGATCCAGACGGAGCTGCGATCGACCGCGGGCAGAGCCGGTTCAAGCCGGGCGACGAAAACACTAACTCCCGTCACCAGCGCGGCGGCCAGCAAGAGCAGCAGCACGTTTCTGCGCCATTTTTTTTGGCGGTAACCGATTCGGGGAATATCCATCCGGGAACCGTCCGCCGGAACAGAGAAGCCTGCTTCTGTTTTCTTTTTTGGCAGCACGCGGATCGTCACGGTTAGGAATTTTGAACTACGCAGGTGGGTTGGACATTCCGCCCATCGATGACAACTGACGATGCTTTTGGAGCATTCGATTGCACAGAAGACGGCGTGATCTGGGATAGGCTCAAGAGCATGCTGATTGCGGTGCTCGCAGCGAAGACCGCCCACACGGCTGACTCCGCAAAGCCAGTAGTACGAACCGCTCGTTGAGACTCTCGTTGAAATTCCATGATCGGAGAGAATGGGATGATTTTCATAATAACAGCCTTCGTACACCCCCTATGCACTTGGCGTGCCAAGGTCGAGTGCAGTTCATAAGTTACTATAAATTAGATACTTACGTATGATACAAGATCTGACACTCCTTAGAAAAGGATCTCAAAATAGGATTGGGATTCTCAATTTGAGACGGGCCGCGAGGGGCGACAACGGCGTAAGTGGACGGAGTGGACACAGTAGACCGAGTGGACGGAGTGAGCGCTCTCCGCGCCAATCACCAATCACCAATCACCAATCACCTTTCAGCTTCCACCCCTCCTCTCGCCTTCGGCGGCTAAGACCGGCAAATGCAGTTCGGCGATGCAGCCGACGATTCCGTCGGTGCGATTTTCCAGTGTCAGGCTGCCACCATGAGCTTCTGCGATTTGGCGGCAGAGGACTAAGCCGATACCGGATCCACTCGACTTGGTGGTAAAGAATGGGACGAATAAGTTGGTCGGGTTGGCGATGCCGCTGCCTTCGTCGATGACTTGGACCAGCCATTCGGTTTGCGATCTAAACCAACCGATTTCCACGTCGTGACCTTTTTCCAGGCTGGCATCAACGGCGTTCTTGACCAGATTGATCAAGAGTTGCTCTATCTGATCTCTGTCAATATTAACCACGGCCTTTTGCGTCGACGTTGTTTTCACGGTGAGACGGGTCTCCAGGGCAGCTACTTGGCGGATAATTGGGCCAAGCTCAACCGGTCGCAGTATCGGCGGTGGTAGCCGGGCCAGCCGGGCATAGGCGGTCATGAACCGACCTAATGCTGACGCCCGGTCCCGAATAATTCCCATCCCACCTTGAAGATCTCTTTCCCACGACCTCGGGCGCGTCTCTTCGTTTTGCGTGAGCAGATCACTCAAGGTCTCGGCAATCGACTGGATCGGAGCTAACGAATTGTTAATCTCATGCCCGAGGACCCGGATCAATCTTTGCCAAGCTATGCGCTCTTCTTCCCGCAGAGCACGGCCGAGATCGGTTAACACTAACAATTGATTCGGGCGGCCGCCTTCGCGGAAAGTTGTGCGGCGCAGCCCCCAGCGGGTTCCGGATCGTCCGGGAAAATCTCGATCGATGAGACGGACCGGATCGCCCGCCAGACAATCATCCAGACCTAACTCAACCGCGTCGTGTCCGAGAACGTGTTCCTGCCGGCGCATCAACAACACCGCACCTGCGGGGTTCATGAGTCGCAACTTTCCTTTTTCGTCGAACGTAAATACCGCTATTTCGACGGCGTCGATCACCGCTTTTAGCAGGGCATTAGCTTCGGTTGCTAGCCGTCTTTCGACTAACAATTGATCGCCTAATGCATTGACTTCCCGCATGACTTCGCCCAGAGAATCAACTTGGCGAGCCGCCCGCGCTCGCAACGAGTAATCACCTTCGCGGAGCGCTGCCAGTAAATTTGTCAAGGTGCGGATCGGAAACAGCACCTGCTGACGGACGGCAATAACCACGGCAATCCAAATTCCTACTGCGATCACCGCGATGGTAACTCGGACTGACCAAGGCCAAGTCGATTGCCATAGCATGAATAATGTTGCCGCGACCGCAGGTCCGCCCGCAACGAAGGTAAGAACCTGGACAGAGGTCTCAAATGGTAGATTCCGCCAACGGAGCAAGGGACGTCGGGAGGAGTCGTGCATGCGAGCAGATAATGTCACGCCAAGAGGCAAAGACGCAAAGGTGATTCGTGATTGGTGATTTGTGATTGGTGGGGCGGGGCTCCCAAAAGACCCCGTCGCTACAGCGGAGGATTTCC
>DASUWQ010000060.1:0-5873 GCA_036378375.1 Chthoniobacterales bacterium
TGACCCAGCCGGAAGTCTGGTTCGAATCAATCAATTTGAGCTCAGAACCGACAAGCGCCGACAGAAGGGCTGAGGCGTTCGCGGACGTTTGGCCGAGTAAAGCGATGCGGGCCGGACGTTGCGCGATGAAGATCTGCTTGATCGGCCGTAATTCGTTCAGGACCGCGCTCTGCAAAGGCCCGGGAAGCCGGCTGACCAAAGCTTCGATCTTCTCGTAGATGTTCAGCAAGAACTGCTGGTTCATAGAAGGGAACGAGTTACACAGCCAGGGCTAAAGCCCTGGCTGTTTCATTTCGCCATTTCATGGCTGGTCTTTCGCCGAACCGCTCTCTCAGCAGGTGATCGACATTGCTGCCACCGTCTCCGGCATTGCCGATGTTCCTGATTATTCTCGGCTTGCCAGACGTAGCCTCCCGTAGTTTCAGACGACGGGGCGAAAGTCTGGCGTTCTCGCTCGTTGTCAGGCCGCTGCTTGTTCCAGGAGCGCTTTTGCCAGCAGAGTCACATGCTCGGCCGGCTTTACTTTCTTCAAGATATTAACGATTCGGAGGTCCGGTCCGATCACAAAGGTGGTTCTTTCGGTACCGAAATATTTCTTTCCGTACATGCTCTTCTCGGCCCACACGCCATAGCTCTGAACTATCTCTTTATCCGGATCGCTCAGCAGAGGGAAAGGCAGTCCATGCTTCTTGATGAACTTCTCATGGCTAGCAGCGCTATCGACGCTTACGCCGAAAAGCTCTGCCCGGGACTGAATTTCGCCCCAAGTATCTCGAAGGTCGCAAGCCTGCCGCGTGCATCCCGGCGTGTCATCCTTCGGATAAAAGTAAAGAACCAACATTGATCCTTTGAAATCGTTCAATTTCACCGGCTGTCCGGCTCCATAAATGCCACCGACAGCTATCGACTTAAAAGCCGGGGCAGCATCACCAATTTTCAGCTCCATATTCACAGAAATAAGTGGCGAAAACTCTCACGCCTCCGCGCCCTGCGCAATCCACTTCACCGCGCCTTCTCCGGCAATTTTGCCGGTCGCGAAGCAACCTTGGAGTAGATAACCTCCGGTGGGTGCATCCCAATCAATCATCTCTCCTGCGCAGAAGACGCCCGGGAATCGCTGGAGCATCAGATGATCGTCGAATTCGGCCCAATCGATTCCCCCGGCAGACGAAATTGCTTCGTCAATGGGGCGAGGATGATTCAATCGAAGCTTGCACCGCCGAACGGCGGCCAGCAGCGAATTAAAATCTGTCGGCTTCATTGCCTCGTCGAGCAGAGCGATCGCCGCGGAGCTCAAACGCCAGCACTGAGCTGCGGCGTCCTGCAAGCTTAAGTCATCCCGCCACCTTTTCTGAAGCTCTTTATCGGTGAGATCGGGCTTAAAGTCGATTTCAATCGAGGAATCCAATTTGAGCCGACGGCCGAGTTGATAGAGGGCTCCACCTTCTAGCCCGTACTTCGTGATCAGGAGTTCCCCACGAACCCTTTGTCCGGCACAGGTCACTGCTAGATTTTTTAACGGTTTACCGTCTGCCACGCTTAAGAATTTCGCAGACCAGTTGTATTCCCAGCCAACATTGGAGGGCGAAAACGGATTGATCCGAATCCCCATGTCAGCGAATTGCTGAGTCCACAGGCCATCCGAACCGGTTTGCGGCCAAGAAGCTCCTCCCAGTCCGAACACTACCGCTGACGCGTTCACAGGCGAATACTCCTGTCCCTTTTGAAATACCACTTCAAGGCTTCGACCGTTAATTGAGAGTTGGTGAAATTTATAGCCCAAGCGGATATCGCAACCGAGCTCATAAAGCCGCTCGAGCCACCGTTCCAGAATTTCAGGAGCACGAGCGGTGCGCGGAAATACGCGTCCACTCGTTCCGACATAGGTGGGTACGCCTAGCTCTTCGTACCAGGCTTTAAGCCGGCTAGGCGGGAACTGCTGCAACATGCCTTGCCAGCGTTTGGGATTGTCGTAGCGCGATGCAAACTGATCGAGCTCTTCGGAGTGCGTGATATTAAGACCTCCGCGCCCAGCAACGAGAAACTTCCGACCAAGCGATGGTTTTTGATCGAAAATCCACACAGTAACCCCTGCTAGCCCTAGGGACTCGGCAGCCCACAATCCGGCCGGTCCCGCCCCAATCACCACCGCACCATCAAATTTCACTTAAGGTCAAGCATCCGTAAAATCGGCTGCTCGGCTCGCTTTCTAATCGCTTCCGGTATCTCGATTTCGGGTTGTAGCGCATCCAACGCATCCCGCAGTTTTTCCAATGTGTTGCGTTTCATGAACCGGCAATCTGCGCAGGAACAATGCTCGGTAGGACCTGGGATAAAGTCCTTATTCGGAACCTCTTTCTTCAGCCGATGCAGCATTCCTGATTCGGTCACGATAATAAAAGCGTCAGCCGGTGAATTCCGGCAGTAGCCAACCATTTTTTCGGTCGAGCAAACTTCGTCTGCCAGCATCCGCACCGCGTAAGTGCATTCGGGATGAGCAACAACCGGCGCGTCCGGGTACACCTCTCGAATCTTTTGGATGCTGTTCTGAGTGAACTCAACATGGACATAACAGGCACCTTTCCAGAGATCCATTTTCCTGCCTGTCTGCTCCATCACCCAGGAACCCAGGTTCTGGTCTGGAACAAAAAGAATGTTTCTATCCGCAGGCGCATTTTCTACCACTTTGACCGCGTTACCGCTAGTACAAATGATATCGGACAACGCTTTGACGCCGGCGCTACAATTGATATAGGCGATGACGTAGTAATTCTTCTCCCGGTGCCGGCTGAGAAAATCAGCGAGCTGGTCCGCCGGGCATGAGTCGGAAAGTGAACAGCCCGCCTCGAGATCCGGTAGAATCACGGTGCGGCCTGGATTTACGATTTTGGCGGTCTCCGCCATGAAGTGGACTCCGCAGAACACGATGACGTCTGCCTGAGTCTCTTTTGCTCGATAACTCAGACCCAGAGAGTCACCGACAAAATCCGCAACATCTTGAATTTCAGGTACTTGATAATTGTGCGCGAGGATGACCGCGTTGCGTTCAACTTTGAGACGCCGCACCTCACTCGCGAGGTCGTACCCTTCCTTTAGAGCAACCATTTGATTTAATGAGTATGAGTTCTGAATCTTTTGGATTCAATCTTGTTTTCTCTTGCAGATTCGGAAACTGGATAGCCAGAGGGGAGAAGCTCCCGCTCCTCCGGGTGTGGCCGACCTTTTGCCGGCGAAGAAATGCCTACGAGCAGGAGCTCGTCCCTCCGACGCTACGCCAATAGGACTACCTCCACGGTTTGATGCTCCGGAATTTGTTCTCCAGCGCCGATCCGTAACAACGCGTTTGCTCGCGATAACCCGAATAGCGCATGAGACTCCTGGTTTCCGAAAGGGATGAATCTGCCTGCCTCCAGGTGCCCTCGTAGGTAATGCGGGCGCTCGCCCTTGTTGGTCACCGATTTGGACAGGATCGCCTGAGTCTTGGTGATCGATTCGCCTCGCCAACCTTGCATCGCGAGGAGAGCAGGCCGCACAAATAACAGAAAAGTCACAAAGGCTGAGACTGGATTACCCGGCAAACCAAAGACCCACTTTCCGTCCAATCGACCAAACAGAAAGGGCTTACCAGGGCGTACTGCAACCCGCCAAAGCTCGATATCGCACCCGAGTTTCTTAAGGGTCGATTTTACCAAGTCTCGCTCTCCCACCGAAACACCGCCCGCGATCACGATGACATCGTCGGAGGCAGCGTCCTGGAACGCGCGCAGGTGTTCATTCTCTTCATCCGGCACCGGGTCGAATAGGCGAGGTATCCCACCCGCATCCTGGACCAGTTCATGCAACATCACACGATTGGTCTCATAAATCTCACCCGCTCCGAGCGGTTCTCCGGGGCTCTTCAATTCACTGCCGGTCGCCAGAATCGCCACCCTCGGTCGACGAAAGACACGGATTTGACCAATTCCCTGAGAAGCAAGAGTAGCCAGTAACGGTCCGTTCAGACGAGCGCCGGCCTCGGCGACCTTCTGTCCTTCACAAAGATCTCCGCCGCGTAACCGAATAAATTCTCCTGGGGAAGCAGCTTCCCTGATCGTTACCTGATCTCCTTGCCGATCGCAATCTTCCTGCATTACCACCGAGTTCGCGCCTACTGGCATCGGCGCGCCGGTGTATACCCGCACGGCAGTCCCTGCGTTGACCGTCAGACCTTGATCCGGACCCGCAGGTTGCTCACCGATGACCCGTAGTACTGCTCCGGCCACGGCGTCAGCTGCTCTGACCGCATATCCGTCCATCGACGAGTTATCGAAGCGCGGCAAACTGACTCGGGCCAATACGTTCTCGGCCAAAATGCGGTCGCCAGCCTCGAACAATCGCAATTCTTCTGTCTCCAACGGCCGGACCGCCGCCAGAATCGATCTCAGCGCATCCTGTTCTGTAAGCATGGAGTCAGCAACACAATGTCTCAGATGTTGTGGATCGAGGCAAACGGACGTCATCCCGGAGGGAGGAAACGATGGTAGCCTGGCAATTCAGTGCCTGGAAGCGTCTCAAAAGAAGCGATCCGTCCCGTAGGGACTGCCGGACTTTGCCGCGAAGGGGCTATACAATACAGCCCCTTCGCGGTATAAATCTTCTTGTCCCTACCGGACAAGGACGCCTACTACCGCCACCGCTTATTGCGGCACGGGATGCACCGGCTTGTTGTACTGGTCGTTCGAGCGATTATCATCATCGTCATCGTCGTCATCTTTAGTCCGCGGCGGACTAATTGTATCTTGACCAGTAAATTTTTTCTGAATCCAGCCTCCAGCTCTTAGGAATGGTCGCTCGACGCGATTAACGACATTGCGACCGATGTTCCCGGCACGGTCGGTAAGGGAGCCGGACTGCTGACCAGATTGATTAGATTGATTCGATTGACCATATTGGCCGGGTTCATCCGCATACTGCTGCTGCTCTTGCGTGTAGCGCGGCGTTTGCTTTTCCGGCGTCGCTTTTGCCACTGGCGCCGCTTCTTCGTCATGAGAATGGTGAGCCGGCGTTTGTGATTCGGAGCTATTTAGAAAACGTTCATCTGAGTTTTCCGGTGTCCGCTGCTGCGCCACCAAATTAGGTGCGTCTGCTCCCCAAGCCGAACTCACGATTGTCCCAGAATCCGCATTGACCTTTATCGCGCCGACCCGTTGATCCTTTGCGTCCGCCATTTGGACCGTCCACCCTGGTTTACCGGTTTCCCGATCAGCGGCTAATTGAAATTGGACCTTCGAGAATTCGATGCCTTTCGTTCTCGCCTCTTGAGTCGCTACTTGATATGCGCCGTCCGAATCGAGATTAAGATGGGCCAGATCCATGTCTTTACCGCCAGCCCATTCCGATTTCACCGGGGTTCGTTCGGAGGTAATCTGGTTGCCAGAAACCTCCAGTTCACGTACTCCACCGCGCGCGGCTGGATCATCGATCCAGACTTTCCAACGGTTTGGTTGAGCACCCGATCCTTCGCCTGAAATGGCGAGTACCTGGCTCAGCACTTTTTCGCCACGGCTTGAACCCACAGTCCGCAAAGCCGCATAAGCAGTGACCTGAGTGTGACCAGTTACAGCAAATAAGATGGTTGATCCACAAACGAACAGCCAGCTACGCATAACAACCCGCATGTTATACGCTCCTCCCCTGGGGATTGCAACATTTTATCGTGTTTGTTGTGACTAGGAGTTCAAGGTTTTAAGTTCAAGGTTCGAAGTTCAAAGTTCCTGGTCGAGCAAGTTAGCTCCTCCATGGCCAACCTTGACCGCAAAGCGCCGACTTAGAACCTCGAACCCGAACCTTGAACTTTGAACCTTGAACGGTTCCCGTGTTATACTCTGGCGCCA
>DASUWQ010000061.1:0-10579 GCA_036378375.1 Chthoniobacterales bacterium
TAAGACGATCATCACTCAGGTCGAGGTTCCTGTACCGGAGCCGGTTGCGGAGGAACCCAGTGATGCCGCCCCAGAAAGCTCACCAACACCGCAGGCGGGGAGTCCGAGGATTATCTTTGGGGGACCGAACCAACCGAGCCAGGCAGAAAAGGCGCAGCCTACGCCGACCCCGATACAGGACCCGATGGCCTTGTTGAAGGCTGGCCAATATGATGAGGCAGAAGCGGTCGCGACTTCCAGGCAAGATGCTAATATAGCCAGAAGCATCGGTTGGGCGTTTTACAATACTCATCGGTACACCGACGCCGAAAAATGGTTTGAACAGGCAATCCAATGGAATGAAGGGGACTATGAATCAGCCTATGGCTTAACGCTTAGTCTGATTCGAGTCGGTGATTACGATAAGGCGGAGGAAATTGCTCGCTGGCGGATGGAAGAGTATCCGGCCATGCGAACAGCCATTGGCGACATTTTGACGGCCAGGGCAGTGGCAGCCTACAAGGCCAAAGAATATCGACGGAGCCATGAGTTATTCACCGAAGTAAAGACTTATCGGAACCTCACTCGCAATGAACAGGTATTGGATGCCTGGAATGCCTTTCAGGTCGGGGATTACGTTTTAGCAGGTAACGAGTTCGAGCGCCTCTACAGCGAGCATCCGGACAAATCGACCGCTACTGGACTTTATGCGGCCTATGCCCGGCAAAAGAACTGGAAAAAGCTAAAGGAACTTGCCGACCAATACGGTGGTCTGATCGCTCAGCAGTACCGAGACTATGTCGTCGAGCATTACTACGGCGAACGCCTGTACGCTAATGTTTATGCGCTCGCACCTGACAAATATCCGGAGCTGCAGAACTACACATCACCGAGCGTCGCTATCTCGGGTTACGCACGTTATAAGTCAGGCGATGACTTATCTAAGCTAGAAGAAATCCGGGCCGATGTTGGTATGACGCTTTACGCCTACGATGTTAACCGGATCTGGTTTGATGCCGGCTGGAGCAGACTGCAAAACGGAGGCGTCTCGCCTGGAGCGTTTGTCGGACAGGTGCCGCTGGTTGGACCTCGGAATTTTGTCGCAAATTCGCCAAGTACTTATGATGGGCTTTTTGACGGCCGGATCGGTTATGAATGGTTAGGTGAGTATACCATTGACGCGGACCTTGGAATTACCCCTGCCGGCGGTGCCCTTAGTCCTACGGTAGTGGGAGATCTCAGCATGCGAAACGCACAGGACTGGGGGAATTGGAGCCTGAGTTTTTATCGAAAAAGCATCAAAGAATCGATTCTCAGTTACACTGGGATGAAGGACCCGTACACCGGCCAGAGTTGGGGAAGAGTGACGGAAAGCGGATTTAACCCGACTATCTTTTTGCTCTTATCACAGGGGTGGTCCTTTTCCGGATCGGCGTTTTTCGGCGTGCGCGACGGGGAAAATGTGGAAACAAACGATCATTTTGCCATTAACCTGGCTTTAGGCTACAAGATCGATAACCCGAACTTCGCCTATCTGACCGTGGGCCCAAGCATGGACTATGAGCAATTCTCAAAAAATCTTTCTTTTTTTACTTTTGGGCAGGGCGGCTATTTCAGCCCGGAATACCTGCTTCAAGGCGCTTTGGGTCTACAATTCATGACCAAGGAAGGGCAATTCTACCTACTCAAAGGGTCTGCGATGCTGGGACTACAAACTTATCGGCAAGATGCCACTC
The DNA here is from genome assembly GCA_036378375.1 of Chthoniobacterales bacterium. Lineage (GTDB taxonomy): Bacteria > Verrucomicrobiota > Verrucomicrobiia > Chthoniobacterales > JAFAMB01 > JAFAVN01. The sequence goes on from DASUWQ010000061.1 coordinate 1,716, forward strand.
CAGTATTTCCTTTGGAGAACTCGACTACGACCTACGCTGCGACTAACACCAACACGTTTGTTGGCTCTATACGGTTGGACGGGCTAATATTATTAACGCCACAGCTAGCGGCTGGTATCACTATAAAAGCAGACAAAACGGCCAACTATAACGAATACAGCGCGGGTGTGTTTTTGAGGTATTTCTTTGAACCGCGCGGTGGCCTTTTTTCGACGGACTTTTAAATTAAGAGGCAGTTCCAAAGTTATGGCGGAGCAAAGGAGCGCGAGCCGTCGAATTTTACTGGTGGATGACGATGACGCCTTACGGCGCCTTGTAAAGAAGGTGCTCGAGCCCTATGGCTATTTGGTGACCGGGGCGGGCAGCGGTAAGGAAGCGCTAGCCAAGCTCATCGAAAGTAAGCCGGAACTGATTCTGCTGGACTATGTGTTGCCCGACATGGACGGATTGCTCTTGTTGGAGCTGATCCGGGCTCGTTTAGGCGACAGTCCTACGCCGATCGTCTGTCTCACTGGCAAAACGGATATTCCTACCAAGACAAAAGCTTTGGAGACCGGAGCGAATGATTATATCACGAAGCCTTTCGACGTAAGAGAGTTAGTGGCACGCGTTGGCACCCAACTCCGAGTCAAAGATCAGCGAGAGGAAGACGCCAGCGAAAAGGAACGTTTGGCAGCGGTGGCCAAACGCGGGCAGGAAAAAGCTGAGCAGCGCTATCGCGCTTTGGTCCAAAATTCTCATTGTCTAGTTTGCGAGCTCGACGGTGATTTTCGGATTGTGTATGGCAGTCCGAATCACAAGGATATCCTTGAGTATGATTCGGCGGTTCTGATCGGGCAGAGTTGGCTTAATTTTGTGCATCCAGACGACCGAAAGCAGAGCGAACACGCTCTGCGGCGATTGTTAGCGGACGATATCACCGATAGAAAAGTCATCCGTTTTCTGAATCGGTTGAATCAATGGCGCTGGTTAGACATTTCCGGGAGTCTGCTGAAACGGGCGGAGGAGCCTATTGATAATATTTTGCTCGTCTCTCGAGATATTACCGAGAGCAAGGAAACGGAGGCGCGTTTAGAACACATGGCTTTGAATGATCCGTTGACCGACTTGGGAAACCGGGAGCGGTTTTCCCAGGAGCTGGCAGGGGTTCTAGCGGATCCGAGTCGCTCGGGGCGCGATGTCCTAGTGTTAGTTGATATCGATGACTTCAAATTAGTCAATGATACTAAGGGACATTTAGCCGGCGATAATGCACTCCGCTTGGCTGCGTCCGTTTTACGTACCGTCTTCGACGGCCCCCATTCAATTTGCCGGCTTGGTGGTGATGAATTTTGTGTGATCTTGCGAGATGTATCCGCTAGCCAGGCGTTCGATTTAGGCACTCGACTTATCGAAGAGACCCGAGGAAAGTCACAAGGTTTTACTGGCACTGGCATAACCTTATCGGTGGGTGTAGCTACGATCGAACCGGGTATTTCCCATGAAGAGCTGTTATTCCGGGCAGATTCTGTGCTCTACGCGGCAAAGCTAGCCGGTAAGAACCGATGCTTGCTTTACCGAAGCGATAGCGAAGAACTATCTGCCATCCGGTCGGAGGCCGAGTGGTTCGGCAGGATTAGGCGAGGCTTTACCCAAGATCGGTTTCACCTTTTTTATCAACCGATCATCGACCTTAAAACCGGTGAACGTTATTGCAGTGAAGCGTTGATACGATATCTAGACGAACATGGTGTCTGGCACGCCCCGGCGGAGTTTTTGCCGGCTGCAGAGAGATTTCATTTGATGAATGAGCTCGATCAGTTTGTGCTAACCCGCGTACTCTCCGAATACGCAGACGAGCGACGCGGCCGGGTATCGATCAACATCTCAGGTCAATCGGTGTCGAATCCGAATACGGTTGAATTCATCGCTTCATCTTTGCGCCGCACGAAGATAGACCCACGGCGGATCATCTTCGAACTTACGGAGACCGTTTTTATCAAGAGTCTTGACAAGGCCTGTGAGGTCGCGAATGAGATTCGAGCTCTCGGCTGCACGTTCTCTCTTGATGATTTCGGATCGGGTTTCTCGTCTCTCCGGTATCTGCGCAGTTTGCCCGTAGATATTGTGAAGATCGATGGGTCATTCGTTAAGAATATTCAAAGCGATCAGATCGATTTGACGTTACTCCGCTCGATGAATGAGATCGCGCATTTGCTCGGTAAACGTACCGTGGGGGAGTTTGTCGAGTCCGAGGAGATGAGTGCTTGCTTGAAAGAGCTCGGAGTGGACTATGGCCAGGGGTATTATTTCGGAGCACCTGTACCGATAGACCAAGGGAATTAGCGCGGACAATTCAGGTGACGTCGCTGGACCGTCCGCCAATCTTGTTTGTAGTCAATAATCTGGCCATTGAATCGCGTTCAAAAGCTGGGCTAAATGCAGCCCGGCTCTCCGTAACTGTTCTGAAGCGATTGCTCGATTTGCGTCGGTGTAGCCGGTTGGCAATTGAATGGTGATCCGAAGGCGATTCCCGTCGATGGCAGCGGCGCCAAACTGGAGGTTTTGATAAGCTTTTCTGGCCTGTTGTACTGAATCGATGGCCCATTGTTCGGGCCAGTTATGGTAGTCATCCGTTGTCGGGTTTACGGATTGCGTAGAGTCAAGCCCATCGGCTAAGGAACGATAGTCCGCCGTATTTCGAATCGCGAATACCAACGATTCATCCCACAGAGCGTGAAGTTCTTGATTGGGATCAGAACCGAAGAAAAGATCGTTACCGCCTCGGTCATTGGGTTTGCCGGCACAGAGGCGCGGTTCGGTAATTAGAACCGGATGTCTGAGATCCGAAAGATCGTAGAAACCAGTTCCGCAGTGTAGCGGCTGATGGATATCGCCAACAAAATGGACCAAAAGACGCAAGGCCTGTGGTTTGGTGAAATTTTCTGGACCGGTCTGAGCCCTCTCCAAGACCGCGACGCACCGTTTAATGGCGTGAACAACATCGTTGACCGAGGGACAAGCGACGACCTGGCGATAATCTTCGGCTCCTAATGGCAAATCGACGAAATGCCACAGGGCGTTGGTTGGGAATTTCGCATTGAACGCGCGCACCTCTGCATCGTCGCTCAATGGGCCGCGACCGGAGGCCGCGGCGCGAACTTCGTCGGCCCAGTTAGCGATTGAAGGTAAGTCAGTGTCGTGACCCTGAGCGAGAAGAGCAGCGATGTGGGATTGAGCCGTGGAAGAAAGGTGTTTTTCTGCCACGGCAGCGATAGCAGAATGACCGAGTGGGCCCCAAGCGTGGAGGGGTGGGGGGAGGAGGAGGCAGAGAAGGAGGAGGGGCAGGGAGTTCAGGAGTTCAGGAGTTCAGGAGTTCAGGAGTTCAGGAGTTCAGGAGTTCAGGAGTTCAGGATAAGGCGGATCACAAAATGGCGAGGAAATTCTCATTCGAAGTCAGTGCGTATGATCTTAGCGTTCCTTCTCGCCACGGCTTTCGTATAGGTAACAAGAAGACGGGAAGCTTCTTCTAGCACCGGTTCCAACGCGGTGCAGTTGCCACAGCCGAGGTCATCTCCTAGGATGAGGTAGTATCTGCATTCTTCAACGGATCCTTGTGATATATTGAAAAACCGATTCTTATCGGGTAGCCCGCGCTTCTTAAAGCCCTCGGCGATGTTTGCCGGAATTGAGATAGCGGCTCGCCTGAGTTGAGGGATCAAACAGTACTGTTCATCTCTCGGAAACTGCTTTGTGAGCTCATAGGCCCGAAGCACGAACTCCGTGTGCTTTCTGCCAGACAATTAGATCGCGAAATGCTTGAGCCGGTTTGTTCATGCGGTTAAAATATCATAAAACTAAAACGTAATCAACAGATGTTATAATATCTTGCTAACGCTGATCTTACTTGCTCCTGAACTTCTGCAACTCCTTGAATTACTCCCAATTCGCTATCACAACATCTGTCGGCGTTGTCGCTAAGACGTGAACCAGATTGGGATCCACTCTCAGATCTTCGGCCAGAGAAGTGAGCGAGTGGTTATTGACAATGATGCAAACCTTTCGCGCGGTATGCCAGGCGGCGACGACGTCCGCTTTCTTAAGATAAAGATCGGCGCCAATTCCGTATTTGCGAGCCGCATATTCTTGAGCGGGAATACCATCCAGCCAATGGAGTTGCCGATGGAGGTAGAAAAAGAGGCTGGTACGATCGCTGATATCGCCCTGGCTAATGATCAGGGTATTTGTATCTGAGTTTCGCTCTATGGCGGAAGCGATAGAAGCCGAAGACAGATAGTCTTGCAGGGCGACCTCGGCGGTCAATCCGAGGAAGCAGACCAGAAGTACGAACGGCGGAAGGAAGATAACGGGAGCTAACTTCAGGCGCCTAAACAAAATGATTAAGAGACCAAAGGCGATCGCACCGATTCCGAATAGGAGGAGGAGATTGCTCAGCGTGCGGCCGGTGGCACCGGCGACATTCACTAGCGCGCTGGCTACACTGTTAATAGCCGGTTGTTCACCACGTCCGGTTCCGTCGGACGACAGGAGCGGCGCTAAGGGCTGACCGCAGAATATGATCCCGCCCGCGCCTAACAAGATCAGGAGGAGACCAGGGAACCAGGCGGAGAACAAGCGAGGGATACCCTGGCCCAGGCACCAAGCGAGCCAGATGGCAATCACTGGCAAGCAAATCAAGAGATAATAATCCTGAAGACTCGCAAAGGAGATCGCGACCGAGTAAATGCCGAACCAAAGCAGCAAGAGCAACGCGTTTTGGGAGATCTTGGTATTGAGAATCCGAAAGGAGGTAACGGCGGCCCCAGGAATTAATAAGGTCCAAGGGAAGAGGACCGCAAACTGTTCGAGCCAAAAGTTAAGCAGGCTCAGGTGATCCCCGTCGACGGGCCATCGTCGGCCCAGTACCTGGTTAACCTGCTCGTTCCCGAGTTGGTCGAGAATAAAGCCGGGATAGCGATGCTCCACTGCCAAATACCAGGGGAGGACCAAGGCGATAAAAATCAACCAGCCCGTTGGATTGAAAATGATTCGGCGGCAGACCACCTGCAACGATGGCCGGAAAACGGCCGCTACTAAGAGAACACCCAGTGGAAGGAGAATTCCGTGTGCCCCTTTGCAGAGTACTGCTGCAGCCATTGATACCCAGAGCAGGATCAGCTCTAATGTGAGCGGTGATCCGACGTCGCCCTGTCGTCTGAGACTCCAGGAGCTATGTCGGACAGGTTGGCGAGGGGTGATTGGTGGTTTGAGGCTGTCACCCCTCAAATTCTTTAAGAAATCGTGGGCCGCGTTGCCAAGCGGTCCGCCCTTGCGCCTGTCGGGAATTTTTCTCGCTAAACGAACCAGCAGCCAAAAACTGAATGTTGTTAGGAAGCCGAACGCTGGTTCGGGCATTATCAGGTGACAGAACTGAAATGTTCCAAAGAAAGTTGCCAGGATGAGGGAACTCGCCAGGCTCGTAAGCTTGTCGCGAGTGCATTCGTAGGCCAATCCGGCGGTCGCGATAAACCAGGCGAACGTAGCGAGGCAGATCGGCAATCGAGCAGCAAATTCGTTTTCGCCAAAGCTCCGAAGAGAAAGGATCTCCATCCAATAAGCAAGCGGCGGCTTTCTGAGTCGTGGGATGCTGTTTTGAGTGGGAACGAGCCAATCGTTTCGGGAGATCATTTCCCTGGCTGCACCGGCATATTGACCATCGATCTGGTCCAACAGGCGAGGGTACCCGCACGAGCCGATATAAAAAACGCCAAGTAGGCTTGCTGAGACCAGCAAGAGCTGGAAAAGACCTGTCTGGTAAAACGCTGGCTTGCTAGTCCCTTGGATTTCTGGGGGCCAAGTGATGGGGGACGTGGAGATTGCCGGCGAAGGTGCCATTCGTTCAGACTTCGTGATTTTCGGCGAACGAAAAGGCATCGCGTCTTTTCCTCGGTGGTCTCGTCCGCCGCTATTTTCCATGAATTGGCAAAAGGAGCAAGGGAGTTCGCGGTTGGCTGTTGACTGTTTGCCGTTTGCAGCTTGCGGTTAGCAGTTCGCGCAGACCGGTTGCGAGCGGAATGGATGGGACCTATAGGACTGATGGGACTTATGTGATCCGGCAGAGGTAATGCCTAACGGTGAACTATGAACCTATGTTACCGAGGGTGAGGACGAGATGAACCGTGAACTGCTAACTGCAAACGGCAAACCGCCAACTCGCCTAGGGCAGGGAACCTGGAGGATGGGAGAACGAACGGATCGGTATCGATCCGAGGTAAAGGCTTTACAACTTGGGTTCGATCTCGGGATGACCTTGGTTGATACGGCGGAGATGTATGGGGAAGGGAGAGCAGAGGTGTTGGTCGGCGAAGCGATTGCCGGACGGCGAAAAGATATCTTTCTCGTAAGCAAGGTTTACCCACACCGGGCGACTCGGAGCGGGGTACTGAGTGCGTGTGAGCAAAGCCTCAAACGCCTAAAAACGGATTACCTTGATCTATATCTTCTTCACTGGCGCGGCTCGACGCCTTTGGCCGAGAGTCTTGAAGGTTTTCTGCAGCTGAAGCAGCAGGGGATGATACGGGAGTTCGGTGTCAGTAACTTCGATCTCGACGATATGGAGGAACTCGCCCGTGTGCCAGGTGGGAGAGAGGTGTTTACGAATCAGGTTTTGTACAACCTCACTCGCAGGGGAATTGAGTGGGATCTCTTGCGTTGGTGTCGTGACCAGAAAATGCCGGTCATGGCTTATTCGCCGGTCGAACAGGGACGCCTTCCCGCGCAGATGGATGGTACTGCCCGCAAAGTGAATGCAAACCGATTTCAGCTGGCCTTAGCCTGGCTTCTGCATCAGGACGGCATTCTCGTGATTTCCAAAGCCGCGTCCGAAGCTCATGTCATCGAAAACCGCAAGGCGCTGGATATTCAGATCCCAGAGCAGATCCTTGCCGAGTTGGACGCATTATTTCCTCCGCCTCGAAAAAAATCGCCGCTTGAGATCCTTTAGGGTTGGCGGTTCACCGTTCACGGTGTCTTTTCGTACTCGTCCTCGTCCTCGTCGTCGTCCTCGTTCTCGATTTGGCGCAGGGTGTTTGGAGGGCGGTTCGGTTAGCGGGAACCAGCAGACGGAGCATGGACGGGACCTATGGGACTGATAGGACCTATGGGGAAACCGTGAACGGCGAACGGTGAACTGTGAACTGCAAACCTTCAAGAGCGCCTGATAGTCCAATCAGGGTAAAACCGGATCCCTTTCGCCTAGCGGCGCTAAGCTTAGGGCTTACCTTCCTTTTACCATGGATGGGCTTCTGCCGGCTGGACGCCAGTAACATGGAGAGAGAAACCGGTGTCCAGCCAGTCTTTTCATAGAGCGTGAAGGGTCACCGACGTAAGGAGCGATAATCAACCGATCGCTCTTTTAACTCTGCTCTTGGTGTGCTACCCAGTCGATCGCGAAGCGCACCATTTCGTTCGCATCAGTAAAGCCGAGCTTTTCTTTTATGTGAGCTCGATGGGTTTCGACGGTTTTAACGCTGAGATTGATCTCTTTGGCGATTGATCGGGTGCTGTGTCCCCGCCCCAGCATAACCAAAACCTCTAGTTCACGGTCGGATAAACGATCGACTGGTGAAGGAGAATCACTTTCCGATGCATGGATCGCTTTGAAAATGAGTTTTTCTCCGAGACGTTGGCTGACGAAAAGCTTGCCTGCTAGCGCGCTATAAATGGCATCCAGAACCGGTTGAACGCCGTCGGCTTTCATTACGTACCCGAGAGCGCCTGCCTTCAGGGCGCGGAGAGCATACAACGACTCATCGTGCATTGAGAGAACTAGAATCGGTAGCTGAGGTGATTCAGCCTTCATCAGCTTCACTAGTTCAATGCCATTTGTGCCCCGGAGAGTAATGTCGAGGATCGCTAAGTCCGGATTCAGCTTGCGCATCTGCTCCAGAGCGCTCGGGGCGGAATCAGCATGACCACAGACGACGAGATCAACCTGCCGGTCGAGTAGTTCCGTCAAACCATGCCGAAAAATCGGATGATCGTCTACCAACAGGATTTTCTTTTTCGCAAATTGACTTATGGGTGGGGTTGCTTCGTCGCTTCCGTCTGGCGCCGGGTTATGATCCTGCTCCATGGTTTCGGTTGAGGGTTAATCTGACCCAATCTATGGCTTGGCGCTATGGGCAAATGCGGTAGGGCGAAAAACTCGGCGGGGTATCGTCTAGATTGGCATGGCGAGCTCTGGGCGCGCCGAGTTTTTCTCCCTACCGAGCTCCGCTTAGCCTCCGGATTAGATCCGCCAAAGTCGATGGACCTCCGACGTTGCCGGGGAAAACGATAAAGGGCAGGCCTGGAGAAGCAGATTCCGGCCCGAGTTTTAAGGCGGAAACTCCCGAAGCGACCTGGCCGAGAACCCGGGCTCTCTTGGCTTTCAGGCCTTTGGTCAAAACGTCGTTCGACGTGATGCCGCCTTTGGCCACCAACCAGGTTGGCGGCTGGCTCAGCTTGGTCGGGATGCTGGAGAGAGCCGCAGAAACAATAGCGGAAATCTGGACGTGATTCAGTTCGCCACGCTGAGACACGAGACCTCGAGTGGTAAATACCAGAGCCGTCTTTTGCTCCGCTAGACTCGATTCAATGGTTTGGACTACGTCGGCCAGATGTCGCTCGGCTTCGGCGGGCTCGAACAGACGATCAACCAGAAGTTCGATCGAGTCGACATTTGGGAGGGCGCGGGCTTCCGTGAGTTGTACGCTGGTGCGTTGTACATAGGAACCGACCAATACCAGACCCGGACCGGAACCAATTACACTGGGATCGAGGATTGCTCCTGGGAGCTCGCCCAGCCGGCTTCTGACAAATGGAGCTGCGGTTCGGCAAAGAAA
>DASUWQ010000062.1:0-4930 GCA_036378375.1 Chthoniobacterales bacterium
TGGGAAGTCATGATTGCAATTCTCTTCATGGAGGCCGCTTTCGGATTCAGCGGCCTGGTAGTCGCGCCGATCTATTATGCCTATCTGAAGCACGAGCTGGTGGATAGAGGGCTAGTGTAGGGGAAGGAGCCAGGAGCCAGAATCCAGGAGCCAGAATCTAGGAGTCAAGAGGATCTGGAGCGCGGCCTCTGATTAGTGATTACTGAAAAGCTCGTCGAAGGCGCACATTACGTGGAAGGCCCAGCGGCCTCCTGACTCCTGGATTCTGGCTCCTGGCTCCTCTTTTAGAGCGGCCGAAGATTGCAACTGTGACTCTTTCTCAATTTCGAAAAGCGATCACGAGGAAGTAGCTAACAGATCAGAACAAGGTTAGTTGCTTGTACGCTTTTAAGTTCGAAGTAAGATTACCTTCGGTAGCGCGGTGAAAACATCTTTTCCAATTGTGTGATTATGTCAGTTCAAGCCGATTCTCCAAGCGGTCCTTTTGCGGCCGCTCTCGCACTCCAAGAAGAACATGGAAGAGCGTACGTCGCGCTGGCGGACCGGATTCGCACGGAGAGCCCGGAGGCGGCCTCAATATTGCTAACGATGCGGCAGCGGCAATCAGCGCAGTTGCGACAACTGATGTGCGTATATGGGTTATCATCTCGAACGGCTTTAGCTAAAAGTGACGCGCTCAACAGCCGAAAAACTGAAGAGGAACAAACCGCCAAACGTTCGGCGAAGCAATCGGCCGATGATCCCCATGTAAAGCGAAAATTGTTTGTGCTGCACGTGGTCCAGCCCGCACTCGCTGGGTTGATGGACGGCTCGGTGTCGACCTTAGCGCCGGTATTTGCTGCGGCGTTCGCGACGCATAATTCCTTCACTGCCTTTATCATCGGTCTGGCCGCTTCTTTGGGAGCGGGAATCAGCATGGGGTTCTCTGAGGCTCTTTCGGACGACGGTGTGATCAGCGGCCGAGGTCAGCCATGGCTTCGCGGAAGCGTCTGCGGTGTGATGACTTTCTTAGGCGGAATCGGGCATACTTTACCGTTCTTGATATCGCAGTTTTATATTGCGATGTGGATCGCGATTGCGGTGGTGGCAATTGAGCTGGCTGCTATCGCCTGGATCCGGAAACGGTATATGGATACCCCTTTGCTCAAAGCCCTTTTTCAGGCTGTCCTCGGCGGGATCCTAGTTTTCCTAACCGGTATTTTACTGGGCAGTGTCGGTTAGCAGCAAATCACAATACAGCAGGATCACAAAGCGGAATAGCCGCAAACCAAACACAGCGAACCTCACGCAAGGAGCCAAAGACCAAAACAGATTTTACAGCAAGGCCACAAAGGCCACAAAGATCTGAGACAGAAAACTCCCTCTTTGTGGCCTTTGCGGCCTTGCTGTGAAAAATTATTCTGGTGCTTCCATCTGCTTTTTAGCGTAAAAACGGGTTCCATTCGTTGCCTTGGTTTACTGCCGTAGGAATTCCATTTTGTGCATTTACGATCTTCTGTTTATTTTCGAGTTGTTGTGCCTTTTCGCGGCTATTCCATCGACCGTTTCCAGGCTCATGTTTCTCTGAACCTTTGTGCCTTTGTGGTGTTAGATCCGTTCGAGTACGCCAACCACTTCGATCTCGGCGGTTTGCGGGAACATGTCGAACGGTTGAATTTCCTGAATCCGAAACCGGCCGGCGAGACTTTGTAGATCGCGGGCGAAGGTCGCGGGGTTACAAGAGACGTAGATCAAGGTGGGTGGGACACGGCTGACCAGTGTCGCGATAACTTCTTTGGAAAGGCCGGTCGCGGATGGATCGACAATCACGGTATTAGGATTCTCAGCGACCAGAATCTGGTCCAAAAATTCACTAAGCTCACCGCACAGATAGGTTTCGTTCGCGGTGGCAGTTTGTTGAGCTTGTCGTATAGCCGGTTGACTCCAGTCAATTCCGATCACCTTCTCGACCAAAGCCGCCAAGCGATGCGAAAAGAAACCGGATCCGCAGTAACCATCCACCAGGACCGGTCCTTTGACGCGGCTTTGGATGAATTCGATGAGGAACTCGGCAACCTCGTCATTGGTTTGGGAGAAGGTGGTGATTTCTTCATTTTCGCGCAGAGTGGCGTGTGCGCCTGCCGCCGGCCGGGCTGCGCGGAAAGCGCGAAGCTTTGAGTTCACGGTCTCGGAGGCGAGCAGGCAGTTTGCGATGTCGACCACGTTGCGGCTGCCTTTCTGAAAAAACCCGGTATTCTCGCCGTCGCTATGAACCGAGATGCGGTTGCGGTAGCCGAAAGGTTTGGGACTTGGTTTGATCGGCCGTACGTCACAATCAAACAGCTTGGCGATTCGCCGCAATGCTTGTTCGATTTGGCTTTGCTTAACGGCGAGCTGGTGGCCATAAGCGATGTGTTGATAATCGCAACCTCCACAAGTTTGAAAGTACGGGCACGGCGCAGTGATCCTGTGAGGTGAAGGCTGACGGATGGCCTCGAGCTGCCCGAGGCTGTAGCTGCGACGGACCGTATGAAGCCGAACATCGACGATTTCCTGATCCACGGTGAAAGGTACAAAGATCACCTTTCCTTCTGCCCGGCCGACGCCGGCTCCGCCAAATGCGACCTCGTTAATAGGTAACTCTCGTACCAGGCGTTGGTCTTTGGGGGGATGCGCGTTATCCGGGTGATGCGGCATGCGAATAATGTATTCCGAAATGCTGATTTCGCGGCTGTAACCGCCCCGAAAATAGCAGCTGACAGATGACAAAATGACAGATTTCGCGAACAGGACTAGTTCTTCAATCTCTCATTTGTCATTTGTCATTTGTCATTCTCAGAGTACCGATAGGGCTGTCACATACCTATGGTGGAAACTACTTTAGTTTTACTAAAGCCAGACTGTATTGCGCAAAAGCATAGTGGTGAGGTCATTAGCCGGTTTGAGCGAGCCGGACTCGATATCGTGGGGTGCAAAATGCTGCTGCTGTCCGACGAAGTACTGGCAGAACATTACGCCCACGTTGCGGATCGCCCGTTTTACCCCGAACTGCGTTCGTTCATGCAGCAAAGCCCGGTAATCGCCCTGGCTTTGAATGGCGAAGGCGCGGTGAAGAAGGTTCGCGACCTGATGGGACCCACTGACTCACGAAAGGCAGCCAAAGGGACTATTCGAGGAGACTTGGGCAAAGACGCGATGACGAACGTGGTTCACGGCTCGGATTCCCCGGAAAATGCCGCGATCGAGGTGAAGCGTTTCTTCTCCGATTCCGAGCTCTTCGAGGAGGAGCTTAAGAGGTAGCGAAAAGACTTTATCACAAACACACAGAGGTCACAAAGACGGGACTAAGACTTGGTCTGAGCTTTGTGGCCTTTGTGTCTTTGCGGTGAATTACCAAGAGCTTTGAACCTGCAATCGCTCATATTCGATTTCGACGGTCTCATTGTAGATACCGAGAAACCCGGCTTTGACAGCTGGAACGAGCTCTATGCCGAATTCGGCCAAAGGCTAACGCTCGATGATTGGCGGGGCGCCACCGGTTATGTCGGCGGATTCGATCCGGCAATTCACCTGGAGGGTTTGGTTGGACGAAGGCTAGATTGGCAAAATTTGGCTCCCAGAAGAGATGCCAGGAATTGGGAGTTGACCCTCAAACAAGGGGTCTTGCCCGGCATCCGCGAGCTGATCCTGGCCGCGGTTGAGGCGGGTATTCCTATAGGGGTGGCCAGTAACTCGGGTTTTGGATGGGTCAATGACGGCCTGGAAAGATTGGGGCTGCGCGGTTTCATCCGTGCGATTGTGACTCGAGACATGGTGGTCAATCCCAAGCCGGCGCCGGATGTGTATCTCAAGACGGCCGAGAATCTGCAGGTTTCGCCTGCGTTCTCGGTTGCATTGGAAGATTCTGAGCCCGGCTCTCGCGCTGCCAAGGCGGCCGGAATGCGGGCGATCGTTATCCCGAACCAATTCAGCGAGCGCCAGGACTTATCAGCCGCCGACCTGGTGGTTCCCTCTGCTAAGGCGTTATCCCTTGAGCGCCTGGTCGGACTCCTTTAATTTTAGGCGTTCAGTCCCTGTGCTAATGAAACTTCCAGAGCTCCGTGGCATTCTGCAGTACGTCACGCGTTTTCGAGACAAGGTTTTTGTTATCGCGATTAACGGCGAGATCTTAGAGTCGGAAAACTTTCCCAACATTTTGTTGGATATTGCCGTTCTGAGGTCGTTGAACATTAAAGTTGTCCTAGTACACGGGGCAGCTTTTCAGATCGAAAAAGCCGCGGCCCAGCGAGGCGCGGCTATTTCCAACAATGACGGGACCGGGGTCATCGACGCAACCACTCTCCAGATATCGATCGATGTGGGGATACGGCTGACCAACGAGATCATGGAGGGCCTAACCCAAGTGGATCTCCGTGCCGCGTACGCGAATTGTATCATCGCGCATCCGGCGGGTATCATTCATGGGGTCGACTATCAATATTCGGGGAAGGTCGAAAGGGTCGACACTCAGTCGCTGGAGCTTCTGTTGAGGGAGGACTTCGTGCCCGTGGTTCCGCCGCTCGGCTTTGATGGTGAGGGCCGAACCTTTCGCGTTAACTCAGATCTAGTTGCTCTTGAGATCGCAGAGGCCTTGCACGCCACTAAGCTGATCTATTTGTCCGCTCACGACGGGTTGGTTTTGGACGGGGAAAGAATTGGTCACATCCTTTCGACGGAGGTGGCGGACGTTATCCGGAAGCGGAAAGCCGAGCTCTCGACGAATCTGATGTCCAAACTGGAGCACGCAGTGCGAGCGTGCCAATACGGGATACCCCGGGTCCATCTGGTAAACGGCAACGTCAACGAAGCGCTCTTAGCGGAGATTTTTAGCAACGGCGGAATCGGGACCATGATCTACTCCAACGAGTACGAGCAGATCCGGCGCCTATATAAGAAGGATGTGCGGGCGGTT
>DASUWQ010000063.1:0-4476 GCA_036378375.1 Chthoniobacterales bacterium
GGACAGTGCGGTGGCCGAACTTAACGCTGGAAAAATCAGTCTGGAGAAGAGGGCCTATGAAATAGCCTCAGAAATGAGGAACGCCGATCGTTTGAACAAACCCGAATCTCAGATGGGCTTGATGTCTTGTACTAAAGCAAAGGTGAAGAATCTTGAAGCCCTGGGTGAGCCTAGCTTGCTGACCCACGACGCGTGCCGCGCCTGGGTCATTAAGAGGCCATCGCCGACTGAGGAAGCCCTTGATAAAGGCTGGCAATCAAGATCAAAAAACCCGGGCTCCAACAGCTAAGAAAAAATAGCGATACCGATGTGGACAATCGCGGGATTATTTTTTAAAACCCTTGTTGCGCTATGACCACGGACGAAGTTTTAGATGCTTTGGGCCGGTACATCAAGGAGTCTCCGGAGAGCGATCGGCAAACAGCGACGAGGCTGGGCATGAAGTGCCCGATTTTAGAGGATTGGCTGAGTGGTAAAAGTCGCCCTCAAAAAGGTGCTCTCGCGAGACTAGCGGGTTTTCTGAGACGGACTGGGTATTTATAGCACCGCCCGGTCTCCCGGTACCGCCCCGGCTTCCCTGCAACCGTCATCGTGGTTTTCACCGTCTGCTCGTTGGAAAAGTCAATGAGCCGCCTTTCTGGCAAACCGGCTCCTCTTGCTATTTATTAATTCTGATCGAGGTTCGTGCGCTCGATTGTGGTTGGTTGATTGCCGAGGGATTTTCAATGGCGGGGCGCCTTATTTGGTGGTCCGAAACCCGGTGCTCGGGAACGGCTTTATGACTACCTTCGAAAATCTTATGAAATTATACGTAGGTAATCTCTTCTTTTCCACGAGTGACAGCGCACTACGCGATCGATGAAATCGGGAAAAATTGATCCTGAGGAAGCAAACAGCTGCCCTCAAGAGCTATGGGGAGAATTAATCGGTATCGATGATACAACGGACCGGGAGCGGACTTTTACTATTTACAAACGCAGCGGTAGCCTCCTGATCGTGAGTGATAGCGGATGCGAGCGTTTGGCTGGCCCGGACGAGGGCCTAAGCAAAACCCGTATTTTTCAAGAGGTCATGGATCAGTTTGACGTACATGCAGTACGACGTAAGCGCTGATCTGGTTCAGAGGCTAGACAACCCAAAATGTTTTCTCAATTTCCTTTCAAAAGAGTCAACTGGCTCGTTAGTTCATTTCTAATTGGTACGCTGTTTCTTTCGCTGACGGTGGTGCCGTTATATCTGTATTTCTTCGGAATCGACTGGTTCCAAGTCGTCTTATTTTTCTTAATGCTTTTTGCATCCGGGTTTTCTATCACCTTAGGGTACCATCGACTATTCTCGCATCGAACTTTCCGGGCTCATGGGTTTGTCCGTTTATTTACCGTCCTCTTTGGAGCCTCTGCTTTTGAAAGTTCCGTCCTCTGGTGGGCTTCCGAACATCGCAATCACCATAAGCATGTGGATCACGATGACGATCCCTATAGTATCTCCAAGGGCCTGTTTTTTGCGCATATCGGTTGGCTGATGTTCAAGCTGAAACCGGAAACCAATTTGGAGAACGTTGATGATCTGAAGAAGGACCCACTCCTGGTCTGGCAGCATCGCCACATCAACTTAATCGCTTTCGTAATGGCTTTTGTGTTCCCGGCCGCCCTAGCCTTTGCCTGGGGTGGCGGGAGGGCCGCGCTGGGAGCTCTACTCCTTGCCGGTGTGCTACGCGTTGTTGTTGTCCAGCACTGTACCTTCTGTATCAACTCGCTCTGTCACTACATCGGTACACAACCCTATTCTTCTAAATGCAGCGCTCGCGACTCGTGGGTGATGGCGATTGTCACCATGGGAGAGGGGTATCACAATTACCACCACGAGTTTCAGTGGGATTACCGCAACGGGGTAAAGCCATGGCAGATTGACCCCACGAAATGGATTATTTGGATCCTTTCGAAGATCGGCCTGGCCGAGCAGCTCCGCACCGTCCCGCCAGAGAAGATCATTCTGAGCGAACTCGCTGAAGCCCAGCGGACACTCGAAAAGCGGCTGGCAGACAGCGCCCTCTCTGCAGGTTCCGCCCAGAGTATCAGAGGCAGTTATCAGAGGCTTCAGGACGCAGCCCAGCAATGGGCGGAACATCGCGCTCAAGATATTGCGGTTACCCGCGAGGCGCTGGTTGAGCTACGCCGGGAAATTCGGACCGCGCTGAGCATCCTGCGGCGGCCGGAGCTCTCTCCTTTGTGATAGCCTGTTTTCCGGATCCAGCGACACTGATGGGAACCAACGATTTGTCGTTTTTTGAGGTTATCGACCCCGCGTTCAGCCAGTATGTTTTGGGCAACGCACCGGTCAAGCGTATCGCCGAAGGTTCCGACTGGGTCGAGGGTCCAGTCTGGTTTGGCGACGCTGGATGCCTTCTATACTCAGACATACCCAACAACCGTATCTTGCGCTGGACCGACGCGGGAGTGACCATTTTTCGCCAGCCGTCGAACTATGCGAATGGTAACACCCGAGATCGGCAGGGGCGCCTGATTAGCTGCGAACACGGTACTCGCCGCGTGACCCGAACCGAATGGGACGGCTCACTTACCGTCATTGCCGACACCTATCTTGGAAAGCGTCTTAACTCTCCTAACGATGTGGTCGTAGCCGCAGATGGTGCGATATGGTTCAGCGATCCCCACTACGGAATCATGACCGACTACGAGGGTTTCCGCGGTGAGCAGGAGCTTCCGTGCGCCGTGTACCGGGTCTCGCTTGATGGCAACATCGAGGCGGTGATCACCGATATGGCCTGCCCTAATGGCCTGGCGTTTTCTCCCGATGAGAGTCGCCTGTACGTTGCCGACACAGGTCGGATGTTCTCTAACGACCCCCAGGAAATCCGCGTCTTCGACATTGTTGCCGGCCGGCCCGTTAACGGTCGACATTTCCACAAGATATCCCCAGGAGCTGCGGATGGTGTGCGCGTTGATAGCGATGGTAACCTTTGGTCGTCAGCAGCCGACGGTGTGCACTGCATTGCTCCGGACGGGCACTTAATGGGCAAGGTTTTTGTGCCGGAGGGAGTATCGAATTTGTGCTTTGGTGGGCGCGCTAAGCATCGGCTGTTCATCACCGCGACGACCGGTGTCTACTCTGTGGTACTCAACCGCAGCGGTGCTCAGTGGCCTTAGCGGAAGAGTATTACCTATAGGCGGTATTGGCAGTTGGTGGTTCGGGCTGCATATTACCATGCTGGAGACATCGTGATGCTCCGTAGGCGGCTCGATTCCTGGTTGAGCAGCACGAGCAGCAATCCCAGGAGAAGACGAAAGGAAAAGGCAAGGCCTCTCCGCCCCCTAACGCCTAGAGGAATCGTTCTAAGGGGAGCCGTTTGTGGTACATCCACTGGCTACCCCAAACACGAATAACGATGGGGGGATAACTTTGTGCCCGGCCCAAAACCTGGCGCGAGATCCTCGAACGAAACGAAAGGCTGTTAATGAAAAATCTAACCCTTTTTATCGCAGTTGCTGGGGTGAGCGTATCGCTCGTTGCCCTTGCGAAAGCTGACGAGCTTGGATTCACTACGCTGCCCTCGGCGGTCCAAACCTCGGTGATAAAAGAGACTAGAATTACTTCCCCAAGTAAGGTTGTACGCGTCGTCCAGGATACTGGAGGACTATATGCGGTCACTGTGATGACCGATACCGGTCAGCAAGTGGTGTATGTACAGCCGACTGGAGTGATTGTCCAGGCGCCGGCATCCACGGTTCAGGAAACTACGACGACCACGACTGAAGTTCCAGTAGGTGTCGTTACAACCGACGTTATCCGACAATATCCGAGCCGTTTTGAGTTGCTCGAGAAAAAAGGAGACAAGGAGATTTATCTCGACCATCAAACCGGCCGCAGAATCAAAATGGACAAAGGGAAAGTGGAGAGTGATTAGCGCAATCTAAATTTAACATTTAACCTCAAAATAGCCTGAGAGGTGGTTTTGCTTATCGCAAAATCACCTCTTTTTTTTAAGCGGCACTAGCAAGCTGTTGCCGAGGAACGTCAAAGGGGGTGGGCAACAAATGACTGCTCCCTCTATCCAATTCAATACGGAAAGTCCACAAAGGACACGAAGACTGAGCGAAACTAAAGCCTGTGGAGATCTGTCTTTTGGTTCACTCGTCTGTCTTTGTGTCCTTTGTGATCTTTCCGTATTGTAGAATTGGATTGGGCAACAGGCTCTATAGATGCGACCCCGCTGGTCCCCCCTTTGAAGGTCGGCCCAATAGTAGTTCAAAGATGGGCATAAGCTTTCTCTCTAGTTGGGTTTTAGTCGCTTGTGACTGCCAATGTTAGAACTAACAGAAGCAGTCTGAACGACTGAAATCTATGGTTCCGGCACCATGTCAGTCGCCGGTAGAAAGAGGGTTAAGGGATTAGCCCGTAGCTAACCTGGCTGGGTTCCTCATTTGCGCGGGCGGCCAGGCGCGGCTCTGATCCAAT
>DASUWQ010000064.1:0-3950 GCA_036378375.1 Chthoniobacterales bacterium
GCTCGATTCCGCCGGGACTAATAGTTGGGCTAGCCGGCTCTTAGCGACAAGTTCGCTTGCCGAGTCTGAGCTGGTCGGAGCAGAAAGATCGGCTCGAAGAAAGGTCGATAGTTCGGACGAGTTCATCGAGGACAATCGGCCCAGCAGGTCTTTTCCGAACAAGGTCTCCAGCATCTGCAGCTGCGCCGGACCCCAGTTAGGAGAACGGGTGCCGCCATTGAGCGCCGCCTGCTGCAACCGAGCTAACGCTTCAGCGAGCGGTTCACCCCGGTTCTTCGCCGCTTCCACGACGTCGACTAGCAAGTTAAAGGTCAAATGAATTGGGACGGTGGCAAACAGCGTATCCCACTGCGTACTGACCGCTTCCGGCGGCGTATGTGCCGGCCCAGCCTCGCCCACAAAATGCCATGTGCCCTGGCTATCCTTGTACCCAAATACAACCCGGTAGGTCGCGTTTGCGGCTTGTACTGGTATGTACCAATTCCGAGCGATCTCATTGATATCAACCGTCGTTTCAAGCGCATTATCCCGGAATACCTTCAAACCAAGTTGACGTTGCTCGGGGAACTTCGAGTAGTCGAAATCCCAGTAGGTGAAGAGCCAATGAGGATCACGTGCGACCACGAACATGTCTCCGTAACCGGAAGGCAATTCGCCCAGCTGTTCCGGCTTCGGTTTGAAGTCAGCTTGGCTCTGGTTGGAACGGGCGGAACCTTCGGCGGAAGCGTTTTGAAACGTCGGGTTTGTCTTGTTCGGCTCCTGACTCATTATTTATTGTAGTTCGGCTAGCAGTTTCAGTTCAGTTTACCGGGGTGAAGAGTCGAGGAGAACCTGCATCGATGCAAACGGAAATCCGTTCGGCGTTCACCGTTTGGCGTTCGGCGTTCACCGTCCCCTGCCAAATGGCGAAATCACCAGCTTTCTCGGGCCTCACAACCGTATGCGCACCGCGCCAAACGCCAAACCCCGAACGCCAAACGTTAAACGCGTTTGTCACTCAACCCCTGAATTGACCTTGGCTTCGGTCAGGGAGGATTCTTTGCTAATCAGCCCAGCCAGATAGGTGTTCTTTCTCGGGAGAGTCGCGTAATTTTGCTGGAGCATTTCCGGGTGCTTCAGACGCGAAAAGATAACGTAAGCCATTTTTGTTTTCGGCACCTGCTTTTGTCCAAACCCATTAGGCTGATTGCTCGACCAGAACTTCACATATGGTATCCCGTTCTCTTCCACAGTGCCGAGATAGATCGCCGAGTGACCGTGTTCACGACGTCCAACATTCAAATTCCAGAAGATTTTCATGAAGTCACCTGGGCGGGCAGAATTCCAGTCTGTGAAATTCTCTCCGAGCTGCAGCTCGCGGAAGAGACAGGCTGTGCCGGGGCCGTTCGCGTTCCATCGTCCCCAGATACCGACGCCATCCGGTTGGCCGCTGATTGCCAGCTTGTCGGCCAGCGGACCGGTGATCGGCGAATGATGGTTCAGGCTTTCCAGCGTCTTCAGAAAGACCAAGTAGGTGGCGCCTGAACAATAACTCGGCTTCGCGATACCGGGCTCAAGCGTCAGCGTGCCTCTCACATCCCGGGCGGCCTCGGCCAATCGACTAGTCGCCTCGTTCGAAGCGGAGTACCCGCCTCCTTGCGGCATCGTCTGGATCACCTGAAGGATGATTTCGTTCGGATCAGCAAAACCTTGAGCTTGAAGCCGGTCTGAGAAGAGCAATGCACCGGCAGCGATCACGCAAGCCACAGCAGATGATAAAGACAACCGCATAAGTTTGTTCGACAGGGTCACCCAAGACCCGTCAAAAATCAGGCATGCTCATTACCATATTTGGGAAGAGTGAGCAAAGCTGGTTTCCGGCCAATTGACCCATAAGTCCTATGTGTCCCATAGGTCCTATCCGTGTTTCGCTCTCGCGCTGCGTTTGCCGAATCACCTGTTTTCATGTAAAGTGTTCCCTTGAACAGTATGGAACCCTTGACCGGCCGTCAGCAAAAGGTCCTCGATTTTATCCGCAAACATCAACGCAAAACCGGGTTCCCGCCCACGAGCCGTGAGATACAAACCCAATTCGGCTTTCGCAGCCAGACGGCGGCGATGAACCATTTGCGGGCATTGGAACGAAAGGGGGCAATCCAGCGAACCCCCGGAAAAGCTCGAGCCTTAACCGATCCCGCTGCCAAGCTGGGAGCGGATTTCAGGTCGGTCCCTCTCCTTGGGACTATTCCTGCCGGTATGCCCGTAGAGGGAGAACAACAATCTGGCAACGATCTGGGCGTCGATTCCCGATTCTTTGGGCTGGACGGATCCTCAGACGTCTTCGCTTTGCGGGTTACTGGAGATTCGATGGTCGGAGCGCAAATTGCCGACGGCGATACTGTTATCCTAGTAAAAAGATCGGCGCGAGATCATGACATCGTAGCAGCATTGATCGACGGTGAAGTCTCTCTAAAACGCTACACCGTAAGAAAGGGTCGCCCTTATCTAAAGGCCGAGAACCCACTTTACCCAGACTTAATCCCCGCCCAGGAATTAGTCATTCAAGGAGTTATGGTGGGGCTTGTCAGGCGCTGGAGCTGACGGCTGCCACGCGGTTTCCCGAAATAATCGTGCTCGTGCTCGGGCCCGTGCTCGAAAGTGTATCCTGCGTCGTCGAATCGTTGTCAAACTCGGTGGAAAGAAAACGATACTCCCTAATCGCATGAAGATTTCGAGCACGAGGACGAGCAGGAGCACGAGCACGATTTGCCCCATAAGTCCCATTCGTTCCATGGTTCACGCAGTTTCCCGTTTGACGACCCGAGACAACCGCTGCCATCGTCCAGGCGCCATGAAGATTTGGACGATCTTGAGCCTTTCCCTTGCCTTAATCGGGCCCGGCTTCGCTGATGAATCGCCGGTCTTCAATTACCAAGACGTCGTAAACCGCGCCGAGGACCTCTCGAAACAGCCCTTTACACCTCAGGTTCAGGAACTATCCGAAGACTTGCAGAAGCTGGATTACGATCTGTTTTTTCGGATCCGATTTCTGACCGAACACGCGGTTTGGCCAGGGTTGCCCTATCGCCTGGGCTTTTTTCATCCCGGTTCCTATTTGAAAAGGCGCGTCGTAATGCACGCTATCGAGCCGGACAGGATTCGGGATATTCCATTTTCTCCGGCTTATTTCCATTATGATAGACCCTTGGTCTTCAGCGGGCATGAAGACTTCGCCGGGTTCAAGGTCTTCGCGCCATCGAGCAGAACCGGCATTCAGGATGAATTCCTGTCGTTTCTAGGCGCCAGCTATTTCCGGGCAATCGGTCGCGGTATGCACTGGGGCTTGTCCGCTCGCGGCGTCGCGGTGAATAACGGAGTTTCCACGCCGGAAGAGTTTCCTGACTTTCGGGAGTTTTGGGTCCGCCAACCGCAACCGAACGATACCAGCCTGCAATTCTACGCGCTGTTGGATGGCCCTAGCGTGACTGGTGGGTACGAATTCACCGTTCGTTATGGAGATGTCACGACAATGGACATCCGGGCAACGCTCTTTATACGAAAGAAACCGGAGGTGCTCACGCTCGCCCCAATGACCAGCATGTTCTACTTTGGGGAAAATACGGTGAATAAACCGACCCTGAGGCCCGACTATCAGGGCAAAAGTAGAACCGAGCTTTCGATGAACAGCACTGAGTTCATGCGTCGGGAATCTCGACCGCAAGTACACGATTCTGATGGCCTCCTCATGACCACCACTTCCGGAGAAAAACTTTGGGCGCAGTTAGATAACCCGAAATCGAACGAACTCCGCAGGTTCTCGGATGTGACTTCATACTCGTTTGTGCAACGTGACCGGGACCCTGGCCACTATCTAGACCGGGAGGCCGAATATGAACGGAGGCCAAGTCTTCAAGTGATCCCGCAAAGCGGCTTCGAAAACGGGTACGTGAGGTTGTTGCAGATACCATCCA
>DASUWQ010000065.1:0-5653 GCA_036378375.1 Chthoniobacterales bacterium
TTGATCATTGCTTACTGAACCGGGCTGCTAGGCCTAAACGCGCGCCGAGCCGGGGTGACGCGTACACCACGGCTCGGCGCGCATTGGTCTAGACGACCGCTCGGCAGGTCGAATGCGTATTCCTTCCGCGAACGTCACGAAGCCTCGCCCTACCACCGATTACCCCATGGACGATCATCCCCCAACCCCTAGCCATCCTCGCTACGCTCGTGCAGTGTTGTTCCACAACCTGCTGAGCGGGAAGGCAACTGAGCAGGTTCTGGCCTCGGTTCGGGAACGAATTTCCTCTTCGATTCCGGCAGTCGAAGAGTATGGGATCGAGACGCAGGAAGTAACACCAGTCAAAGTACGGGAAGCGCTCGATAAAAAGCCGGACCTGGTTGTGGTAGCGGGTGGGGACGGCACCATCCGGCCAATCGCTTCTGAGTTGGTCGGCACCCAAATTCCGTTGGCCATCATTCCGGTTGGCACCTTCAATAATCTGGCGTTGAGTCTCGGCCTCGCTTCGGATCC
Organism: Chthoniobacterales bacterium; assembly: GCA_036378375.1. Classification (GTDB taxonomy): domain Bacteria; phylum Verrucomicrobiota; class Verrucomicrobiia; order Chthoniobacterales; family JAFAMB01; genus JAFAVN01. The sequence goes on from DASUWQ010000065.1 coordinate 514, forward strand.
ATTGGCTGCCTGTGCGGTGCTGGAGAACGGGATCCCGACTCGCATCGATGTCGGGATCGCAGACGAGAACAATTTCTTTTTCGAAGCAGCCGGGGTGGGTGTCGATGCTCAGATATTTCCGATTGGAGAAGAGATTAAGCGGGGCCGTTTTCTGGCGATTTTCCAAGCCTTACGGACGGTACTGATTCATCAGCAGACTCCGGTTGAACTGAGATTTGATCGGCCGGTGAGCCAGGCTTACCAAGCGTCGTTTCGAGGTCATGTCCCTCTCCAGCGTCGAAGACGACGCTTTCGAAAATCCAGGACTCGAGTTCGGTTGCGGTGTTCGTTCTTAGCGGTCGCTAACGGGCCGTTTTATGGAACTAACCTAGCGGTATGTCCCGGCGCGAAGATCGACGACGGTCTCTTGACCATCGCAGTTTATCGGGACTTCAGTAAGCGCGAGTTGGCACTTCATCTCTGGTCAATTGGCCGTGGGACCTACCGGCTTCACCCGAAGATAGAGACCTTTGAGAGCCACCGTCTCGAGGTCTTTTCCCGGACCCGATTGCACGTGCACGTCGACGGAATCTTGATCGGCACTACTCCGGTGCGGTTTGGAGTGCGTCCGGGAGTGCTGACGGTGTTGGTGCCGCCGAGAGGGGAAGGTAAGAAGTGAGAAGTGAGAGGTGAAAAGAGGGGGAGATCGTGCTCCTGCTCGTCCTCGTGCTCGAGGGTTCCTGGGCGTGGCCTCGGATGGGACCTATAGGACCTATGGGATTTATGTGTAGCGGGTGGGTTCTAGCCGGTGCCGCGGGCAGCGCGGTGATTAAGGGACTCCGGTTAGATCAAATCTTCGAGCACGAGCACGAGGACGAATAGGGACGCGCGGCGCGAACGCCCCCTGGAATCACGGTTCGCGAGGACGCGATCCCGCATGGGATTACCCTGGGGTTGGTAGTATTTACACAAATTAGTTGTGGTTTTCCACTTGATCTCGAGGGTGCGTGGAGCCAAGCTTGACTCCTTCTCATTATGACGTTAACCGAGAAAATTTTGGCACGCGCAAGCGGGCGACCCCGGGTCCAGCCCGGTGATAATGTCTGGGTCGAAACCGACATTTTGCTGACACACGATGTCTGCGGGCCAGGGAGCATCGGAGTGTTCAAGCGTGAGTTTGGACAAGACGCGAAGGTTTGGGATCCGTCGAAAATCGTGATTATCCCGGATCACTACATCTTCACTTCTGACCGGCTGTCGAACCGGAACGTAGATATTCTCCGCGATTTCGCTAAGGAGCAGGGGCTGCCTTATTTCTATGATGTAATTGATGACCCCAACGGCTCTTGGAAGTTCAATACCGAGGTTGGTCAGATAAAGCGCCAGTACGGAGCTCGCTATCAAGGCGTGTGCCACGCGGCGCTGCCTCGATTGGGACATGCGCGGCCAGGCGAAGTTTTGTTCGGTACAGATTCCCATACCTGTATGGCTGGCGCGTTTGGCGAGTTTGCGACCGGTATCGGGAACACAGATGCCGGCTTTATTCTTGGAACCGGTAAGCTCCTGGTGAAGGTGCCGGAGACCATGCGGTTCTATTTGGAAGGCGCGATGCAGCCCGGGGTGATGGCCAAGGACGTTATACTTTGGGTAATCGGCGACATTGGATTTGATGGAGCGACTTACCGGGCGATGCAATGGGAAGGGCCAGGGGTCGGCTCTTTAAACATGGATGATCGTATGACAATCGCGAACATGGCGATCGAAGCCGGTGGCAAAAACGGGATCTTTCCGGCGGACAAAGCGACGCATGAGTACGTCAGCGAGCGGACCAGCCTCAACGGGACAAAGGCCGACTATAACCCGGTCGAACTCGATAAAGATCAGAAACTGATTTTCGATAAAGTATACGATCTTTCGAAGCTGGAGCCCACGGTGGCGATGCACCCGAATCCGGGGAACCGGGCGTTAGCGAAGGAGCTCGAGAAGGTCAAACTGGATCGGGCGTATATCGGCTCATGCACTGGTGGTAAGGCCAGCGACTTTTTCGCATTCGCTAGAGTGGTCAAAGGCCGTCACGTAAAGATTGATACCTATGGAGTGCCAGCGACCTCCGATGTGGTGCAGGAATTAAAAGAGACATGTTGGGACACGCAATCGGTTTGGGATGTGTTAGTTGATGCGGGCGTAAGGATGACAGAAAACGCCTCTTGTGCGGCGTGCCTGGGCGGACCGACCGATACCTTTGCCCGGCTGAATGCTCCGTTGACCTGTATCAGCGCGACCAACCGGAATTTTCCGGGACGCATGGGAAGCAAAGAAGCCAAAGTCTATTTGGCTAGTCCCTACACCGTGGCCGCATCGGCGTTAACCGGACATGTCACCGATCCGCGCGAGTTTTTGAGCTGAATCCAAATATATTCACCACAGAGACGCAGAGTACACAGAGGTGAATTATCCGCAGATTACACAAATTACGCAGATTTCGTTCAAAGGTGGTATATCACTGGCGAGATAACGCAATATTGTTCTTTAGTGCCGGCTTCTATCGGCCAACCGCTTTGTTCAACCAAAAAAGAAATCTGCGTAATCTGAGAAATCTGTGGATCTTTATTCTCTGTGCCCTCTGTGCCTCTGTGGTGAAATTCGTCTCCTAGCTAGATTATGGCCAAAGTAGTTACCAGCCCGGTTTATGTAGTCGGAGATAATATCGATACCGACCAGATTATCCCCGCACAATATCTCACCTTGGTGCCGACCATTCCGGAAGAGTACAAAAAGCTCGGCTCCTATGCGATGGCGGGTCTTCCGGACGAGTTGTATCCGACTCGGTTCATGACGGAAGGAAGCACCGAAGCAGAATATAAGATCGTCATCGGTGGGAAAAATTTCGGCTGCGGAAGTTCTCGGGAACATGCTCCGATTGCATTAGGGGCTGCCGGGGTTGAAGCGGTAGTGGCTGAATCCTATGCGCGGATCTTTTTCCGTAATAGCGTGGCTACCGGTGAGCTTTATCCGTATGAATCGCGTGAGCGATTGATCGATATCTGCCAGACGGGCGATATCGCGACGTTGGATTTTGACAACGATACGCTGACGGTCCGTAATCAAACTTATTCGTTAAAGCCGATGGGAGATGTTCGGCCCGTGATCGAGGCGGGCGGCATTTTCAATTATGCCCGGCAGAATGGGATGATTCCGAGCAAGGGGTAGTGGGCGGGGTTGGTGATTGGTGATTAGTGATTGGTGGAGGGGTGCAGGGGACCGGTGATTTTATCCCGACCTGGGGTTAAAACCCCAGGCTCAGTCCTTTCATCCCTTCGGGATAAGTTCCACGCCTTTTCGGGACGCAGGCGCGGACGAGCGGGAGTTCATCCTTACCGGATGATTGATTCTCTCCCACCGCATGCTAGTGAAAGGCCAGCCTCTAGGTTGAATGCGATTCACCGTCATTACCACTTGCCTAAATCGGGAGAGATTCATTGCCGAAGCGGTCGAGAGCGTCGTGGCGCAACGATACGACGATGTTGAGCACTGGATAATCGATGGCGGTTCTACAGATAAAACGCTCGATATCGTCCGGAGTTACTCGCATCTCCATGTGGTGTCCGAGCGGGACCGGGGCGTTTATGATGCCTTCAATAAGGGGCTAGACCGGGCTACCGGCGGTGCGGTGATTTTTCTTAACAGTGACGATCTGTTAACTCCGGGAACGCTGGCGTTGGCTCAGCAGATCTTTCAGAACGCGGTAGGAACGCAAATTATTTCAGGAGGTTGTGAGATCTTCCGGAGAACAGATGCGGGTAAAGAGATCAAAATGCACCGCTATGATGATCCGAAGCAAAACCAACTGAACTTTCGGAACGTCACCTTGGGATTTCCTAACATCAATGCGCGGATCTTTCGCCGATCCGTTTTCGATAAGCTCGGCCGATTTAATCTGGCCTACCCGATGGCTTCAGACCGCGATCTCTTGCTGCGAGCCGCTCTGGCCAATATTCCGGACGCGCCGGTCGCGAACCTTCTGTATCGCTATCGCTGGCATGAAGGATCGTTGACCATGAATGCGGGCAATAGCAGCCTGTCCCAAGCGCAACAAGACGGTCTAAACATCATAGCCCGCCTGTTAGCGGACCCGAATATCACCGACGATCAGAGGCAAATTTTGGGGCAATGGCGCAGGGAATGTGTCGCTACCGATGTTATGATCCAGGTGTTGAACCGGAGACTTAATCAAGCCGGCCGAACTTTTTGGCCGATATTTCGACAAGATGGGCTCTTACCGATTACCCTATTTCGTTTAGGCCTGCTGGCGGTTGGGCGCCGTATCCGCACGCATTATCGCCTCTACCAAGCGGAGCATGCAGCGTAGAATTCGCGTTCTTCATCTGATTGACAGTTTCGACCTAGGCGGAGGCCAAACGGTTGTCTATCAGTTTCTGAAGCATAGAGACCGCAGCAAAGTAGACCTGGTGTTAGCCGCGTGCCACGGCAACAGCCGAAGTGTATTTCTTCCACAAATGCGGGAGCTAGGCTGCGAAGTTCTCTGTCTATCTCCGTTTAGATGGTTACCGATCTATTGCCTGACTTTGCCCTGGTTGCTTGCTTCCCGGCGATTCGATATCGTTCATTGTCATCTGTTCGTTTCGAATTGGACGGGCAAAATTCTGGCGAAACTTTTCCAGGTCCCGGTGATCATCTCTCACGATCATTCTTACGACCGATTTCGTTTTGACTGGCCTCTGGTTCGCTGGTGGGACGGCTTATCTAACCGGTGCGCGGACGCTATTTTTGTGATTTCCGCCTACATCAAAGATAACCTTGTCCGGCGAGAAAAGATTCCCGCGGAAAAGATCTATGTATTAAAAAACGCGGTTGCTCGGCCGCCTGCGATCATCCGCCGCCCAAGACCAAAGCTGATCGGTGCGGCCGGCCGCCTGGTAAGTTGGAAGAATTTCTCCAGGTTTCTTAAGTTGGCAGCCCATCTGACCAAGCTGGATCCCGATTACCGGTTTATCCTGGCCGGAGATGGAAGATTGGCCGCGGACTTAAACAGGGAGGCTCAGCAACTGGGTCTAGGCGAGCGCATCGTTTGGCCGGGGGTCATTCCTAGCCTGGACGGTTTTTACGCGGAGATCGCGCTGTTAGTCCTTACTTCTGATTG
>DASUWQ010000066.1:0-9204 GCA_036378375.1 Chthoniobacterales bacterium
AATACGAAATAAATGGCGTCACCCCAAGTATTGGTCAGGACCGGGCGTGGCGCCTCGGAAATCAACGAGGAAATCATTCCCAGGAATTCCGGAGCGAAGTGCTTGATCTGGTTTTCGGGGATCTTGCTGTAACCGACTACGTCGGCAAACAGAAGGGTTTTTACGGTCTGTTGGCCTTCACTAACAGTGATTTCTCCGAACGAGATCCGGTCGGATTTCTGGTCCTTTGCTTTGGCATCAGTAATCTTTTCCAGGTCAATCACTTCGACCGCATGACCCTTCGATGTCCAGAAATCGACAAAGCTGGAAGTGCCGCCCAGACCGTCTCCGCGCCGGCCGTCCCAGACTGCCATGGGCCTCACATCGGAGCCTAATTTTTCGGACCGGAACAAAGCCATTCCGTTCATGCAGTCATTGCAGTAGACGTAACCAAGGTTTCCGCTCGGAGCGCCTTGTTGTGAAAGATAGGTGACCGAAGTGGCATCTTCGAGGGCTCGATCGAACCGCTGTTCCCAGTCCTGGCCGCCAGCTAACACGCTGGTCTGTTTGAACTCTTCCTGCCGCCAAGGTAAAACCACCTGGATATCAGCTTTTCGTGCCAACATTGCATCGATGAAAAGGAGGTCCGAACCGCAGGCCGCCGATGAGATCCCGATCCGGGCGTCAAGGGAATCTAAGGTCCGGCGTATCTGTTCTGCGACGGCCTCTGCGAATTTGCCCGGGAAACGTGGGACATCTCTCCCTGGCGCATCCACCATGTGACCGGAGAAAATGATGACGTCCGGCACACGAAAAATTCGTTTCAGAACGCCGAAGTGCCAATCCAGCGATTCACAAATTCGCTTGGCCTGTTCGCTGGTGGAGCTGAGATCTCCCCAGCCGCGCTTTTGGTGTATGAGCTGGGAGTACTTCTGGTAATACTCAAAAGTCGGTTGAGTAATCTCCCCTACATCGGCGCTTAGGACTAATTCGGCTTCGGCCATCGAGGCCAGAGCCCAGTAATCGTCGGGCTTAGACGTCAGCGAGTTGAGGCAAAGCCGTTTCACCTCTCCGGCTAATCGACGGGCGGTTTCCCGATCGTTTAGCCAGAGTGATAAAGTGCAGCCGTTAACCGCGGGATAATATTCACCATTCACCGCGTAAGCCTGCAAATAGTAGGCGCGCGCCCGTTCCAGGAATTTTTGTCGGGCTGGTCCGGGAAATTTGGCCAGGTCTTTGTAAGTCCGTCCCAGCGCGCTCAACGATTTATCATCATCGGTCCGGATCGCTAACAGATCTCGCAAGATCTTTTGCGCTTCTCGAATCGAGCCCAATCTGGACAAGGCGATCGCTCGTTCGCGGGCCAGGTCGATTTGTTGGGCCGTTACTATTTCCGGGAACTTCTGCCGAAAGGCTGTCTCCAGGCTGTCACTGCCCTCGCTAGCGATTTCCAGGGCGATCAGATTTTCGCCAAGTTGCGTCGCCGCTTTTGCCAAAAGAGTGTAGACGGAGCTATCCTTGCTGAATCGGTGTGTGGTGTCAGGTCGATCGACCTCCTGATATTCGGAAACCAGCCGAGGGAACCATTCAGAGCGCGCATACCAAAATCTGCGAATTCCGCGAACGGACTTCAGCGCGGGCATGAGCTCGTCCAGGATAGGCATCTAGCACCGAACCATCGCGTGTAGCTGCCTCGGTTGCAAGGGGAGGCGATCCGGCGACACGGCGAATGGGCGAAACGGCGAGTGGGCGAAATGGCGAATGGGCGAATCGGCGTTGATGGGCGCAGAGGAGAGGGGACTTATGGGTCCCAGCCATTGCAGCACCCAGGGACTCCCGAACGCCCCCGTCGCCCTCTCGCCCTTTCGCCGATTCGCCCACTCGCACTTTCGCTTCCGCTAGCTTCCGTCTGCCGCGAACTTCTCGCGGATCGCCATGATCAAGAAGCTATCCTGGCTGCGGATCACCTGCGCGCGAAAATAACAGACACCACTGACGGCCTTAGCCCGGTTGCGCAACGTGAAGGAGACTTTGAAACTAACGTCATATCGGTCTCCCTGGTTCGTAACATTGACCAACGGCGTACCTAACAATTGATATTCGCGAGACGGCCACTTGTGGTTGTAATCCAGCAACTCCCGCAAAATAGATTCGCGCGTGCACTGTCCGTTTTCGAAATAGTCGCAGGGCGAGGCGTAATAGTCGGTTTGACCTTCGCCCGAGCCGATTCCCCCGGCTCGAACAAACTCGGCGATGAAACGCGCCAGGGACCCGTTGTCTTCATTGTCTGTGTAGGTCGTGCTACTGGTTTCCCCTTGGTCCGCTACTATCAGTACGGTTGAGCCTTTGGCTGACTGAAAGACTTGCTGGTCGGTCAACACCTCTTGCCGGTTGGAGAGCGTGAAATTGGGGATTACTTTGCGAATAAGTGCTTGAGCTTCATTGATCGGAATCGCGAAGTTAATCCGCTCCGGTAGCAGCGACCCGTTCTCTTTTGCGTACTGCAGAGAGTTGATTTTGGCGACAACGATGCCCACCACCTCTCCGTGGTTGTTGAACAGCGGCCCCCCGCTGTTACCCGGATTAACATTGGCGTCGATCTGGAATAGGCGTGTGCTGCTGTTACGTCCCTCTCTCACCGCGTTAACCTTACCGTCGGACGCCGAAAGCGCCGTTCCGAGCTCCCCTGGTAACGGGTAGCCTAACACCGTGACGGAATCGAGGACCTGAACCGCCTCGGAAGAGGCGATGGGTAGCGCGGTCAAATTACCAAGCGATACCTGCAGGATCGCGAGATCCTTCTCCTGGTCGGTGGTGACTAGGCGAGCGGCAACCGCCTGACGTCCCGGAACGGTGATCGTAATTCTAGTCGCATTCTTGATGACGTGGTAGTTCGTTAAGATGTAACCGTTCTGTTGAATCACGAAGCCGCTGCCGCACATCGACGCCGCCGCTGCTGAACATAGCCAGAAGCAAAGAAGGATACCGCCAAGCAATGTCGCTAGCTCAGGATACCACCAGAACAATGGTCGGCTTTCCGGTGCCTTCTGACTGGAGATGAAAGTATCTGTTGGCATAAGGAAAATCGTAAAAGATTCGGTCCTTACCGGATAGACGCGGCTGGGGCAGCCGATTGCAGAACGGCGGGAACGGTAGGGACGAGCTCCTGCTCGTCCAGTGGTGGGGCTATTTTGGTGGGGCGAGGCTCCCGAATAACCGAAGAGCTTCACCAGAGCTGCTGTCTTTCGCTGACCCCGTAGTACGGTTAGGACGTTAAACGCGCCGAGCCGTGGTCTAGCGCATCTCCCCGGCTCGGCGCTCCGATCGGCCTAGCCGCACGTCTTCTACAGTAAAGATTTTATCCTCCGCCAAGGTCGCAAGGTCATTTGGGAGCCTCGCCCCACCAACGGACGAGCGGGAGCTCATCCCTACCGACGCGAAGCTTATCGAGGCACACTGGGAGCGAGAAGCGTCGAGAACTCATTTTCGTCCCAGGGCTTGGCCAGCTGGTGCAGCAAAGATTTTGCTTGGAGGGGAGCCAGATCCGGATAGATCGACAGAATCCGAGAAAGAAGAGCGGCTCCATGCGGTGCGGCAAAACTGCTACCGTGCATCCGGCGGCGCTTACCGCCTTTCCAGGCAGCCTCAAAGCCGGTGCCACGCGCTACAAACTCAACCAGGTTGCCCGGCTTATAGTAGAAATCCTCTTTGTCTTTTAGTTCCCCGTAATTGACCGTGATTACGGAAGGGAAATAACCAGGCCATTCCGGCCGGGTGTAATCGTAGTTGTTACAAGCCGCGACCACGTGGACGCCTCTTAAATACGCCTGATCGACCCAGGCTTTGTATCGATGTATGTGTTCCGCGACTCCACAACCGAAGCTGCAGTTCAGAATTTTATAACCGCGGTCCAATGCCAGATTCACGCCCTCGCAGATTACATCGGTGCGAGAAGCATTGTTCTCATTCAGAACCCGGAAACTACCGATCTCTGCTTCAGGAGCCAATGACCGGATAATCGCGGCCACCGCGGTCCCGTGCCCGAACAGATCAGTACCGTCCCCGGGCCGAACGACCAGTTGTAGGTCGCTGCCGATCACATGAACATCGTCCGTTAATTGCAAACTGGTTAAGTCCGGATGACTAGTCTCGATGCCGGAGTCGATCACGGCAATTTTGATGTTTTTGCCGGTACCGGTCCTCAGCGCTTCATGAGCTTGCTCGACTGTGATCCAAGAGCTGGTTTTCATCAGTTTGCTTCCCAGCCGATGGCGGTCCGCAGTAGCTGGTAGTTAAGCAGGTCGGTGAGGACTAATGCGGCTCGTTTGACCGCATCCAGGTTACTCATGCTAAAACCGCCTGGTGTTTCCGCGACTGGTACCGAACGCCCATCCTGATTCCGAACATTGATCAACTGGACGCAAGAGATGACCCCGCGGCAGGCGTCTAAAATATAAAACGGCGCCACAATCATGGCGTACGTGGTAACGCGTAGTTTCTCGTCCAGCAGGCCGCTGTGAAGTTCATGCCGGTAAACGTCGTTCTCGGCAAACCCTTGTTCACTGATGAACGAAGTACTGACGATGCCCGCGCTAAGCGGTTGCTTGAACCCCATTATGTCCGTGGCGTGCGGACCTGAGGCATAAGAGACCACCAGGTGTTCCTTTGATTGGTCCAGGATCCATACGCTTCCCTCATCGGCTCGTACCGCTGCGAATACGTCGTGGAGCAGACTCCCGGAGCGGAAATCCAGCAAACTAGGAAAATTCTCCGGGGTGATCAGGTCCGCCATTTTCTGGAGGCGTTCTTTCAGTGAGGTACGGAGGGGCGCAAAGCGTTCGTCCGGCAGGAAATTGAGGCGGGTAGACATCGTGATGTGAGACGTGAGAAGTAAGAAGTGAGAGGTGATAAGTAGCCGGCGCCTGTACTCTACGATCACGAGCGCTTCCCGCTAGCTATTGGGGAATTTAATCACTCGATTTGAAGAGAAAGGTCAAGTGGGAGGAGGCTAGCAGGGCGTATAGGCGGCGCTCCTATTAATTTAATAGATCCCATAAATTCCATTGTTCGTCGCAGGCACTGCGGTAGCCCGGCCGACTAGATCCCCGTAATTCACACTCGAAACCTCATAGCTCCTTCCTCTTTTGCATAGACTTTCTTGTCAGCATTGCTATCCTGCCCGCCTCAGTGTCGGTATGGCGAACCAAGACGATTTGACTATCGCCCAGGCGGCGCTAGGGGGCGATTCCGCGGCTGTCAATGCAGTCCTGGAAGAGTTACCTTACAGCTTGGCTGTCCTGCTCTCGAAATGTACTGACTCAGATTCCGAAGAAAAAGCCCGCGAGATTATCGAGGACCTCCCCGGTGACCTGTTAGCCGGTGTCGACCGTGACGGTAAAACCGTCAAGCTTTTGGAGATGTATCAAGGTCGCGCTTCATTGAGGTCATGGATTACGGTTGTGGCTCTGTCTCGATTGAAAAGCTGGTGGCGCGGTCCGGGCTATCGGAAGCGCGAAAGAGGAGTTGAGCCGCAGCAGGAGCAAGGTGTTTCACCGGCGGAAAGAGGGAATGGATCGGAAGGAGAGGCGCACGATAGTTCGGATGTGCTAGCCCTTTTAGCCGATGCCTTATCTGATAGCTTGAGAAGCCTGACCCCTCGGGAGTCGGTCTGTCTCCGTCTAGTCTATTTACATGGCGTTGAGCAACAACGTCTCGCCAGAATGTTTGGCTGTCACGCGGCCACCATCAGCCGCGACCTTGACCAGACCAAAGCGGCCATTAAACGGCGCTTGCTTTGGAACCTGAAATTGCTTGATCCTTTCTTAGAGATTACTTGGAATGATTGTGTAAGGCTTTGTGCATCGGAGTCGATTTCGATTTTCGATAGTTTTTGAGACTGCACGGCAGATTTGGACATGGACGAAGAAGATCAATTCAGGGCCTTGTTTGGGCTCCTGGAACGGTTGGAAAGCGAGGTAAGCGGTCGATCAGCTGAATCGCTCGATGCCGGGATGGAAGCAAAAATCCGTGGTTTAGCCGCCGGAACACTCGACGACAATGATCGTGAAGAGGTCCTGCAGGCACTCTCTAGCAACCGAGCCGGCCTGGAATTGCTGGCCTCATGTCTGCGCAATTAGGCTCTAAGGCCTAACCCAAATCGTCCTCGTACTCGTCGTCGTCCTCGTCCTCGAAAAGGTCTTGCCCAGAATTCCCTTCGCTCGACCTCTGGAGCATCCAACAACGCGCAAAACTCATCCTGCAGTGGAGCCGATTTTGCAGCTGATCTGCGGAAGGTTTTGTCCTGAAGGGACGCTGAGCCCGCGGTTTTAACCCTGGGTTTGGCGGTTAGTAAAAAGTGCCCTGAAAGCGGCACCAACCCGCGGCGGGGTGCAATTCGGACGGAGCACATATATACAATTCCAGCCGAAATAGCTACCAACAAACCCTTTCGAGGACGAGGACGACGACGAGGACGAGAACGATGTGCCTCACGAGCGGCACCCGACGTTAGGCGCGGCGGTGAATAGCAGGCAAACAGCCTAAAAACGCGCCTCGGTCGCCACTTTCAGGGCGGATTTCGCGCTATGCAACCCAGGTCTAAAGCCCTGGGCTATAATGTATAGCCGCTTCGCGGCAAAGTCCGACACGTCCCTTCGGGACAAAAACCGGGATACCTGGCCACATTTTCGACTCCACTTCACGCCGGGCAAAACGTTTTCGACGACGAGTACGAGAACGATGTGCCGGTGGGCCTCTGCTCGAATGGCCTACAGATTTTCTGCAATCAGCGCGTAACCGGCACTCCTTCTTAGGGAGCAAATCGTTGTTTCCCAAGGAAAAATTGAAATGAATGCAATTCGTACGTTGAAGGACCGGGAGCAATTTCGGGCGCTTCTCCGTTTTTCGGATGACACCTCTCCGGACGTGTTTGGCCGAATGGCCGGGGATATTCCGGCTGACATCGATGAACGCTTGAGGGCGCTCGCGGATGGGGGGCTAAGCTCTAAAGAACAAAAGTACCTGCTCGAAGAGCTCGTCAGTAGCCCGGAACTGCTTAGGCGATTGGCCCAATATCTCCAAGATAAAGGGTCGCGGGACGATCTATGAGCCGGCGCGGCATTTTGGATCGAGGACGAATTCGTGCAACTGTGCTCGCCGGCGAACGTCCTTTATAGTGACCGCATTGTCCGGTGCACTGCTACGCTCAGGCAATTTTTTGACCTGGACAATGAAGCAACGACCTGACCGAGCGGAGCAGACCAAGTTTTATTTAATGACAGAAGAACAACAGTTTCGAGCCGTACTCGGTTTACTTGGCAGGATGGCCGGCGAGGTCTCCGGCCGGATCGCCTTGGATCCCGAGTTAGATGACCGTCTACGTTTATTGGCGGAAGGCTCATATGCCAGGAGCCAACCAGAGCAAGATGCTATTCTCGCTGAAATCGTCACCGATTCAGAAGCCCTAGGCCACCTGGCGGAGCTCTTGAAGCGATAAGCCGCGAGCCGCAGCCGGCACGCCAGGGCAAATGGTGCAGTAATCAGTAACCAGCGGGTCAGTCAGTAATTGATGTTGAACGACTTCTGAACTAATTACTGACTCACTGATTACTTTCGCGAACGAAGCTGCCGAGGCGTTTCTCGGACTGTCTAGTCTCCGTGAATGACGCTCCAGATCGTATTCAGCGCGTTACCCTCAAGCCGATTGTTGACGTATAAGAAGAGCGGTTTCACTTCTTCGGGGCGGAGGTCAAAAATCAGCCGACGAGCTGTGCTGCGCGCGTCCTCGTTTACTTCGCGCGTTTCGGCATAGGGGCTAAAAATCTGAACTGCCCGTTCGTACGGTCTTCCCCGTCGCAAAAGAAACCGGGCCACTTGAAAATCCGCGGTGAAAATGCCGGGATGTTTAAGCTGTTCGCTGACTTCCGGCATGTAGGACCATTGGCTTAGAACGTGAGCTACGCCATGCTTAGCCAACAGCTCCAAGTAACCAGCAGTAAGGAATTTTTCGGTCCGGATTTCGACCGAATATGGCCAGCCCCGTGGCAGAGCCTGAAGAAAGCTCTCCAGCTGTACCAGAAAGTCATCTTCGCCGTTGAAATCGCCGGGGCGAAATTCAGCAAACTCGAAGACCAAAGATCCGATTTGCTCGCGATACGGCTCTAGAAGCCGAAGGAATGAGTTGTAGCAGAGCTCGGCATTCAGGAAATTTTGATTCAACTGACCCTTCCGGTCACCGAAACGCGGCAACTTAGGAAACCGTCGAAGAGTGATTTCATCGGTAACTTTCCAGGTGAATTTGAAGCTGCTGGGGACCTGACCAACGAGCTTCTCTAGATAACGTTCTTCGGGAAATCGATAATAGCCGGCATCGACACAAACACTTGGGAAATACTGGCTGTATTCGTACAGACATTCCTGTTCGAACCGGGCTTTTGAGAATCGGGAACGGTTCTCGTAGTTAGCTCGATCATAAAGCATCCCCAGCCAGCCTTCATATTTCCAGGAAGACGTGCCGATGAAGATTTGAGCTTGGGCCAAGGCCTTCAGGCGGGCTGCCATACGGTCCCGATCGAAAACCGCAAACAGGTCAAGCATGAGGTACGGTCGACAAAGGCGGGAGCGCCGTCAATGCAGGAGCTAGGAGGTAGGAGGTAGGAGCTAGGAGGCCAAGGCTGACACCACCGACTACCGTCGCACCGAGCGGAATCCACGACGTCCACTTAGTCCACTGAGCTCCACTCCGTCCACTTCTACGCGGCACATCCAGACGCCGCCCCTCCTAGCTCTTCTGCCTTCCGTCCGTCGATTTTTTGTGTGCGTAGAGTGCGCTTGAAGGTTACAAGTAACCAAATCCTCGCTTGTTCGTCTTTTCTCGTGAGTACGCTATGAAAAAATTGTTTTTGGTTTTAGCGCTTGTATTCGCCGTAAACCTAGCCTCCCAGGCACCAGCAAAAGCCGGATGGTGGATCGGTTTTCCTTTGCCCATCCCAGTTCCGGTGCCCGCTTATTATGGTCCGGGACCCGGTTGGTACGGTCCGGGCTACTATGGTGCCGGTTATTATTGGGGGCCTTACGGCTACCGCTACTATGGGCATCCATATTGGCGCGGTCGTTATTGGAACCGCGGCCGCTGGTATTATAGGTAAGCGCCGCAGCCAATCCGTCTGGACCGTGTGGCGGATTTGATCTCTACCGGGAAAATGCAATAAGGCTCAGCCCGGGTTA
>DASUWQ010000067.1:0-19242 GCA_036378375.1 Chthoniobacterales bacterium
GGCGCGCTACAACTGCGGAAGATCCAGCTAGGCTGGATCTTCCGCAGTTTAAGCTCTTTGCTTTGATTTCGTGGACTTTAGGTTTGAATCCTATCATCAAAATCATTGCGAAATTCTAACAAAAAGAAGCAGCAGAATGCATCGGCTTCGCCGAAGTATCCTGCTGCCATAGCCTGCTTTTCTAGGAAATGCAGGCGCATTTCTTAGAAAAGCAGGCTATGCGCTTCTCCAAATACCACGGGTTAGGCAACGACTACCTCGTCATCGACGAGATGGGCTTGATGAAAAGCCCGGAACGGATCCGCGTCATTTGTGATCGCAATTTTGGGATCGGATCGGACGGCATCTTGTTCGGTCCTTTGCCCTCGGGATCGGCATTGGCCGGGCTGCGCATCTTTAATCCCGACGGATCAGAGGCGGAGAAAAGCGGGAACGGGATCCGGATCTTTTGCCGGCACCTTTGGGAGCGCGGTTCGGTTGGAGGAGAGCCTTTTCTATTAGAAACCGCGGGCGGAATCGTCCGATGCCGGGTGCGGGATCCCCATCATGAGATCGAAGTGGAGATGGGGACCGTAAGTTTCTGGAGCGATGTAATCCCCGTGATGGGAGAACGGCGCGAAGTACTCGATGAGGAGTTGGACATCGATGGGGAGAGCTTGAGAATTTCGGCTGCGACGATTGGTAACCCGCACTGCGTGATTTTACGGGACCAGGTCGATGCCGACTTAGCCAAACGTCTGGGGCCGAAGATTGAGCGGAATTCACTGTTTCCAAATCGGACGAATGTACAGTTTTTGAAGGTGCTCGATCAGACCAGAATTCAGATTGAGATTTGGGAGCGCGGAGCAGGTTATACTCTGGCTTCCGGTAGCAGCTCTTCCGCGGCTGCGGCGGTCGCCCGCCGGCTTGGTTTGTGTGGCTCAGATGTGCAAGTGCAAATGCCCGGCGGTGAACTAAAAATTACGATCGGGGAAGACTTTTCTATCGTCCTTTCAGGGCCGGTCACCAAAGTTGGGAGCGGAACGATTTACGACGAGATCTTTAGCCAGCGCAATGAGTAGCATCCCACATCGTCCTCGTGCTCGTGCTCGTCCTCCTGCTCGATTCCGGCTCTTGGTTGGGGTCTCCTTGGGTATGGTTACCCCCGCGAACAGCTCAGGTTCTATATTTGAAGCTGATTGGAGAAAAACAACGACTCGAGCACGAGGACGAGCCCGAGCACGATGTTGCGTGTTCGCGCCTAAACAGCCGGCTGTTGCTGAGTCAGACAATGGAACGCGCCCAGCCCCCACACCAAGTTTCGGCAATCGATCGGCACTATGTCTCGATCCGGAAAACATTTCTTCAGGGTCGAAACAACTTTCTTGTCACTTGGCGCATCGAAAGCCGGTACCAAGACGACGCGATTTCCGATATAAAAATTGGCGTAGCTGGCAGGTAAGCGCCGATCTTCTCGCTCGACCCTTGGCGGCATTGGCAGCCGCACGATGTTCAATTTAGAACCATCGGACAAACGCATCTTTTTTAACAGCGATAGGTTAGTCTGCAACGGTTCGTAGTTGGAATCTTCCTCATTGGCTTCAACTACCGTGACTACCGTATCGGGCGCGACGAAACGAGTGAGGTTGTCGATATGGCCATCGGTATCATCGCCTTCGATGCCGCCGGATAGCCACAGGATCTCCGAAATACCGAGATAATCTCGCAGCGCCCGTTCGATTTGCTCTTGGGAATGCTCAGGGTTCCGGTTCGGATTTAATAGACAGGATTTAGTCGATAACGCTGCCCCCGCTCCATTGACGTCAATGGAACCGCCCTCCAGCACCAGGCCAGGGTAATAAACCGGAAGCTTAAATCGCTCTGCCACTCGGGTCGGAACTACCTCATCGAGGTCGAACGGCGGGTACTTGCCACCCCAGGCATTGTAATTCCAATCGATAACCGCCAAGCGCGGTTCTGCCTCGCGTTTAACAAAGATCGGACCATGATCCCGGCACCAAGGTTCATTGGTTGGAATAATGAAAAATTCGACATGAGAAATATCAATCTCTTTCAGAAAGAATCTGACCTCGTTCTCATGATCCACATCCATTACGTTGATCCTGACCTTCTCAGAGCCGCGCAAGGCATCGATCATGTGCGTAAAGGCAGGAATCACTTCCTCATAAGCATGAGGAAAACTGATCCCGTCACGGCGGGGCCAGGAAAGCCAAGTCGCTTCGTGCGGCTCCCATTCCGGGGGCATTTTGTATCCCAACGCAGCAGGTGAATTGGCAGTAAAATCAGTCATTTTCGAATTGTTCCCCCTAGTTATACCAGTAAAAGCAACCGGGCAGAATCATCCGGCACGCTCAGGATGATCCTGCCATAAGCTGCTTTGCTTATAAATGCAGGCTTAATCGATGAAGCGTTTGGTTAATTCGGCGTACGCTTCGATCCGGCGATCACGCAAGAAAGGCCAGTGAGTGCGCTGAAGATCAAGCGCTTTTGGATCAATACTTGCGATTACGACTTCCGGCTTTTCTTCTCCAGCCTTAGCTAATATCTGGCCGGATGGGTCCGCTATAAAACTGCGCCCCCAAAAGTCCAGGCCATCGCCACCGGCTGGATCTTCATGGCCGACTCGGTTAGGCACGGCGACGTAACATCCGTTCGCAATGGCGTGCCCGCGTTGGACCGTCTCCCAAGACGAATGTTGACGCTCACCGTACTCAGCTTTCTCTGAAGGATGCCAACCGATAGCCGTAGGATAAAAGAGGATCTCAGCTCCACGTAACGCGGTAAGTCGCGCTGCCTCCGGGTACCATTGATCCCAACAGACCAATACACCAACCCGGGCGTACTTGGTTTGCCAGGATCGGAAGCCCAGGTCTCCCGGAGTAAAATAGAATTTCTCGTAAAACAACGGATCATCCGGGATATGCATTTTTCGATAAATCCCGAGCAACGTTCCGTCCGCATCGATGACCGCGGCAGTGTTATGATATAGGCCGGCTGCTCGGCGCTCGAATAATGAAGCGACTATCACGACTTGCAGCTCTTTGGCTAAGGCCGATAGCCGCTCAGTGGTTGGTCCGGGGATCGGCTCGGCGTATTGGAAATACTTGTGATTCTCCTCTTGGCAGAAGTAGACCGTCTTAAACAGTTCTGGCAGACAAATGATTTGAGCCCCTTGCGCCGCGGCATCTCGGACCAGAGCAATCGCATTCTCCAAGTTCTCACTCGGATCCAGCGAGCAGCGCATCTGAATCACTCCGATTTCTGGCATTCTCTTCCTTAGCCTGCATCGCTAACAAATCAATGGTTAGCGGTTAGGTGTTTGCAGTTTGGCGTTAGCAGTGGCGCTTCGTGCTCGTGCTCGTGCTCGTGCTCGTGCTCGTGCTCGTGCTCGTGCTCGTGCTCGTGCTCGTAGCGACGAACTATGCGGTTCGCTGATTCTGTCAAGCCAATCGCGTGCACCTCCGGCCAAGCGCAATGTCGATGTGACGCCACGCCTTGAAAAACTCGAGCACGAGCAGGAGCACGAGCACGATTGTGGGCCTCCCCGGTCTATGTGGAGCGCAGCTCTTTAGCGATCGCCTCAAGCTCAGATGTGCCGAGATCGAATGGGCGGCCGTTGGCATCAACCAGATGGGCAAGACCATTCCCACAAACGATGGCCAGTGCTCGGTCTTCTGTCGCCGTCGTGAAATAGGGTTTTCGCTCTGGGGACCAGGCGACCAGGTTCTTTCGAGTCTTACCGTTTGGTAGTTGCCAAGAGTAGTTCCAGTATCGGTTATTTTTTACCTGGTTTCCCGATAGTATCGCGGCTTCGATCGCTGCCGGATTAGATGCGGTGCGGCGCAGGCTTTTTGCGTTGTGAATGGCGACAGCGGTCAACGCCCAAACCAACAGGACACCAAGTGTGAATGCGATGGCGAAAGCCCAGAATGTGCTCCACCGCAGGGGCAATGCATCGATGGCCCAATTTGTCGTGGCCATCTCCGGGCGGCCTTGAAGATGATATACTTGTAGCGGCGTTTGATGATGGAATTCGCCGAACACGAATGCCCAGCGTTGGGATTTAAATTTTTTGCCTCCCTGGATACCATAATCGATCGGTAAATTTGCTGTGCTAAGCACCACCGTCGAGACGATGTCGCCGTGCGCGATAGCTTGGGGGACCTTAACTGCGTTTTTCGCGATTTGGGAATCTGCGAGGAGCCCGGGATAAACTAAAGCAAAAAGCAGGATCAGAAGCGCGAGCGGTATCAGCGATATCGCGAATCCGACGGCAATGATTGAGCCGGTAGCGGTGTTTTCCGTGACCTTGAGCGGTCGAATGGGGATGGTTCGCATGTAGTTCAAAAGCTAGGGTTCAACTTGGGTAGTCCAACTGCCACGCACCTCGCTTCCAAAGCGACGTGCTAGCGGGAAACCGACAGATAGGATCTTCGGAGAAGGACGGATAGCTATTCGAACAGATGCGAGTTTCGCGTGATTTTTGATATTCCATTCATGTTTCGTACACGCGGGAGGGATACTAGGAGGATAACGCGCTTCGTGCGAATAGCCAACAGTCAATAGCACGCTGCACGAATAGCCAACACCCAGACCGCGAAACGGTGATAAAAAATTGGTGGGGCGAGGCTCCCGAACGTCCAAGAGGTGGTAGCAGGGTGAAATCAATTCCTGCTTAGACATCGTGTGTGGTCTCACGGCGCCCGCCGAGCCGCTTCCCAGCGCGTGATCTCGCCACACCGATCTCCCAGCGTTAGCTTCCCTTAGTCAGTCCTCGTATTACTGAACCGATCACGGCGCCGGCGCCAGCGTCCTCTACCCTTTCGACGGTTCTCGGCAAATACGGTTGAAGTGCATGCGCAAGATTTGACAAAGGCAGTGACTGCAGCCAGACCCTTCCGGGTCCGGTGAGGGCGGCGAGAAAAATTCCGTCTCCGCCGAACAGCATATTTTTAATTCCCGGCACCCGGGTTATTTCAAAACCAACGGATTCCTGGAACATTCCGACGTGGCCAGGATGGACTCGCAGGGTCTCTCCCGGTTTCAGATCGTACGTTACCACTTCACCGTCTAATTCAATCCAGGCATGACCGGTCCCGGCCACCTTTTGGAGCAAGAAACCGTCTCCACCGAAAATCCCGGCGCCGAGGGATTGTTGAAAGGCAACATTCAGTTCTACTCCGTGGGTTGCGCATAAGAAACCGTGACGATGAACGAGGTAGGTCTCGCTCGGACTGATCTCAAGAAAAAGGATGCTCCCCGGTACCCGGGTGGCGAACGCTAAAAGACCTTCGCCGCCATCGGCTCGGTAATCGGTCATAAACAATGAGCCACCTCCGGCCATCCGCTTCAATGCGCCGAAGAATCCGCCACCGCCGCCGAATTGGGTGGTCGTATTCATGGTGATCGCGCTGTTCATCCAGGAAAGCTCACCCGAAACGGCGAAGACGCCTTCGCCCGGGTTTAACTGGAGTTCGAGCACTGGCAACGTCGTTCCGATGATGCGGTAGTTCATAGATAAAGGAGTTTTGCAGGAGTTCAGGAGCCCTGCACATGGAAAGCTGCTACAGATTGGCCGTTCGGGTAAAATTGTCGAGCGAAAGGGGACGGGAGCTTGGTGGGGCGAGGCTCCGGAGCGACCGAAAAAGGTCAGCAAAGGTAACCGGCCTCTTCGTAGACCTGACATGCAATGCCGTTGCGCCTGCCGAGCCGCGTCCCAGCGGTGTGCCATGTCCGCGATGGTCGAAAGTTCTTGAGGAAATGTAACCGGGGTTTCTGTTAACGGTCTCTGTGGGTCAAGATGGTCACACGCTGGGACACGGCTCGGCGGGCGCAGCGGCGTAACGCACCATCACTTTAGGGATAGCTATGTTCCCTGCTAACCCCTTTAACGTTCGGGAGCCTCGCCCCACCAAAGTCGCGCCTATAACTGCGTCACCGCTCTTCTGGAAATCAACTTCTGCAGGACAATGAAGATCAGCAACAGCACCCCAATCACGATCTTCGTCCACCAGCTGTTCAACGTACCGTTGAAGTTGATCAGGGTTTGGATCAGGCCAAGGATCAGGACTCCCATCAAGGTGCCCGGAATAAACCCAACCCCGCCGGTGAGCAGGATCCCGCCAATAACGACGGAAGCGATCGCGTCCAACTCAAGTCCAACGAAAGACGCTGGGTTGCCCGACTGCATGTAAAACGTCGCCACTACGCCACCGGCTGCGGAAAAAAATCCGGCAAGCGCGTAAGTGAGGATCTTGGTCTGGGCGACAGGCAATCCCATCAAGCGGGCGGAGTTTTCGTTGGAGCCGATCGCGTAAACGTTGCGTCCAAAGCGCGTAAAACTGGCGATGAACGTGCCCACCAGAACCGAGGCGAGGAAACACATAGCCGTGAACGGCAGGACCGCCTTTGGAGCGACCAGGATAGAAAGTTGCGGCAGCATCTGGGCGTAGAACGGATGGTCGATCCCGATCGATTCAGGGTAAATGACAAAACCGAGACCACGCAGGCAAAACAGTCCGGCCAGTGTAACCAGGAACGGAGGCATCTCAAAAAAATGAATGAGGCAGCCCATGACAGCGCCAGCGAAAATCCCGGCGCACAGAGCAATCCCTATGGCTAGAAACGGGTCACATCCAACCTGTAACAGCTTAGCGATGAGAATCCCGACAAAAGCCACCATTGATCCTACGGAAAGATCGATACCACCAGAGAGAATCACAAAGGATTCGCCGATCGCTGCGACCCCGACAAAGGCGTTATCGTTCAAGAGATTCACGAATACCCGGGGCGTCCCGAAATTAGGGTAGAGCACTGAGCCGGTGCCAAACACGGCCGCCAAAACAACAGCAGTCGCCATGAGCGGTATGTATTTAGGATTTAGGCGAGTCATGCCGCGCAGTCGTTGGCAGATGGCGAGGCAGCCAAGAGCCAACCGGTTTTAAGAATTTCTCTATGGGGCTAAGCACCCGAGCGAACCTGGTTCGAAATACCTCACTTTGGAGTAGGCAGACGGCGATAATCACCAGCGCTTTTGGCACCGGTGCGATATCGGAGCTGACATTTTTAGCGTAAAACGTGGTCGTCAGCGTTTGGATAAACAAACCGCCGACGACAGCGCCCACCAGGTAAAAACGTCCGCCCTGCAGCGACGTGCCACCGACAACGACCGCTAAGATCGCATCCAGCTCAAGATAGAGGCCGATATTGTTCGCATCGGCGCTCTTGATATTCGAGCATGCAACTAGCCCGGCGAGACCGGCACAAAGCCCCGAAAAGGTATACACCAGGAATTTCACCTGCTTCGCGTTGATGCCGGAGTAACGGCTAGCCTCGTCATTGTCGCCGACAGATTCGATGAAGAGACCCAACGCGGTCCGTCGGACCAGGAAATGGGTTAACAACAACATCACCACCACGAGCGTCAGGGTAAAAGGCAGACCAAGTAGGTGACCGTTCCCCAAGTACACCATGGTTGGGTCCAGGAAATTGATGATCTGTCCTTCGGTGATCAGCTGTGCGATACCGCGCCCGGCTACCATCAAGACCAGGGTTGCCACAATCGGTTGGACTCCAAACCCTGCCACCAGCAAACCGTTCCAGGCGCCGGCCAAGATCGACACGGCCAATGCCACCGCAATAGCGACGCCTGCCGGCAAATGCTGAGTGACCAGGAGCCGGGAAGACACCGCCGCGGCAATCGCCATCACCGCACCGACAGAAAGATCGACTCCACCGGTGGCAATGACTAAGACCATTCCCAGGGACAAAAGCATCACCTTTGCCCCTTGGTTCAGTACGTCTATACGAGAGCCGTAAAGGTGGCCGTCAAGTACTTGAAGGTGAAAGAAGCCAGGCGTGAAAAACTGATTAAAAAGCAGAAGCAGCCCCAGCGCGCCAACCGTCCAAAAAATCCGTTGCCGGCGTAGCCCCAAGAGAATAGCGGCAAAGACGATCCAAAAAATGAGGTCAGATAACCAGTCGCTCATGCCTCCGGTCGTTCCGAGCTGTGACTCGCGATGGATTCCATAATAGCTTGCTCGGAGATAGCTGCCTCTGTCAATTCATCAACTTTGCGGCGGTCGCGCAAGACTACGACTCGCTGACTTTGGCGGACGACCTCTTCCAATTCGGAACTGATGAAAAGCACCGCCAGACCATCCTGCCTGAGGGATTGGATCAGCTTCTCGACCTCCGCCTTCGCTCCTACGTCAATCCCTCGGGTCGGCTCGTCCAAAATAAATAGTTTCGGCTCCGTCGCGAGCCAGCGAGCAAGCAACACCTTTTGCTGATTTCCGCCGCTCAGGTTTCGCACGATTTGTTCCCGGCTGGGCGTCTTTATGCCCAGCGAATTGATAAAGCGATCCGCGAGCTTCTCTTGCTCGGTTATCGACAAGCGACGCCAGCTGCCTCGGCCTGCTTGCAGAGCCAACACGATATTTTCCCGCACAGTTAAGTTGGGGATAATCCCGGCAACTTTCCGGTCCTCGGGGGTTAAGGCGATCCGGTAACGGATAGCAGTGCGAGGTGACCTGAATTTTACCGGCTGATTATTGATGCGAATGGTCCCTTGGTCCGGGTTATCAATTCCGAACAGCAGCCGCGCGGTCTCCGTTCGTCCCGACCCAAGCAAGCCGGCTAGTCCAACGACCTCCCCCGGCCGAATGTCCAGATCGAGTGGTTGGATCGAGCCCTTTTTGCCCATCGCGCGCGCTTCCAGCATTGGGGTCTCTGACCGGATGGTGGCAGTGCTGGCCCGGGTGTGTTCAAGAGCTTCGACCTGGCCCAGATTTCTCCCAATCATGTGAGACACCAAGTTGAGTCGTGGCAGCTCCTTGGTGGCAAAACAGCCCACCCGGCACCCGTTGCGCAAAACGGTGATCGAATCCGTAATCTCGTAAACCTGTTCCAAAAAGTGAGTGATGAAAATGATGCCGAGACCGTCCTGACGCAGGATGCGCAGTTTCCTGAACAGTTCGTCGACCTCGGTTTTGTCCAGGCTCGATGTGGGTTCGTCCAGAATCAAAAGCTTGGCTGAGACATCGAGTGCCCGGGCGATCGCCACCATTTGTTGAATCGCGATCGAATACGAAGAAAGTTGGCGATTCACATCCAAAGAAAGGTCCAGTCTAGCCAAGGCAGCTCTGGCCCGTTTGGCGATTGCGCCCCAGCGCACGGTTCCTATCCAGGTGGGTTGCCGCCCGATACAGATGTTCTCTGCCACCGACAAATGAGGAATGAGATTGACCTCCTGATATACGGTGCTGATTCCCAGGGCTTCCGCTTCCCGAGGAGATTTTGGCGCGATTGCTTGCCCGGATAATCGGGTTTCGCCGGCGTCTCGAGGAAACACACCGGTCAAGACTTTGATCAAAGTACTCTTGCCGGCGCCGTTTTCCCCCATCAGAGCATGGATCTCTCCGGGTTGAACAGCGAGATCGACGGCGTCCAGCGCTTTTACGCCTGGGAAACTTTTACTTAGGCCAGCGATCTCTAAAAGGGGCATCGGCATCGGAGTGTGAGAAGTGAGAGGTGAGAAGTGATTGGTTGGTCCCGGCATTCATGATTCAGCGCCGGCGAAGCATTGTTGTGCAAAGTGATTGGTAAAAGTATTTACCTCTCACTTCTCACTTTTCACGTCTCACTTCTCACGCGGAACTACTCGGGCGCTCAACCCTTCAGTGAGAGCGCCCGCCCGGAAACTAAGAAACTGCGCGCCTAGTACTGCCGTTTTGGAAGCTCCGCAGCGGCTTGAGCCTGTTCGTACACACCCTCTTGGGTCACAACCCGGGCGGGTACAGTTTCGCCTTTGGCGACTTTCTCGATGATGTCAAACAGCTGAGGTCCAAGCAACGGATTGCACTCGACGGTAACGTTAAGCTTGCCATCTTTCATCGCTTCAAACGCTCCCTTGACGCCATCAATCGACACGATCTTGATATCTTGACCTGGCTTAATCCCGGCTTCTTCCATCGCTTGAATCGCGCCTAAAGCCATATCGTCATTATGGGCGAAGAGCAGCGTGATCTGCTTGGCCTCCGGAGATTTCAAGAATGCTTCCATTACTTCTTTGCCTTTAGCACGGGTGAAATCACCGCTCTGCGACAAGAGGATTTTCATATCGGGGTGGCTGGCGATCACCTCACGGAAACCTTTTGCCCGGTCGATCGCGGGAGCTGATCCCACGGTTCCTACCAATTCCGCGATTCCCGCTTTACCGTCAGTTAGCTTGAGTGCTTCGTTCCCAGCTCTTTTGCCTTCTTCAATGAAGTCCGAACCGAGAAAACATTTGTATAAGGTAGGATCTGAAACCTTCACCGCACGGTCCGATAGAACGACGGGGATCCCGGCCTTTTTTGCCTCTTGCAACACCGGCTCAAACCCGGTTTCCACTACGGGCGAAAAAGCGATCACATCGACACCCTGGGCAATGAAGGACCGAATGGCTTTGATTTGGTTTTCTTCCTTCTGTTGCGCGTCTGAGAAATGCAGATCAATGCCGCGTTTGGCGGCCTCGGATTTGATGGAATCGGTATTGGCGGTTCGCCAGCCGCTTTCGGCGCCGACCTGAGAGAAGCCAACGACTAACTTCTTGTCTGCGGCAAAACCAGAAGTATTGATGAGCCCGAGTACCGCTAAGGTAGTTAGCGCTGATACTGGGTTTCCTCGAGCAAGGGAATATAATGATTTCATAATTAGCTGGGGGGGTTAGCCTTCTCGAAAAGGTCTGTGGATAGAGCTTAGAGAAGGTTGACCGTACCCGGAATAACGCCTTTCCGGGAAAAGATCAATATTTTGTTAGGAGTCCGAAGGAATTTATCGTGAACGTTCACAGTTAGGCAGAGCTTGCCAATTATTCTGGGGGACAGGGAGGGTTTGGGCTCGGTTGACCTTTTGGTTAACCCTGGCCAGTCGCGAAGCGGCTAAAGATCATAGCCCAGGGGCTTGAGCCCGGCTTGACCCTGGGATTAGCTGACCAGGGAAGGCGGCTTATCACAGCTCCGTAGGAGCGAAATCTTTGTAGCTATCCGTTCCCAATCCGGCGATGAGCTCCGTAGGAGCGGCATATTCTCGCGGTTCTTAAAAGCAGATTGACGCGCCGGTTTAGATTTCGCTCCTACGGAGCTGTCCTCAAAATTCAGATCGGCCATCTATAAAGAGTTCGCTCCTATGGAGCTGTGCCAACGCGCCTGCCTTGGCCGGCAGTGAACCCAGGGCTGAAGCCCTGAGCTATGGTCTATAGCCGCTTCGCGGCAAATCCACCGGCTTCAGGCCCGAATAAACCGCGATAGCGCATTCGGTGTCGAGGTGGGCAAGGCAAGCCCACGGCGCTTCTTTATTGGCACCCGCTCAGAATCCGTCTAGCATGCCCAAATGTCTTCTTCGGACGAAGCCCGGCGAACGAGCTCGGTCGATTTCGGTTTAAAAGGTGATTTTCGTCCACCGGCACCTAAGAATGCTCGGCTTGAACTCGTAATTGAAGGCAAGACTTTTGTGTGCCGGGATGGCACGATTATCGGGGCCGAATCCACATTGGCCGCGGAAGTCTTCAAGCAGATTCCCGGGTTGGAAGCGCGTCATGCGCTAATCGGCAGAGAGCAAGGCGAATGGTTTATTCTAACGCCGCGGAACGTGAGTAGGCCTCTTCGCTTGGATGGAGTGACGCTGCCGCGGGGTGAGCGCCGCCCCTTGGACAAGGTCCGTCATCACGTAGAATTCGACGCCCTGCGCATCGGGCTCCGCCTCAGCCCGCCGCGTTGAAAAAGTTTTAGCCTTTTTCAACGCGGCGGGCTATGAGCGGAATTCCCGGCTTACAGCCAGCTATTCTGCTCAACCTAAGAGTAAACGATCAACGGTGAACCAAGCGGAATGTGCCCGGCGTAGCCGGAGCGTTCCGCTAATAGCCTGCGTTGCGGGTAAACGCTTTGACGCATTTTCCCGCAACGCGGGCTTATTGGGGGATTACCGCCCAAATCTCGACCGCCCGATTCTGGTCTGGCCGTCTGCCGCTGAGGAGATCGGTGCCTCCCATCGGTACTGTGCGGACTAGATTGAGGACGCCTGCAGCGTCCGGGAGCACATTGGCCACAGCTTGGGCCCGTTCATCGGATAATTTATAATTTCCTCTGGGATCTCCTGTCATATCGGCATAGCCGGCAACGATAAACACTAGAGTGGGGTCGCTCATTTTCTGCACGAGCTCCGGCGCTTTAAATAAGCTAACGAGCTTATCCACCGACGGTTTAGGAAGGACATTGCTTCCTATCGGGAAGTAAACAACCCCAACTCGTTGCATATACTGAGCCGAATCGAGCTTGTCGATGAGCTTTGTTTTCTCCGAATCGCTCATCCGTGGAATCGCGTTGATCCGTTTCTTGATATCTTCCTTGGTGGCTCCCAACTCGGCCGAAGACAACTCCTTCGGTTTAGTGTCGACCGTTTGTCCGGAATTGTCCCCGCCTCCGGTGGAGTCGGGCGACTTCTGTGGGCTCGGATTTTGGTGACGGACATCGGGATTGGCATTCCCAGCGGGAGACTTGCCCCCGATGGGGGAAGCGTCGCCTTGTGGTGGTTTATCACCGTTGCCCGGCGTTGAGTTTTCTTTCGGACCGGGCGGCGACTGCTGCACTTCGGGCGAAGGCGTTACCGACGGAGAAGCGGCGGATGAGGCCGGCTGCGGACTTGGCGACTGAGTGGATTGATTGTTGACCTTATTGAGCACATCCGCCGGGACCTGGCTTTTCCCATCCACCATCTTCCCATCGCTTGTGTTCGTGGCTGCTGGCGACGGTGTCGCTGTCGCGCTGGTTTTTGTGGTCTCGGACGTTTTTGTGGTGTCGGACGCAGTCACCATGCGCTCGACCGCATAGAATCCGCCGCCGGCGATCGCCACAAGGACAACCAAAGCCAAGATCACGAGCCAGAGTTTGCTGCCCGTCTTTGGTTTCGTGAGTAAGGTCAAGGGTCGCCCGCATTCCGGGCATACAGCCGAACCTTCGAAACGGATCTCTTGACCGGTATAAGCTAGGGTGCAACCCACGTTATTTGTGCATTTGCCGATTTGGGCCATAGGCTGGTGATCTCAGTTCTAAACTATAGCGCGGATGGAGTTCAAGATCGGAGGGAAGCTGCTTTGCGATCTATTCGACCACCGTCACGAGTTTCAGACTACGAGACGATGAATAGACGATCTGATACTCAAGAATTGCGGAGATAATCGGCGCCTGTATCGGTGCGGAACGTTTCGGCCATTCGCGGGAGCCGCCTGTTGCCTCGCCTTTCGGTCACATCGAGCCCTGTAGGGAACGCAGCGGGATTGTGTGTGACGTGCCAAAGCGCTCCCCTCCAGCCTTGAACTCCTCCCGGCCGCGGGTTAGAACATGAGAAGGTGACAAGTCCCTCCCACCAATCACCAATCACCAATCACCAATCACCGAGTTCCCCGGGCGGCCGCTTGCGAACCGCGATCGAGCAGGAAAGACCGTTGCAGATGGTCGGCACAATCAATGCCTTCTGTGCGCTTCTCGCTGAACGGGCCGGCTTTCGAGCGGTTTATTTATCCGGCGCGGGTGTTGCCAATGCTTCCTTTGGGTTACCGGATCTCGGAATGACCAATCTGAACGACGTCTGCGAAGACGTTCGCAGGATCACTGGGGCCACCGATTTGCCGCTAATGGTTGATGCCGATACGGGTTGGGGCAACGCTTTTAATATCGCTCGCGCAGTTCGAGATCTGGGCCGGGCAGGCGCTGCAGGTTGCCACATCGAAGACCAGGTTCAGGCAAAACGCTGCGGCCATCGTCCCAATAAAGAACTCGTGGAGCCACAGGAGATGGTTGATCGTATCAAGGCGGCCAGCGATGCCAAGATCGATCCCTCCTTTATGTTGATGGCTCGTACCGATGCGGTGGCCGGCGAAGGTATTGATCCCGCTCTTGAGCGGTGTGAGAAATACGTGGAAGCAGGAGCCGACCTGATTTTTGCGGAAGCAGTCACCAGCCTCGACGATTATCGCCGCTTTACCGAGCGTCTCCGAGTTCCCGTCCTGGCGAACCTGACTGAGTTCGGCAAAACCCCGCTTTTCTCAGTGGAAGAGATGCGAGCCGCCGGGATCCGGATTGTGCTCTATCCATTAAGCGTTTTTCGGGCGATGTCGGCTGCAGCGGAGAGCGTGTATGAAACCATCCGCAACGCCGGCACCCAGAAATCGGCGGTCAGCGCAATGCAGACCCGAGATCATCTCTACGAGGTCCTCAACTACCACGACTATGAATCTAAGTTAGATTCGTTCTCAAAATATTAAGAAAAGCATGAGCAGTGCGAATATCCCCCCAGCATCCACCGGCTTACGCGGGCAAGCCGTTGGATCAACAGAAATAGCGACAGTTGGGAAAGCAGGGGTCGGTTTAACCTACCGCGGCTATGCGATTGAGGAGTTAGCCGATCACGCGTCATTCGAAGAGGTCGCTTATTTGTTAATTTACGGCGCGCTACCGCTCCAGGCTGAGCTCGATTCTTTTCGCCTTAGGCTAAAACAGAAACGGCAATTGCCCGAGGCCTTAAGCAAGGTGCTCGAATTGATCCCGGCCGATGCACACCCGATGGATGTGCTACGTACTGCGTGTTCCTTCCTCGGATCGATCGAACCAGAATCGAGTTTTGCGATCCAAAAGGAAGTTTCGGAACGGCTGCTGGCTGTCTTTCCTTCGGCGCTCGCCTATTGGCATCATTTCTCTCGTAAAGGTGAACGAATTGCTACCGACGACGATGCCAATTCGTTAGCCGGGCACTATTTAACTCTTTTACATGGGGATGCTCCGAGCGAGGGTTCGCGCCGAGCGTTGGATGTGTCGCTTATCCTGTACGCGGAACACGAATTCAACGCCTCTACCTTTGCCTGCCGGGTCTGCGCAGCGACGCTCTCGGATTTCTATTCCTGTATCACGGCGGGCATCGGCACTTTGCGAGGGCCGCTACACGGCGGCGCTAACGAGGCGGCCATGGCCTTGATCCAAAGATTTAAGACCCGAAAAGAGGCCAGGGCGGCCGTGCTCGAGATGTTAGCCGCTAAACAAAAAATCATGGGCTTTGGACATGCCGTCTACAAGCACAGCGATCCTCGCCACTCGATCGTCAAAGGGTGGTCCGAGCGCTTATCAAAATCCGCTCCGGACGGTTATCTTTTCGAGGTTTCGGACGAGATCGAAGCGGTGGTGAAAGAAGAAAAGAATCTGTTTGCGAACGTCGATTTTTCCAGCGCGACCGCCTATCACTTTCTCGGTATCCCAACTCCTCATTTCACCCCGCTCTTTGTAATGGCTCGAACCGCAGGCTGGTCCGCGCATATTCAGGAGCAGCGCGCGAATAACAAACTGATTCGCCCCAATGCCGACTACGTCGGCCCCGAGCCCCGGCCCTTCGTTCCGATCGAGAAGCGGTGACGATCCGCAGAATTTAAAATCCGCAGATTAACAGATTACGCAGATTTCGGCTTTTGGTGTGATCGTGCGAAAGGCTCAGCAACGCGGTTGCTTTTGCGAACCATCGGAAGAAACGGGTTTCATCGCCTTTGTCCCGTAGGGTAAGGTCTGATGCCTTTGTATGATGTTTTTCTTCCTGTAGCCCGGCCAATTCCTTTAACGAAATCTGCGTAGTCTGTGCAATCTGCGGATATTTACCATCATGAATCCGTCAAACCGCCCCCCTGAGGATACGCTGCTCCAAAAAATCGCGGATTATGTCTTGAGCGAGTCGCCGGTCGAGTCCGAAGCCGAATCGGTGGCTCGACTCTGTCTGATGGACAGTCTTGGGTGCGCGCTGCAGGCGCTCTCGTATCCGGCGTGCACCAAGTTGTTAGGGCCGATTGTTCCGGGAGCGGTTTTGTCCGGCGGCGTCCGCGTGCCGGGTACCGCTTACGAGCTCGAGCCGGTTCGGGCGGCGTTCAATATCGGCGCCATGATCCGATGGCTCGATTTTAATGACACCTGGCTGGCCGCGGAATGGGGGCATCCGTCGGATAACTTCGGCGGAATCTTGGCTATTTCTGATTATCTAAGCAGGCCGGGAAGCGCCAGGTCTCACCGATTGACAATCCGCGATGTACTAACAGCAGCGGTCCAGGCCTACGAGATTCAGGGGGTGCTGGCGCTTTCGCACAGTTTCAACCGGGTCGGACTCGACCATGTACTCCTGGTCCGAGTTGCGTCCACTGCGGTAATCACCAGGTTGTTGGGCGGCTCCCGGACCGAAATCGTGAATGCGATCTCGAATGCCTTCATTGACGGAGGCGCGCTTCGCACGTATCGCCATGCGCCTAATACAGGTTCTCGGAAAAGCTGGGCGGCAGGCGATGCCACCGCTCGCGCCGTTTTCCATGGCCTACAAGCGCTTCGCGGCGAGATGGGATACCCGAGCGCTTTGACCACGCCTCGATGGGGATTTCAAGATGTTCTATTCGGTGGCAACCCGGTCCAACTGGCACAGCCTCTCGGTTCTTATGTCATCCGCCATGTTCTATTTAAGATCTCTTTCCCCGCAGAATTCCACGCTCAAACTGCCGTAGAAGCGGCTTTACAACTGTTCGTTCGGACTAAGGACCGTCTTAATGAGATTTCCAAGGTGGTCATTGAAACCCAGGAATCAGCCAAGCGAATCATTGATAAGACCGGCCCCTTAAATAACCCGGCCGATCGCGATCATTGTATCCAATATATGGTGGCGATTCCCCTGATCCGAGGAGAGCTGACAGCGGAAGACTACGAAGACGCTGCGGCAGCCGATCCGCGGATCGAGGTTCTGCGCCAGAAAATGGAAGTCATTGAGAACCCCGACTTCAGCAAAGACTATCTGGACCCAGACAAACGATCGATCGGGAACTCTGTTCAGGTTTTCTTTCGAGACGGTTCTGCGACCGAAAAAGTAGTGGTGGAATATCCTGTCGGCCATCCTTGCCGGAGAAGAGAGGGCGAACCACTTTTGTTCGAGAAGTTTGAGAAAAGTTTGCGAAGCAAAATCTCTGAAAAGAATTCCGGGCGCATCCTGTCTCTTTTCGCGGATTCATCACGACTATTGGACACACCCTTCGACGAATTTATGGACCTTTTCGTGGTGTAGGCAACCGAGGTTTGTACTCGTCCTCGATTTTTTGGGCTGCGGGGCGTGGTCGATGATAGGCCAGCACCCTGAGGATGGCATTTCACTCATATTCGCCCGCGAGCGCCGATTCGAGGACGAGTACGAATTCCGAGAGCTATGCTGCCAGAACACCGCGATTCGCACCGCGGACCTTTTCCACTGCAGTCGCTAAAATGTTCACGACAACTGAGACTTCTTCCTCGGTGTTAAACCGCCCAAACGAAAATCGCAGGCTGGCTCGCGCGCGGTCGGTCGAGAAACCCATGGCTCGAAGCACATGGGACGGTTCCAGCGAACCGGCGGTACAGGCTGAGCCTGCCGAGCAACAGACGCCTTTCTGGTCAAGCAACATCAGCAGCGCTTCTGAATCGGCGCCTTCGATCGCCAAATTCGCGGTGTTAGGTAACCGGTGCTCTGTATCCCCATTGACCCGGACGCCGGAGATCCGCTTCATCACATCTTGCTCAAATCGGTCCCGTAAATCCCTTACTCGCGTGTTCTCTTCGGTGAGATGTTCCAAGGCAAGTTCAGCTGCTTTGCCCAAAGCGACAATAGAGGCCGTATTCTCTGTGCCGCCGCGGCGTTTTTCCTCTTGGCTGCCGCCAATCAAAAAGGGATTGAAGCGGGTGCGCCGGTTCACATACAGCGCGCCCACGCCTTTCGGGGCGTGCAGTTTGTGTCCCGACAACGCTAGAAATTGAATATTGCCGGGTCGCAGATCGATCGGCACTTTTCCAACCGCCTGCACGGCGTCAGTATGAAAAATTGTCTGTTTGCGCTGGCAAATAGCCGCGATTTCCGCAATCGGGAAAATCACGCCGGTCTCGTTGTTTGCCCACATCAAAGAAACAATGGCGGTGTCAGATCGAATTGCCTCTTGCAAGGCGGCCAGATCCGGCAGGCCGCGTTCATCCACCTCGATCCAAGTGATCTCGTATCCGCGCCGGGCCAATGCCTCAGCTTGTCTGAGGATAGCGCTGTGCTCGACCTTACTGGTAATAATGTGTTTCCGATCTCGATCGATCCAGAGCGTGGACTGGACCGCTGTATTATCCGACTCGGTGCCGCAGCTGGTGAAAACGATCTCAGCGGGGTCGCAATGTAACAATGCAGCGACTTGTTCTCTGGCATTTTCCACCGCTCGAGCCACTTTCTTCCCAAACGAATAAGCACTGGATGGATTGCCGTATTGTTCCTTCAAGTACGGCAGCATCGCGTCTAGCACTTGCGGATCGATCGCCGTGGTTGCGTTGTTATCGAGATAAATCATAAAAACTTCTAAACCGCGAATGAATCCGCCGTCGCTGAACAACTACGTTGCTACAAATCATAAAAGAAAGCTATGGCGGACAGGCTGCGAATTAACGCGAAGACAAACTGAATAAGTCTAAGCGCAGACTAACGCAGACCTACGCAGATGGACTTTCGAGATCTGCCTCCGTGATTGTTGCTACGCCATATCTACCTGCATCCGTCTTCATCTGCGGTTCGCCTTTTTCTTAGGATCGTTTCGCGTCCCTTTATTTCTTTAATCTACTAGCGAGTCCTCATTCTTCGCTGACTCCTGTACCTTCTTATCATTGCGTGCGTGGCGCCAGTGCAAGAATACGTTCCGTGCATAGAGCGGTAGAGGCAACAAGTTAGAAATGATGCCTACCGAGTCGTGACGATAAAAAATGAAATAACTCGTGTAAATAATGCTACCCAACAAACTGATTTCCCAAAATCCCGGGGGAATTATGCTTTTTTTGGCTCTCTCTGAAGCGATCCATTGCCAAACGAAACGAAGGCCGAAGATCAAATTGCCGCTCCAGCCAATGATCTTCCAGGCGTTCACTTCAACCGCGGCGAGCTGTAAAATAGCCAAAAGGGACTGCATGCGCAGCCTATCGCATCGAATCTTTTTTGCCGCAAGCTGGGCCGTGAAGCGCTGCCCGTTCGCGGTTAGCGGTTAACCGGATCCAGTCGAGGTCGTTTCGGACTTGGTGTTTTGGCTGGCTCATCCCCATCACCATCATCGCGGCGATGCGGATCTAGAAATAGGTCGAAGGCAATGAATAGCGCTTTGGAGTGACGGGCGAACCAAACATTGAAAATCGGTATAGGCGT
>DASUWQ010000068.1:0-21884 GCA_036378375.1 Chthoniobacterales bacterium
GGCGAACCATCTGTGCTTTCGGTGAAGCCTGCGCCTGGCCCACCCAAAGCTTTGTTGGGAAATTTCGCGACGAATTCCAGGCATATGCTTCTAAGAACGGAAACGCCTCCTCCAAGCCAGAGGACAAACATTAGGGCTAGACGGTTATGAGTGACCCAGTACCTCTTCTCAATGTACAGATCGACGGCGTCTGGCACCAGTTCCCCAAGGGAACACGCGTTATCGAAGCTTGTGCTCAGGCCGGCAAATTTGTTCCCCGATATTGCTACCATCCCAAATTGAGTTCTCCTGGTAACTGCCGCATGTGCCTAATTGAGATGGGCATGCCAAGAATGGGGCCGGACCGCAAACCGGAGCTGGGCCCGGATGGCAAGCCGGTGATCAACTGGATGCCGCGGCCACAAATTTCCTGTGCGCAGGATATCGCCGAAGGAATGGGGGTAAGAACGGACTCAGCGATGGTGCAAGATTGCCGCCACGGGGTGATGGAGTTTCTTTTGATCAATCATCCGCTGGATTGCCCGATCTGCGATCAAGCCGGCGAATGCGAGCTGCAGGAATTCAGCGTGCAATACGGCACCGGAGGTTCACGCTTTCGGGAAGAGAAGGTTAAGAAGCCGAAGCACGTCCACCTCGGTCCTAGGGTTACCTTGGATGATGAACGTTGCATCCTTTGTTCCCGCTGTATCCGCTTCATGAAAGAAGTGGCTCACGACGATGTGCTGGGATTCGCCAGTCGCGGCAGCCATTCCTATTTAACCGCTCATCCCGGCCGGGTGCTAGACAGTAACTACTCGCTTAACACGGTCGACATCTGTCCAGTTGGCGCACTCACCAGCACCGACTTCAGATTCAAGATGCGGGTCTGGTTCCTTAAGGAGACCAAAAGCATTTGCACGAGCTGTGCCACCGGCTGTAATACGCTGATCGGTAGCCGGCAAAATGTTCTCTACCGCCAAACTCCACGCGAGAACGACGACGTAAATTCTGCTTGGATGTGCGATTACGGCCGTCTGAATTTCCACTTTGTCAATTCGACCGACCGTCTGACTGAGCCGCAGATCCGGCATTTATCCAACCCGGAAAACACCAGTTGGACAGCCGCGGTTTCTCGGGCAGCAGAAGATCTGAAACGATTCCAGCCAACCGAGATTGCCGTGATCGCTTCCGGCCGGATGACCAACGAAGAGCTTTGGTTCGCCAAGAAGCTGGTCGATTCCGTCAAGACACCGAACTACGACATAGTGCCGAGAACTGGGCCGGCCGACGACCTTCTGCTCAATTCCATCCGTAACCCCAACACCAACGGCGCCCAGCTCTTAGGGCTTTGCTCGGATCAACCCGGAGCCAAGCTTCAACAAATTGCGGAGGGAGTCAGCCAGGGCCATATCAAGGCCGTCGTCGCCCTTCAAGAGGACCTGACTGAGGCCGGCTTCAAGGCAGCAGATCTTGAAAAATTGGGAGCGCTCATCGTGATGGACATTTTGCCGAACGAAACCACCAAGCGAGCAACCACGCTTTTGCCGTCGGCGTCGTTCGCCGAAAAACGTGGATCGATGATCAATGTTAAAGGCCGGCTACAACGATTAAACCACGCCATTCAATCCCCGGGCAACGCGCGGGAAGATTGGGAAATACTGCGGGACATCATCCAGCAATTGACGGGAGCAAACGGCGTTTATCTGATCGAAGACGTCTTTAAACAAATGGCTGAGAACGTTCCACAATTTCAAGGGTTGAGCTTGAGCAGGATTGGTGACCTGGGAGTAAAACTGGACGGGGTAGTTTCGGCAGAACCAGTAACAGCGTCGGCCTAAAGCTATGACGGATATCCTAATTCAGCTGCTTTGGGCTTTGGTTAAGGCCGTTGGGCTGGTCTTCGTGATCATCCTGCCCATGGTGTCTTATACGGTTTATGCCGAACGCCGGGTCAGCGCAATGATTCAGGATCGGCTGGGGCCAAATCGCGTGGGCCCAATGGGGCTATTACAACCCATTGCCGACGCGGTGAAGTTATTGCTGAAGGAAGACTTCACCCCGGCAAGCGTTAACAAGTTTTATTACTGGCTCGCACCTGCCTGCGCCATGGCCCCATCGCTTATGGCGCTCGCGGTCATCCCTTTCGGCAGTAATTTATTCGGGCTGCCAATGGTAGTCGCCAATGTCGACATCGGCGTTCTCTGGGTTTTTGCCGTATCTTCCTTGGGGGTGTACGGAATCGTATTAGCCGGATGGTCTTCGAATTCGAAATACCCTTTCCTCGGCGGTATCCGGTCGAGCTCACAAATGATTTCCTATGAGCTTTCGCTCGGGCTCTCAGTTATCCCGATCTTTCTAATCTGTGGAACGCTGAACTTACCTGACATCGTCAAGTATCAGATCGAAAATGGCTGGCTGATCTCGCCGATTTGGTTGAAAGGGCTCTCTCTGACCGGAATTAACTTTTCGCTCTTGGTGAGCTCCATTTTCAGCGTGAATGCCCTGATTAAGCTCCTGCTCTGGGTTCCGCTCTTCATTTCTTTCGTGGTGTTCATGGTGTCCATGTTCGCCGAAACCAATCGCCTACCATTTGATTTGCCGGAATCGGAGACTGAGTTAGTCGGCGGCTATCATACCGAATATTCGTCCATGAAGTTCGCGCTCTTCTTCCTGGGCGAATACGCGGCCATGATCACCGGTAGCGCGGTCATTGTTACGCTCTTTTTCGGCGCCTGGCACATTCCCTTTTTGCCGAACGATCCCAGCCAATTCCCTTGGCTCGGCGACCTTATTCTGGGTGTTCTCCATATCGTCGCCTTCTTCATTAAGGTCGCGATTTTGCTCTTTTTCTTCATTTGGGTTCGCTGGACCCTACCGCGGTTTCGCTATGACCAGCTGATGCGATTGGGCTGGTATTTCTTCTTCGAAATCGCGTTAGCAAACATCTTAATCGTCGCATTGATCTTGGCGTTCGCGCCCAAATAAACGCGCTGCTTATGGCTTACACTGTCGCCCGTTCGAAATTAACCTTTGGTGAAAAGCTTTATCTGCCAGCCGTTTTGGCCGGGCTAAAGATCACCATCGGTCACCTCATCAAAGTTCTCACCGGTAAAACCAAGGTGACCATGCAGTATCCGGAACAACGTTGGGATGCGCATTTACCCGAGCATTATCGCGGCGCTCCTACCCTGGTTACAGACGAACATGGACGCGAACGCTGCGTGGCCTGCCAGCTTTGTGAGTTCATTTGTCCGCCCCGGGCGATTACCATCAAGCCGGGTGAGATCCCGGAAGGCGATCGCTGGCGCAAGGTAGAGAAGTTTCCTAAAGAATTTGAGATCGATATGGTCCGCTGTATCTACTGCGGCCTTTGTGAGGAAGTCTGTCCTGAACAAGCAATTTTCTTGCGGAAAGACTATGCCATTACCGGGCTAAGCCGAGCAGAGATGGTCCATAAGAAAGCTCGGCTCTACGAGCTCGGCGGGGTCATGACTGGTCTGGTTTTCAAGTGGAACGAAAAAAAGTAGACCAATGCCCGCTCCACTCTTTTGGATTTTCGTTATATTCATGCTGTTCTTCGGCGTGATGGTGGTGGTTAACCGAAGCCCGGTTGCCAGCGCCATGAGTTTGGTCGTGTGCTTTCTTGGGCTGGCCGCTCTCTATATTTCGTTGGATGCGTTTTTCCTTGGAGTCATCCAGATCCTGGTCTACGCCGGCGCCGTGATGGTGCTGTTCCTTTTCATTATCATGCTGCTGGACCTTAAAGCCGAGCAGCGACGTCGCTTCAATCTGATCGCGATGTTCGGCGGCATCGTGGTGGTCGTCCTTTTTGTTAAGGTCCTGGTCGATGTCTGCTATGGCTTTCAAGGCGGTAATGCGGTCTTTCCCGCCATTAGCCACAACGTGGGGCATGGTGATACCTGGCAGGTCGGGATGGCCCTCTTTCAGCAATACAAGCTGCCGTTGCAGATGATCGGCGCGTTAGTAGTCGTCGCTTCCGTCGGCGCTGTTCTGCTCAGTAAGAGAGAATTGAAATAAACTGCGAATGGATCCGACTTCGCCACATGCAAACCTTACCAAACGAATGAGCCTGGGCTTCGTCGGACAAGCTGCGAATTTGAGCAAATAAAATATGGCCACCCTGAATGACTATCTGCTGGCTAGCGGCCTCCTCTTTACTGTCGGATTTGCCGGCGTCCTATTAAGACGGAACATCATCATCATTTTTATGGCGTTGGAGTTGATGCTCAACGCCGCTAATTTGTCGTTAGTCGGTTTTTCGCGATTCCATACCCAGGCCGGGCTCCCGGATTATAACGCGCAGGTGTTAGTTTTCTTTATTATCACGGTGGCAGCGGCCGAGGTCGCAGTCGGTTTGGCAGTGATCGTGGCTCTTTTCCGAGCCAAACAGACCACCCACATTGAAAATCTCAATTCGCTGAAATTCTGACGAATGAACTCGGCTCCCTGGATTATTCTTTTTTCTCCCCTTCTGGCTGCGGCTGTGATCGTGATCGCGACTCAGCCTTTCAAGAAACTCAGTTCCTATGTGTCGGTTGCGGCGGTCGCTGTCTCGCTGCTTTTCGCTCTAACGGTGTTTGGTAGCCCTGATCAGGACGTTAGTTTTAATTGGATCGATCTGGGGGTCTTTCAAGTTCGGATCGGTTACCTGATTGATGGTTTCAGTAAGATGATGCTGCTGGTGGTCACCGGCGTCGGTTTCTTGATCCACGTCTATTCGATCGGGTACATGCACGACGACCGAGGCCGGTCCCGCTATTTTGCAGGGTTGTCGCTCTTCATGTTTTCGATGCTTGGCATCGTATTGGCCAATAACTTCATCATGATGTTCATCTTCTGGGAGCTGGTCGGGGTAAGCTCCTACATCTTGATTGGCCATTGGTTTGAGCGGTCTTCCGCAGCAGACGCAGCCAATAAAGCCTTGATCGTCAATCGTATCGGCGACTTCGGCTTCATGCTTGGCATTTTGATGGTCTGGTCCGCGTCGGGCACGGTGATGTTCGGCGAATTGACATCGAAATGGTCCACCCTTGGCCTGGGAGCCGGCTACGCCACGATTGCTGCCCTCATGATCTTTTGTGGCGCCGTCGGTAAGTCCGCTCAATTCCCGTTACACGTCTGGCTACCGGATGCGATGGAAGGCCCAACACCGGTCTCCGCCTTAATCCACGCGGCGACGATGGTGGCTGCCGGTGTTTACATGCTGGCCCGGGTTTACTTCCTCTTTGCCGGTTCCGCTGCCGCTCTCGCTGTCGTTCTTTGGATCGGGGTATTCACCTCGTTGCTAGCGGCGTTGATGGCCACCCAACAGTCCGATATCAAACGGGTTTTGGCTTATTCGACGCTCTCTCAGTTGGGTTTGATGGTGTCTGCCGTCGGTTTGGGAGTCCCCGTTTCCGCCCTTTTCCATCTGTTCACCCACGCCTTTTTCAAAGCCCTACTCTTCCTTGGCGCCGGTTCGGTGATTCACTCACTCCACAATGAGCAGAACATGTGGCAGATGGGCGGGCTGCAGAAGAAGATGCCGCTCACGTTTTGGACTTTTCTGATAGCGACCTTGGCGTTGTCCGGGTGTCCTCCCCTGGCCGGCTTTTGGAGTAAGGACGGTATCGTGGCTGCAGCGTTCGAACACAATGCGGCCGCGGGTTTGGTAATCACGGTGATCAATTTCTTCACCGCTTTTTACATGATGCGCCTCTTCGTGGTGGCGTTTCTGGGCTCTGCTCGTTCGGAAGCTGCCGAACATGCCCATGAATCGCCTCCGGTAATGGCGGTCCCACTGGTTCTTTTGGCGATTCCCAGCCTCATCGCCGGCTTCCCACCGGTCGAACATATCTTCTTTCCGATGGCAGAGGAGGCAGGGCCTTCAATCCCGGCAATGCTGGTTTCTGTGGCGGTTTTCATCGCCGGAATAGGCGCCGGATTTGTTCTTTACCGTGGCAAGAACAGCGATCCCGTCAGCATCCCCTTGTTCGCCAACCGATTCTATATCGACCAATTCTATTCCGTCCTCGTTAAATGGACCCAGGACGCGCTGGCAGGAGTCGCGGCCTTCGTCGATCGATGGATTATCGACGGCGGTTTGGTGCGCGGCCTGGGAGGGACTACCTGGGGGTTCGGATTCGCGCTTCGTTTTCTGCAAATCGGTAACCTCCAAGCCTACGCTTTTCTATTCGGTTTCGGGGTGGTGCTTCTCCTTTACTTGATCCTTTTCGCCGCATGAACGTACTAGTACATCTCACCTATTTGGGACCGTTAGTCGCCGCTATCCTGATCCTATTTGGATTTGCGCCAAGAAGGACCGCGATCACCGGTGCGGTTGTTGGGCTCATTTCTTCGCTGATTCTTTTCTTGGGCTACGATCACGCGGCCGGGGGATACCAATTCACGTCCGCCTTGGCTCTGGTCCCCGCCTGGGACCTGAAGTTTTATGTGGGTGTCGACGGACTGAATGCGACGATGCTCTTTCTTACCTCCTTAGTTGCCCTGGCGGCAGCTTGGATGTCTCCTCGAACCGAAGAGAATCTGCATCGATATATGGCCTGCGTAATGGCCATTGCAGCGGGTGCCGCCGGTGCTTTTGCTTCTCTGGATCTGTTCTTCTTCTATGCCTTTCACGAGTTAGCGCTCATCCCTACGTTCCTGATGATCGGAATCTGGGGAAGCGGAAACCGGCAGGCAGCCGCCTGGAAGATTACGATTTATCTATCGATCGGAAGCATCATCCTGCTGGTCGGCTTGATCGGGCTCTATCTGATGGTTCCCGACAAGGATCGGACTTTCGATATCGTTAAGCTGCAGGCGATGGCTGCTCACGCGGTCTTCACCGGGCCTAGTGCAAATTGGGTCTTTTTGCTCATGCTGTTCGGCTTCGGCACTCTGGTTTCATTGTTTCCGTTTCATACCTGGGCTCCTCAGGCGTATGCGGCCGCTCCGGTCCCTGTAGCGATGTTGCACGCGGGCGTGCTGAAAAAATTCGGGCTCTACGGTCTTTTACGGCTCACCCTTCCGTTAATGCCGGAAGCCGCTCATAACTTTACCTGGCTGCTTCTGACTTTGCTGGTCGGCAACATCATCTTCGTTGGGCTCGCTACCATTAACCAGAAACAGCTAGACCTTACCCTGGGGTATTCCAGCGTGATGCACATGGGCTACATTTTCTTGGGGCTCGCCACCACTAACTTGATCGGCGTCGACGGAGCAGCTCTCTTGATGCTCGCGCACGGTCTGTCCATCGCGGCATTGTTCGCGATTTCCGGCGAATTGCGCAAACAGACGGGAACACTGGATTATCGCGATTTGGGAGGTCTAGCCAAGTCCATGCCGTTACTCAGTTTCCTGTTCGGGTTGGCGCTCTACGCTTCGATTGGCTTACCCGGCTTCGCGAATTTTGCTTCTGAGCTTCTAGTCTTTTTTGGCGCGTTCAAAACTGCAACCCCCGGTGCTGCCTTTAATGGTTACCAGATCGCAACCGTCTGCGCTCTCTGGGGCTTGGTCATCTCCGCGGTTTACATGCTGCGTGCTTATCGCAGCATCTTTTTCGGCGATCGCCCCAGCCGGTGGGCCAACGTAAAAGACGTCACCCTGGGTTTGGGTTGGCCGGTCGTATTGCTTCTTGCCGGCTTAATCGTGTTCGGTTTTGCGCCCCAGGCCGTCCTACAAAAGATCGAACCAGGTATGGCCCTCTTCTGGAAATGACTTTATGTCCCCGATACTTCTTGAACTGATTGTTCTGGCCTTAGGCCTCGGTTTGTTGCTCATTGAGTCGTTCGCCGACCGCCTCAATCGTAATATCATCGCAATAATCGGTATCATCGGGCTGGCCTGCGTTTTTCTGCTGCTCCAGTTCGGCAGTTTCCCCGCCTCGGAAGTCGCCGGTTATACCCAAGATAAAGCCGCTCTCTTTTTCAAAAAGTTCGCCTTAATCACCACGATCATCGTGCTGATCATGTCGATCGATTATTCCGATACCGTTAGAAAATTTGTCCACGGGATCACTCCCCAGGCCGGTATCGGCGAATTTTACTCGCTCCCGATCCTGACCTGCGCCGGCTTGATGTGGATGGCGTCGGCTACAGATTTCGTGATCATCTTCATCTCGCTGGAACTGGTCACCGTCTCTTTTTATACGCTAGTCGCGTTTACGCGGCGTAATCCGGCGTCACTGGAAGCAGGCGCCAAATATTTGATCCTGGGCGCACTATCCACAGGATTCTTCGTGTATGGCATTACCTGGATCTACGGGATCACCCAGAACACGAATTTGACCAGCATCGCCAAAGTCCTGCCGTCAATTCCGGTTTCAAATCAAACCGGCCTTCTGTTCGGCGCGATGCTCGTGATCGTTGGTCTCGGCTTCAAAGTAGCTGCGGCGCCATTTCAGTTCTGGGTCCCAGACGTGTATCAGGGAGCGCCGACGCCCATCACGGCTTTTCTATCTGTCGGGTCGAAGGCGGCAGGATTTATCGTTTTGCTAAGAGTACTCGAGGCCTTTCAAAGTTTGCCGGCGATCGAGTCTAAACTGTCCTTTGCCATTGTATTACTGGCCGCCGCTACGCTGGTTTACGGAAACCTGGCCGCTCTGCCGCAAACAAATTTCAAGCGGCTATTGGCTTACTCCAGTATTGGGCATGCCGGTTACCTTCTGATGGCCGTCGCCAGCTTCGGCGCTCTTGATGCCGGTCTCGCCGTGGTGGTTTACCTGGCAGCTTATCTACTCATGACGCTGCTTTCCTTCATCGTCTTGATCATTGTGGCGAAAAATTCGGAAGGCGACGATATCACCCATTTCAACGGTCTGAGTAAACGCTCACCTTTCCTCGCCTTTAGCCTGTTGATTGCGATGGCGTCTCTGGCCGGCGTCCCGCTGACTGCCGGGTTCCTAGGTAAATTCCTCGTTTTTAAAGTGGCCTTCGAATCGCAACAATTTCTGCTCATTGTGGTGGCCATTGTTACAGTCGGTTGCGGGTTCTACTATTATCTGAAGGTAGTGCGAGCCATGTATTGGCAAACAACGACCGGAACCCAGACGGCCATTCCCGTCAGCCTGCTCTCCACGATCACGATCGGAGCACTCGTTGTTCTGATTTTCCTTTTTGGAATCTTCCCGCAGTTGGGGGCGGGATTGCTAAGCTAGCTCCCTCTAAAACCCGGAGTAACCAGTAATCAGTAAGTCAGTAATCAGTATTATTCTCCAGCGGCAGCGGTCTTTTCTGAGTACCAAGGAGCTCTGACAAGCCATGCCGCTGGACGTCTGATGGCCGCCGAAGCCATTAGCAACCACTTTACTGATTACTGATTACTGTTTACTGATTACTGTTTACTGATTACTACTTTATGCTCGACACCCTCCGTAAACGGCAACGATCCCTGCTGATCATCATCACGATCGTTACCATTGTAACCTTCATCGTGTTCCTGAACCCCTCGACGAGGATGCGAGGAGGCCCCCAATCGGTGATCGGGACAATCAACGGCCGGTCGATTTCCCTCGAGGACGTGCAAAAGCTGAGCAACGTGTCAGAACTTGCCTATGGTCTTGGTCTCATCGATTTGCTGAGGCATTTAATGCCGGGGCAGAATGAAGCTCGTAGCAGGGACGAGGAGAACCTCGGACTAGCGTGGAACCTGCTTTTACTGAGGGACGAAGCCAAGGCCCTCCAAATCGAACCGTCCGATAACGAGATCCGGAACGCCGAAATGAAGTTGACCGCTTTCCAAACCGACGGCCACTTTGACCAGGCTAAATATCAACAAATCGTGACGTTTGCGAACACGAGAGGCCTGACGCCCGCGGATATCGACAATGTGGTGGCGGACAATCTTCGGGTTCAAGACGTCTACCGGCTGGTTACGGCTGCAGCTCCGATGCCCGAATCGATACTGCGACACGATTACGAATTGAGCCAGGCAAAGATGAATCTCGCCGTGCTGTCGTTCA
Source organism: Chthoniobacterales bacterium (assembly GCA_036378375.1). Taxonomy (GTDB): domain Bacteria; phylum Verrucomicrobiota; class Verrucomicrobiia; order Chthoniobacterales; family JAFAMB01; genus JAFAVN01. The sequence goes on from DASUWQ010000068.1 coordinate 9,941, forward strand.
AAGCCGCCGATTTCAAAGATAATCACGATTTTCCCGATGCCGCGGTGAATTCCTACTATCAGGACCACAGCTTTCGGTATGAGTTGCCGGAAAAGCGGAAGATTGAATACGTCGCCTTCACCTTGACCGACAATCAGAAAAAGCTGGCTGACAAAGAAAAACAGACCGTACTGAAATCGCTCGCGGATAGCGCGGAAGCCTTTCAGCAAGAAGTCTCCGACCACCCGAACGATTTCGATAGTAAAGCGAAAGAAAAAGATCTGAAGGTTGAGCAGACCGGCATGTTCACCAGCAACGATCCCGATCCGTTGATCGCTAAGGAGCAAGGTCTGGTGACGGCAGCCAACAACCTGAGCAAAGAACAACCCGTAACGGATGTGATTCAAGGCGCCGACGGTTTCTACGTCGCGAAGTTGGGAGATGTTGATCCGGTACATGTAGCGCCTCTGGCAGATGTACGCGGTCAAGTGGTCGCAGCCATGAAAGCCGACGCCGTGCACGCGGACATTCTCAAAGAGATGAAAGCTGGCGCTACCTTCCTGGATGCCGCCAAGAAAGCCGGAGTTACGCCAGAAACCCCGCCTGCTTTCGCTTTGGCCGATCCAGGCCAACAAACGGCGATTGCCACGCTAATTAGCCAGAACGGCCTGGAATTATCCCCAGGGGAAACGTCAGACGTTCTGCCCCAGGGCCAAGACTACGTGTTCGTCGGCATGCTTAGCAGGGAGCCAATCGATGACGCTAAGTTTGCTGAGTACAAAAAGAAGAATTCGAGTGCCATCGAGCAATTCTACGGCAATCTGGTTTTCAAAGAATGGCTCAGGGTGGCGCTGCAGAAAGCCGGCGGTTCTCCGTTGGCCAGATATCAAACCAGTTAGATCTCTCCACGGGCACCGATAGCGATCAGGCCGCTCGGAGGGGCGTTGCCTTCCGCATTTTCAGGTCTATCGGATGTCGGCGCAGATCCCGCGGCCGCGGGACTGGTATGGCGTTCGATAAGATGCGACGCCCCGGGACTAAACGCGCTCAACACGCTGGGCTTGAATTGAAAACGTCTCTCGGTAATTCCACGCATCCAGGGAGCCGCGGCAGTGCATACGTCTGGGCCAGCCTCACAATAAGTGCTGTTCTCGGTCCAAGGACACATCCTTCGTAATGCGGCTCCCCTCCGTCATGAGAAGTGCCTGCACGCCAACTGCTGCCTCGTCGTCTAATTGACGCGTCTACGTCGCATCGTCTGCGTCGCTCTTCAACTCCATCTGGGACAATCGGTCTCCCTCATGCGAGATTTCCCTATGGAAGAAATTCCTGAGAGTGTGGCTGAGCTTTTCGATGATGCCAATGGCGATTTGGCAGTCGGCGATTTGGCGGCGGCAGTCGAAAAGTATCGGAAATGCACCGAAATAGAGCCGACCTTTTTCGACGGCTGGCATGCTCTGGGAATGGCACTCATGAAAAACGGGCAGTACCAAGAAGCGATCGAAGCCGGGAACAAAGCGGTTGAACTCCGGCCAAACGACCAATTGGCTTGGTCAAGTTTATCTTTGTTTTACGTCAGGAATCATCAGATCAAAGAAGCCGAGGCTGCCAGCGGCAAAGCTCGAATCCTATCCTGGGGAGGAAAAATCGTTCGAGACACAAAAGAATGATTTGCACAACGAGGATTCTAAGAACCGGAAGACAGAATAGTTCACAGGAAGGCCGCGAAGATAAGAGATGACTGCTGTATGCCTGACATATTCGTGGGCCGGTGACCGTTTTGTAAATTGTTTCACCTTTGTGGCCTTCGTGGCCTTGCTGTGAAATTGTTTGTCTTTGTAATCTTTGCGATCTTGTTGTGCAATTCTAGGGAAAGTTCCATCAGGTGAAATACTTCGTTACCACGGCAATCGATTATACTAACGCGGCGCCGCACATCGGGCATGCCTATGAGAAAATCTTGGCCGACGTGATTATCCGTTATCGGCGTACGCAAGGTCCTGCGTTTCTGTTGATCGGCGTCGATCAACACGGTCAAAAGGTGCAACAGGCGGCCCAAAAAGAAAACATTGCTCCGGCAGCTTTCGCCGAACGAGTCACCGCACAATTCCTGTCTCTTTGGGACAAACTGAATATCCAGCGTGACGGCTGGGCTGCTACCACCGATCCGCGGCATAAACGCGCGGTTCAAAAGGTATTGCAGGCTCTCCAGGATAAAGGTGAACTGTACAAAGCGAAATACTCCGGCCATTACAGCGTTCGCCAAGAACAGTTCCTGACTGATAAAGAGCGAAACGCTGAAGGCGAATTTGGGCCTGAATGGGGCGAGGTGGTTCTGCTCGAAGAAGAAAACTGGTACTTCCGTTTAGCTAAGCACAAGGACTGGCTGCAAAACTTTGTCCGCACCCATCCGGATTTCGTAACCCCGGCGTTTCGCCAGGTTGAATTGCTGAATGCTATCGAGCGGCTGAGTGGCGACCTCTGCGTTTCTCGGCCACAGGAGCGGCTCTCCTGGGGTATTGCATTCCCGTTTGATCACGAATACGTGACCTATGTCTGGTTCGATGCGCTGCTGAACTATGTAACGTTTGCCGGCTATCAAGCAGATCCCGGCAGCAACCTTCCCGACTTCGCGGATTTGTGGCCGTGTAAGGCACACGTCATCGGCAAAGACATCATGGTGCCCGCTCACGGCATTTATTGGCCGATCATGTTGCACGCCATGGGATTTTCAGATGACCAGATGCCGCGTTTGACAGTGCACGGTTGGTGGAACGTAGAAGGTGCCAAGATGAGCAAGAGTCTGGGCAACGTCGTTGATCCGGCTCAACTGGCCGATCAATATGGAGCGGACGCGCTTCGGTATTATTTAATGCGGGATATTGCCACTGGACACGACGCCGACTTTAGCACCGAACGTCTCTTGATCCGTTACCATAGCGACCTGGCGAACGGTCTCGGGAACCTGGTTAATCGCACCATCAATATGGTGCAGCGATATCATTCCGGTTTGGTGAAAAAGACCAACACGAACGATGCCGAGCTCGAAGCGATTAAGTCCACCGCCGGCTTAGTCCTGAATCGGTACCACGAAGCCTTTGTCCAATTTCAGCCGCATGCCGCGTTAGAAGCGGTTTCCGATCTGGTTACTCAGGCTAACGGTCTAGTGGAGTTAAAAGCGCCTTGGAAACTAGCCAAGGAACCGGCCCAAAGTGACCTCCTGCAGGACGTTCTTTACACTTTAGCCGAGACTGCGCGGCTGGCGGCAGCCTTGATGGAACCGGTGATCCCAAACTCTGCGGCGAAGATTCTCGAGCAATTGAACGCCGCCGGGTACCGAGAATTAGCTTGGGATAAGCTTCCGGTCGAGCACCGGTTAGGAGAACCGACACCGGTATTTCCCCGATTCGATGATCGATAGGAAGGTGCTTCTGCCCACCGCCTGGAGGGGAGCCGCTTTATAACGTGGCAACTCTGTGGGTCGGCAGCAGGCGGCTCCCGGGAACGTCTGCTGGTGTTGCCATGACCCAACGTGCATTTAGACCGTCTTCCACAATTAAAATTTATTCCCTTCAAACAAACGCGTTCACGCTTGGAAAACTAGGAGACGTTCCCGGGAGCCGCTTGCTGCAACCCGATAGAGCTGCCACGCTATAAAGCGGTCCCCTCCAGGCGTTTCGGCTGCCATCAACCTGCATCCCTGCTGTGCCCCGCATGGGGAACTACCGCTTCGCGGTTTCCTCGAGACCAGCCCTCAACCACTTCTGACTCTGTTTGGGCAACCAAATAAAAAACGTCGTGCCCTCTCCAGGCCGGGACTCGAAGGAAATCTTGCCTTCATGCGCTTCCACGCACGATTTCGCGATCGACAGGCCAAGACCCGTTCCAGTCCGTTTCCGGTAGGTCATGAATGGCTCGAATATCTGGCTGCGAAATTCTTCCGGGATACCTGGCCCGGAGTCGGCAACCGAAATGAACAGTCCACTATCGCGCCCTTCGAATTCCAACCGTAGCTTGCCTCGGTCCCGCATTGCCTCCCATGCGTTCTTCACAACGTTTGCTAAACACCGAGTTACCCGCATTTCATCGATCCAGAACGAGTCCTTAGTCCTATTCTCGACCTCAACCGACACCGTCGTACGCCGAACTTGATCTAAAATCTCGGTCTCAAGCAGATCCAACAACCGGTTTGACGTTGTCCAAGTAGGAGACAACCGCGCGGTCCCCCGAGCGAAATCCAACAGCTCTTCGGTCAGAAGCACTACCCGATCCGCCGAGCTTTTGATTATATGGGCCGCACTCTTTGTGAAATCATCGGTAGCCTTTTGCTCAAGATAACTGACCGACGACGTAATCGCGGCCAATGGGTTTTTGAGATCGTGAACGATCGAACTCAACATCGTTCCGAGAACAGCCAGGCGTTCGCTTCGGAGTATGTGTTGAACAAAGCTGGCATTGGTCGATCTGAGTCTCGCGATTGCAACCTGCGTGAAGTTGACCGGCAGAACTCGCGGAGCTTTCTCCATCAGAAAGTCAAGTGCCGGGCGGTCAATCTCACCGATAACCGTATTCTTAAGAGCGATCGCACTGGCTGAGCGCGGTTCGCGATCGAGCAATGCCAGCTCGCCAAAAAAATCGTTGGCCTCAATCAGCGAAAGGACGACTTCGTGACCCTGCCACCCGGCCTTTGAGATCTTGACTAACCCGGAACCCACCAACATCAGCGTGTCGCCATGGTCGCCTTCCCGAAAAATCACCGTCTCGGGAGCAAAGACCCGCTCGCACACCGGGGTCGCCTCCAAGACATCGACCGGAATATCAGCAAATAAACGGTTCTGGAAAAAGACTGGATTCATGGCCACGCCCCCGGGTCCGATAACAAGCACTCAATACCTGCGTGTCCATGACTCGGTGCCGTACTTCACGTTAGCGATACGCTCGGCTAACGACGTTGTCACGGTCGAAAGCATCCTTTTCTCTACGGCAAGCGACAACGTGTGCGCGAGCTGAGCTGCGAATCCGGATTCGACCGAAATTTGCTGGATGCTTCCTTGAAGAATGACGCCCGTGCGTAAACGCCGGATGGCCGCGCCCGCAACCTTAACCCCGTCAACTTCGACATCGTTTTCCACAGATTTCGCAAAACAAGCGGCAACCGGATCTGTCCCAGGTGCCGTTTCGGAACCTTTGACCACCACCGCACCGGCGCGCCCCATGGCCTTTAGGGTCCGTGCGATAGCAGCGTGCATTCCTCTATAGAGATCTCGATTCGGAGGCGGTCCAGCGTCCGATGGCAGTAACAAGGAGTAAGTGAAATCAGCTCCGTGTTCGACCACGCCGCCACCGGTCCAGCGACGGACAATTTCCCTGTCCGGATAGAGTGCGTTGGTCTGCTCCCAAGAGCTGAAATAACCAATCGAGACCGGGTGCTGTAGCCAGTGGTAGGCCCGAAACAGCGGACAATCACCGCCGCCCAAAAGCAGCGCCTCGTCGATCGCCATATTCAAAGCGGCCCGATGCGGGGTTTCATCAATTACCCATGTCAAGCGCGTAAACATCAAGATTCTCCAACCGAAACCGTCTCGACGGGATAGGCCCGCACATGGCGAGCGCTCCACACCATCAACCAGGCCGCCGCCGCGATCACCGCGAGAACCCAATACGAATTGGCGGCTCCCCAGGCTGGCAGCATTGCCGTGACCACGGCCAGGGCAGTGGATCGCAACATTCTCTCAAAGGCGGAGTAGAAGAGGTTCACGCGGCCAACGACACCGTTTGGTACCGTCTTCAAAACAAGGATCGTACGCGCCACTCGAGAACCCGCGTTGCCCCAACCTTGCAGCACATATGAAACGAAGAAGACGATGGCGATCGGTGCCATCGGATTCAGGGAAGCCGCTACTCCATAGACCGCGATTGTGCATAACAAAGTCGGTACCAACCCAATGCGTGCGTTAATTGCCGGAACCGAGAGGCCCGCCAGAGTCGCACCAACGGCATAACTTACTTCCCCAATGCCATAGATCTGCGGTCCTCCTCGGAGCACCTCGCGCACAAAGATCGGCGAAAGGAAATTCCCCACCATGATAGCAAGAAAAGGTAAGTAACTTGCCAACATGACAATCGATAGTCGCGGCCGCCCGAGCAGATACTGCAAACCTTCAATCAACATTGCCCAAGCAGAAGCCGGCGCCATTGATCGCTCCTGCGCTCTCTGGTACTGCAGCCTGGACATGATGAGGAAAGCGGACAGATAAGCTGCAGCATCAATACACAAGACGCCCCAGAATGGGATCACAGCAATCAACCAGGCTCCCAGTGCGCCGGCGAACATCGATCCTGCTTGCCACTGTATTTCGATGGCGCCACTCAGACTCTCGTAGCGCTCCGGCGCAATCACTTCTTGGCTGAGCGCAAACTGCGCTGGGTAATAAACACTTGCTCCCAGCGAACCAAAACAAAATACAGTCAAGAGTTCCCAGATTTTAGTTGAGCCATCTCCCAGGATTACCGCAACGATCAGCGCGTCCAAGACAACCGCCGACCCGAGGTAGACCAGAACCACTCGCTTTCTCGAATAGCGATCAACGATTTTGCCAAAATAAGGTAACAGACAAAGAATCAAAAGCGTTACCGCGGCATTGCTGTAGCCGAGAATAGCGTTCCCATTCGGTTGTTGAATGAGCAGCCACGGGACCGCCATGAACGTGATGCCCGCACCAACAACCAGCAGAAAATTGCCGGTTAAGATCAGCCGCGCTTTTGGGTCGGACCAAATTGTCACCATCTTTAAGAGCATTGGCAAAGCAGGAGTTCAAGGAGATCGGTAGGGCGAGGCTCCCGAGCGATCTGCAAGGTAAACAGGGAAATCAGGAATGTTTCGCTGGAGAGCGTTGCTGGGCCTTAACACGCGCTGAGCCGTGGTCTGCACGGGGTTTCGGCTCGGCACGAGAATTGGCGTAACAACATTTTCTGAAGTGTCCGGCACCAGCGGCTACGATAGAGCCCTTGGCTGTTTGGGAGCCTCGCCCTACCAAACTCCTGAACTCCTTGCTTTACCAAGGTAGGTCCAGTAGCTTCCCATCGGTTATGGCAAAGGTAGTTCTCGGTAAGGGCCTTAGTGCTCTGATCAACACACCAAAACCGCCCGCACTTGAACCAGGAGATCGCGTCGAACGTGTTCCACTCACTGACATCGTTCCCAGCCCGCTCCAACCGAGAAAAGCGTTCAATGCGGACCAGTTACAAGAGCTAGTAGATTCGATCCGGGAGCACGGAATAATCCAGCCGCTCATTGTCCGTCGGGTTAACGGGAAATGTGAGCTGATCGCTGGCGAACGCCGCTGGCGAGCTGCCAACCAACTCGGCCTAAGCGAAGCACCGGTCATCCTCCGAGATGCCTCTGATCGTGACGTTTTGGAGATGGCATTGATTGAGAATCTCCAGCGCGAAGACCTGAATCCGATCGAAGAAGCTCAAGCTTATCGGCGGCTCTCCCAAGAATTCTCTATGCGACAAGAGGATATCGCGGTGCGCGTAAGTAAGAGCCGATCGGTCATCGCGAACTCGCTCCGATTGCTCGAGTTGCACCCCCAGATCCAAAGTTATCTTTCACAGGATTTATTGAGTGTTGGACATGCAAAAGTCTTATTGAGCTTAGAGAACCGGGCCGAACAACTCGCGATCGCGGAGGTCATCATTCGCCAATCTGCAACCGTCCGCATAACCGAGAAATTGGTCGCCGAACAATTGGCCCGACGTGGACTGACCAAGACCGGAAAAACCGGCTCTCGTCCAGTAGCTGCGCAGAACACCACTAATCACGCCGTGGCGCAGATTGAAAATCGGCTTCGAGACAGACTGGCCACGCACGTGGTAATTCACCACAACGATAAGCGGGGCAAAATCGAGATCCAATACTACGGCAACGATGACTTAGAGCGGATCCTATCGCTCTTAGGAGTCACATCGCATTAAAGTCCGTATTCATGGCATCCCGCAGCGCGGTTCCATTTCGTTCGCTTCTGTTTCCGTTACTATTCGGTTTCACCCTGATACTGCTTATTTCATGTAAGCCGGTTAGCCAGGGATCTGGAGGGCCTTCAGCAAATCAGTCTCCCGAGACGCCGACCCCGCCTCTCCCTCCTCGGCGCCAGGCAATCTGGAACGATTTCGACAGCGAGCGTTCCCTTTCGACTGCGCAAGCAATCTTGAACTTTGGCAATCGGATCGCGGGCAGCACAGCCCTCGATCAGGTTCGCGGCTATCTGAAATCCAACCTGGTAACTGCTGGTTGGGAAGTAACGGAACAACCTTTCACTGAGCAGGCTCCCGGGGGACAAGAAATCCGTTTCTCCAGCCTCATCGGGCGGTATCAACGAGTGCCGCTTGCCAAACCTCTCTACTTAGTGGCTGCCCACTTCGATTCTCTTAATCTGGGATTTGCCATCGATCCCGGCGCGACCGATGGAGCTGCTAACACCGCCGTCCTCCTTGAAATAGCCCATGCTCTTGCTCTCGATCCCCGGCTGGCTGCACACGTGGAATTGCTGTTTCTCGATGGGCACATGCCGTTTCATCAGATCACCCCTAACGACGGCCTTTTCGGCAGCCGATTTTATATTCAAATGTTACAAATCAACCGGAGCACCGATGCGGCCAGCGCTGCAGTTGTGCTTGAACATATGGGAGGATCCGGATCGTCGTTGGGTTACGCGATGAATTCGGATGCCGGCTTAATCCAACAATTTCGATCCGCTGCCCAATCACTAAAAATCAATCTCGAAAGTGGCAAACGTCCCTTGCTTCTCGATCATGTTCCCTTCCAAAACGCGGGTACTCCTGCCATCGCGTTATTGGACCTCGATGAGTCCTATTTGAACTCGGCCGACGATAACGCTAGCCGTCTTAGTCGCGATGCACTTGCACAAGCGGGTAGATTGGTTCTTTATTTTTTATCAGAACAAAACATTTCATCTGCGCCGGGTCCGACTCAAACCGCTCTTTCGGAGCAAGCGCTGCGACAGAGTAAGGGGAAGAATTAATGGATAAGCCTGAGTTGCTGCTTTACGTAAAGGCCGGTTGCCCGTGGTGCGATATGGCCGAAGAATACCTTGAGGAACACGGATACAAGTTTCGCCGGATCAACGTTCTCAGAGATCGAGTCGCTTACGACGAAATGCGGCGGATATCCGGCCAAACCTATGCTCCTACGCTTGTGGTCGGAGATGAAGTTCTTCCTGATTTTGGTCCCGAAGAGTTGGAGCACTTTTTAAAAATACACGAAATTCATCCATAGCTTTTTGTCGCTATCCGCGTACAAATCTCGTTCAGCTCCGTCTGAACGAAATCTTTATAGTCCCGTTTAATGTTCTCGTCCCTCTTATTAGTGTTGGGTGTCGCCGTCCTAGGCCTCGGACTTCGCACCTTCCGCCAGCCGATCTTTCGACGGTTGAGCGTGGCTTGTCTCCTATTCACCTCATTTCTTATCGGTTACTTGCCAACGGGCAGCTGGGCGGTGGGCGTGATGCTGGTTGCTTTTTGGATATTGCTGCCCTGGGTTGAAATCATCGCGAGGGTCCGCAAACTACGCCTGCCGATAGAACGCGTGTTCTCCGAATCGTCCGCTCCCCGGGATGAGCTCTTTCCCTTTCTGAATTTGTTGACCGAAGAGATCGAGAGCCAAGATTTTACCTTAGCCGACGAAGTCAGTTGTCACTGGCAAAACCAGCGGCAATTCGTCCGCCTTTTTCACCGGAGCACCGATCAGAGCCAAATGGCGGTTTGCCTGATCCACCAAGGCCGAATCGCCTTTTGCTACGTCAGTTTAATGACCCGTTCCCGAGATGGTCAGGTGTATTTGACTTGGACTTATCCTTTTGCGTACTCCCTCAAATTCTTGCCCAGCACTCGGGTGCAACGCGTCAGATCCGATCTCTCAATCGAACAAATCTGTGACGCCCATCGCTCAATGCTCTCGAAAGCCCATCTCGACAGTGTCGATGTGCAACCATTGGTTCCCGATCAAATGCGGGATTTGCTGGAGCAAGACCTAAAAGATCAAATCGAACACAACGTGAGATCCGGGCTACTCACCCCCGCAGGCAATCGCGAGGTTCGTTACACCTGGCGCGGAATGTTGTATCTCTGGTCCCGTTTCCTGCTCGACTTCGTGCGGATGACGTAGGACGCGCGGGCTACCAAAACGCGCCGAGTAAATCCACGCACGGCCAACAAACATGGATGGGACCTATGGGACTAATAGGACTATGTGTAATCCCATTAGTCCCATGTGTCCCATAAGTCCCATCCGTGTAGTCACCCCGCCCCTCGATCGCGAGGACGATTATCCCTCTACCACGCGATCCTCATACACCCCTGGCTTCACTTCCCGCACCTCATCGGAATCATTCTCGAACCGCACGTCTCCCACGATCTCGACCCCCGCAAGGAAACGCCACGGCCCCTTTACGGTTAGCGAGCAGCTGCGAATCAAAGATGGGACTCCCGCAGCAACCAGCTTCTCAAGTTGGTCCACCAATTTGTAATCGTCCGACAACTCGACCTTAGGAGGAACACCTCGGCGCTCAGGCAGCAAGCCGACCCGAAGCAATTCATCGAGCTCATAAGCATCCGAACGGACGGCCAATAGGTCATTCGTGGTTTTGACCGGCGAAAAACGCGATCGAGGAACTTCTACCGCCGTCGCGCCGTCAAAGCATTCGATGGCGGCACCCATTGCCGCCTCCAACTGAAAAACTTTCGGGCTCTTCTTATCTCGCGGATCAACATTTTTTTCGTTCCGAATCAGTGGCAAAGGAATGTACCCGGCCCCAGCGGTTAGTTCTTCGAACAATCTGTCTAACCTGATCCAGAGATTATTCGTGTTGAAGTAGCGATGACGATCAATGTCTTGAAAATAGTCGAGATCTTTCTCTGGGCACTGCGCTGACTCTCGCAAAACCAATCGCTTGGAATCTAGCCGGCGCGCCAGATGGCCTCCTTTACGATCGGATGGCGTGCGACGAGTGACTTCCATTAGAAACGGCGCGACAGATTCCGCGAAGAATCGAAGCAGATTCGGGTCCAAAGTAGCGCCCAGGTTATCCGCATTTGAAACAAACAGATACTTCTTGCCCGCATCCAAAAGTTGCTTAAGCAAACCGGAACCGTATAAGCAGACATAAAGATCGGCGTGTCCCGGTGGACACCATTCCAATGCCGGATTGGACGGCCAAGAGATCGGCAAAAGCGTTTCCTTATCGATCTTTGGTACCCGATTTTGCAGTAGCTGCATGTGCTTTGGGTCACCCAATTCCTGGTACGACTGCAGGGCCTCGATGGTGTCGTCGGTAGTGCTGAAACTGTTCATAAAAAACAGGCCCAAGCCCGGTGCCGTACTCGCGCGCAGTTGCAGAAACTGCTTCACGATAATGTCGAGAAACGTGAGATCACCACGGACTCGCAGCAGGCTTTTGGCTTTTTCCAAGCCCATGCTAGTCCCCAGCCCGCCGTTCAATTTCAAGACCAGAGTCTGGTGTAAATAGTCCCCGATGCGTTCCGGGAGTTCCCTCTCGTCCAACGACGGCAACTGAGCAACCGGTTGAATGGCCTCTTCAGGGATCAACCCAGTATCATTGTCCAGAAGCTTCTGATACTGAAAAACAAACGCTTGTATGGCGACCTCGCTTAATCCAGCCGATCGCATCTTCTTCTCGATCAAAGCAATCCCTTCGCTCATTAGGGCAACAAACAGAGGAGTTCGAGGAGTTCAAGGAGACGGTTTGGAGGCGAGCCGCTTTGGCACATGGCCAATGACCTCACGCCATTCGTCCCAACGTCTGACCCGCCGCAAATCGTGGCAACAGGCGGCTCCCGGAAATAGCCCAGCGTGGTGTTTGTTATTTGGCGGCCAGGTAGGATTCATCTGCGTGACAGACCGGAGCGGCGCCTTGGGACGTTCTCG
>DASUWQ010000069.1:0-6216 GCA_036378375.1 Chthoniobacterales bacterium
GATTTAATGCGTAGACTGGCCGAGGAGCCGGCCACTCGAGCCACTCTCCAGGGGCATAGTACCGCTGTCTTGCGGCTCACCGGCTGATTGAGGCTGTCCGGTGGTGTTACCCACCTCGGTCTGGCTACAGCTCATTTGTGCCAGTGCCGCGAGTCCGAGAAAAAAAAGCTTTAGCTTCATGATGGTATCCTGTGAGAGAGAAGTAATCAGTGTCGGACCCTGTAGGGACGAGGTCCCGCTCGTCCAGCATAGCCGGCGTTGAAGAAGCCGGACGAGCAAGAGCTCGTCCCTACAGGGCTTTCACGCTACTTACTACTAGTTACTTTTCAATTCCGGAGGCACGGACATGAACCGCGCCTCGAATGCGGCCCACGCGCGGCGAAGTCGGTTTACAGGGCGATGCGACCTGATCTGACTTCTACCTTTGTTGAGATCACCCCGATTTCGCCAAGGTGTTGAGTCAACGCCGTATTAAATTGCTCTGGGCTCGCGTTTGCTCCCACCTCACTGAGGCTATCCTCGATGGCCTGTTTTACGCTCTGGTCGTAATGGGCCACGTTGATCGCCTTGGATGTGTCGGTGACTTTCCAAGAGACATCCGCGGTTGCCGAACGCATACCGGCAAACGGGTGTTGAACCGTGCTTCTGTGGGTGTGTAGCGCGACTTTGCGGCGAGAAATGAAAGGGTTTGTCCAGATCAAGCCGCCACCGCGAATAGTGCCGAGGTAACGTCCACCGGAGGACAGAACCAGCGCTTGATCGTGCCGGAGGAGCCGGAATCCGCGAAGGATCAGTAGAACAATCAGAAGGAGGACAAACCCTGTCACTAAACCGATGGTAATCGGAGCAGCCGAAACGGAACCGCTTTCGACTGAGCCGCCGCTTAGCCGCGTGAGCGCGACTGTGAAGATCGAACCCAAGGCTACGAAGACTAGGACGACTTCGGCAATGGCAACGATCGGACCGTTAATAAAAAAACCCTTCTTTTCAGTCGGGCCTTCGAGGGGAACATGGAGAGGCACCTGCATAGGTTAGGTAATGCTTTGACTATAAAATGCGTAAGGAGACTTCACTTGACAAGCTGTTTACTGCGTTCGGCGTTCACGGTTCGCCGTTGGAACCGCCCGCAACCACCTAAGTCCCACGTGTTCCATAAAACCCATCCGTAGTACGTCTGAATGTGTTGTTTCTTGCCAAACGCCAAACGCCAAACGCCGAACGCCAAACGCCAAACGCCGAACGGTGAACGGTGAACTGTGCTAAGTTGCTGTGGTGGAAAAGCCTAGTGGTGCAAACATAGGACTGTTACCGCCTGCTATCGTGCGGGAAAAAACGGGTCTCGAGGTTCTGAAGGCCATGCGAGATGGGCATTTGCCGCTGCCGCCGATGGCGGCAGTCATCCCCATGCGAATAGCAGAGGTGGCATTGGGAAGCGTGACTTTGACGTGTGAGGCGACCGAACAGTTCTACAATGCCATGGGGATCGTACATGGCGGCTATTCCCTCACCGTGCTCGATTCTTGCATGGGGTTGGCGATTTACTCGACGTTGGGTGCCGGACTGGGCCAGACCTCGATCGAAACCAAAGTCAATTTCGTGAGACCGATAACCGCTGCCACGGGACCTCTGTGGGTGGTTGGAACGTCTCTGCATACTGGGTCACGGACCGGCACTGCCGAAGGGAAAATCGTTGATGGCCTGGGAAAGCTTTACGCCCACGGCACCACCACCTGTTTTCTTTTTCCGGTTCCGCCAGAAAACCGGTAGGGCGAAAAACTCGGGCGCGCTGAGGATCTTTTTCTAGCTTCAATTCGCCGCGCCGGTTTTGAGCCGCACCTTGGGTGTGGCGTCTAATTGGCGGTTGTCGCGAAGCCAATATTTGTACGCAGCTCAAAATCGGTGGGCCAAACCGGCGTGCGCTCGACGGCTTAAAACCGGCGCGACTACATCAGAGGAGCGGCGAAGCTATGGACGCGCCGAGTTTTTTCGCCCTACCACCCTAAAAGTTGTCTTTCTTGTAGAGGGTATCGATCTCTTTGCCGGCAGACGTGATCTGTTGGCAAAGCTTTTCGTAATCAGCCTCGGTTTTCTGATCGGCAAAGTAAGGTTTAGCCGAGTTCCACGTCTTCCAGTTTTGATCAAAAAAACTTAGCAACTGGCGATGGTAGCCAACGTAGGTTGTCAATAGGTCGTCTTTTTTAACGATATCGTCCCAGGGGAATGTGCTGATGATTTCCTTGCGAATCGCGGTCGCAAGCGTAGGAGCAATTTTTTCATCTAAAAGCGCGGCTTCTAGATTCTCACTCGCATCCCCGTACACCTTCGCGGTTTTGTCACGGCTCGCCTGGAATTGATCGACTAGCTTTTGCCAATTTTGGATTTCTTCTTTAGTGGCAAAATTGTTCGGATCCAAGCGGTCCTGCTTCTCAAAGTAGCTAAGCCGCATCCGGAGATCCTTTTCTTGATCAATAATTTTGCTCATCACCTTGTCGCTAGCCTCAGCGATCCGATCTTTTAGGACCGCAGTGAGTTGTTCGAATCTGGCTTTCCTTTCGGCTTCCGTTTCCTTTGAGGCTGAAGGTTTCTGAGCGGCGGACGGGTTTGGGGAGACGCTCCGGCGAGCGCCGGGAAACGAAGGCGATAGCAATGGTGTCTGAGCAAAACCTTGGGTACCCAATAGAACCAAACCGGCGAGAATGAATGAGTGGAAACGCATTTTCTGGGGAGTTAGCGAGTCATGGCGATATATTCTTGTTCGAGCTGGTGCCCGGTCGACACGGTGTCTTCGCGAAGCTTGTTATAAGCTGTACTTAAAGAAGCTGATTGGAAAACCGGTTTACCGTCCTTCCCGGCCCGGCGCCATGTCCCCCAGTTTTTCTGATAGAAGTCCAACAGTTTCTGGTGGTCTTCGGCGTATTGCGTTAGCAAGGAGCCTTTCCGGTTGATGGTGTCCCAAGGGAAAGCCCCTAGCAGGATCGATTTGAACTTGGACGCTATCACCGGATCGATAGTGACTTTCGAATTTCGGACCTCGGCATCGAAATTTTTTTCGAGTCCCCGGTAAAGACCATCCACCTTCGTGGCTTTATCTTTGAACTGTTGAAGGAGCGTTCGCCATTGACTGATCTCGTCGGGCGACGCGTAGGAGTTGGGATCCAACCTGTCCGGTTTCTCTAAGAAGCTGAGACGGTGATACAGATCGTTCTCTTCGAATTGGATCTGATTACAAAGCTTATTTGCGGCACCCTGCAGCGCGGTTTTCTCAGCATCAAGGACTCTCTTTTCAGCCTCGGAAATGGTTGCACTGGGACTTGGAGTGGCCGAGGCATGATCCATCGCGGAGACGGCGGGCGCCTTCAGCATTGATTTCGCGTCCTGGCCCATGGCCAGCGAGCTGGCTCCGAACAGTGTGCCTAAGGCGATCGGGAGATACTGCGAGTACGACGTCATGTGAAAGAGCCTTTTTCTTAGTTTTGTGGAGAGAAGCAAGGGAAAAAATAGAATCTAGGAGCTAGGAGGGGAGTGGTCTGCGGGTACTCGTACTCGTAATCGTCCTCGTCGTCGTCCTCGAGCGTGGTGATGCGGCGGATGCAATTGGTGATTGAGCCTGCAGTCTTGATCACACGCCTAACCCCGGGGCTCGGCAAGCTTTCCGGCCTCACAAAGCAAAAACTACGTTCGGGCGGACGACCCCTCGGTTGATATTTTGTCCTTCGGGAGCCTCGCCCTACCAATTCGAGGACGAGAACGACGACGAGGACGAGTACGATTTGGTTGCAACGCTCACCCCTCCTAGCTCCTAGCACCTTCGCTATTGACCTGCGGTCTCCAAGTGCCTGATGCTGTGCTGCCGCCCAACCCGCCCCATGCCCGCTATCCTGAAGATTCAAGGTATCAGCAAGCGTTTTCCAGGCGTCCAGGCATTACAGGATGTGTCTTTCGAGGTCGAGGAGGGAACTATCCACGCGGTCATGGGCGAAAACGGTGCGGGTAAAAGCACCTTGATGCAGGTGATCGCCGGTGTTCACCAACCCGACGCTGGCGAGCTCGAGCTGTTCGGCGAAAAAGTCAGGTTCGCCAATCCGGCGGAGGCGCAGGCTAAAGGCGTCGCCATTGTTTATCAGGAATTGAACCTGGCGCAGAACCTATCGATCGCTGAGAATATTTTTCTCGGGTCCGAGCCTCGCAAGGGTGGCGTTTTCTTGAATCGAGCGAAGTTGCGTGAGGGCACCTTCAAAGTCTTCCAGCGTCTCGGTATCCACTTCGATCCTGATACGATCATTCGGAATTTAACGGTTGCGCAGCAGCAGCTGATCGAGATCTGCAAGAGCTTGATCCGAAATCCGCGCCTATTGATTCTGGACGAGCCCACCTCGAGCCTATCTGAAGTCGAATCCGCGATTCTCTTTCGCGTGATCGCAGACCTTCAAGCGCACGGTGTCACGATCCTCTACATTTCTCACCGGTTGCCGGAAGTGTTTTCTCTCTGCCAGGTCCTCACCGTTTTACGCGACGGGAAACATGTCCGGACGATTAAAACCAAGGAGGCGACTGAGGCCGAGGCGGTTCGGATGATGGTCGGGCGCGAGTTATTGGCGTTTCATCGCAATGTGGTCGAACCGAAGGGCGAGGTGGTGTTGCGGGTCGAAGACCTGACCCGAAAGGGGCAGTATGAGGGAGTTAACTTTGAGGTCAGACGGGGAGAGATTGTCGCTATGGCAGGGTTGATCGGTGCCGGTCGAACGGAGACGGCGCTGGGTATTTTTGGGTCGCCGCCACCGGATCGAGGGCAAGTTTGGTTGAAAGGCAAGAAAGCAGTTTTCCGCCAACCGAAGTCCGCTTTGAGCGCCGGAATTGCCTATGTTCCGGAGGATCGCAAAACGATGGGTCTGGTTCTTGGAGCCGGGGTAGGCACCAACATTTCCAGCGCCGCGCTGCGACGGTTGGCTCGAGGCCCATTCGTAGATCACGCGGCGGAGGATGATTTGATCGGCAAGTATGTCGATCGATTGCGAGTACGAACCCCGAGTTTTGATCAAAGAACCGGGCTTCTGAGTGGAGGAAACCAACAGAAGGTTTTGCTGGCAAAATGGTTGGCGGTTCAACCGGCCATTCTGATTGTGGACGAGCCAACCCGTGGGGTCGACATCGGCACCAAAGCGGAGATCTACGCGTTGTTTGATGAACTCGTACACGAAGGAATGGGCATCTTAGTGATCTCCAGCGATTTACCGGAAGTACTCGCCCTTGCCGATCGTATTTTGATTATGCGTCACGGCCGGCTGACTGGTGAAGTAAATCGAGCGGAAGCCACGGAGGAGAAGGTGATGCATCTGGCAGCGCTGGGAACGGCGGAGAAGAACGGTGATCAGTGATTAGTGATTGGTGGCGATCCTTAATCGCCTGGAATTCCTCGCAGAGCAGCGCCACGTTCCCGGATCAAGTGGCAGAGCTCGAGTGATTCCGCAAAACGCCGTGGGACATTCGCGAGTCTCGTCTACCAATCACCATTCACCAATCACCAATCACTTCTACCATGTGGCTTCTATGGGCTCTTCTATCCGCGCTTTTTGCCGGATTAACGGCAGTGTTCGCGAAAATCGGGGTTGTCTCTATCAACTCGAATTTGGCGACCGCGATCCGCACCTCCATTATTGTGGTGATTACTTGGGGGATTGCGCTGACTACCTCTCGAGCCACCGACTTGCTTCGGTTGCCGATGCGGTCCTGGTTATTTTTGTCGCTATCGGCGATCGCCACCGGTCTATCCTGGCTTTGCTATTTTCGGGCATTGCAAATCGGTGAAGTGGCGAAGGTCGCTCCGATTGACAAGCTTAGCGTTGTGGTCGCCATCGTGATCTCGGTGCTCTTCCTAGGGGAGCGGCTCTCAGTGCGGGAAAGCCTCGGAGTGTGTCTTATTGTTTGCGGAGCGCTCTGTTTGGCGTGGAAATAACTTAAGGGGTTCAGGAGTTCAGGAGATCGAGGAGTTGCAGGAGTTCAAGAAGGGGGAGCTGGGAGCCAGAATCCAGGAGCCAAAAGGATCGCTGCGACTCGCGTCTGCAGTGCAGCCGCTTTAACGCTTATCGCAAGACCTGGCGGCATCTCGCCCTATGATGTGTTTAACTCAGAAACGTGAAAACGTGCGGCTCCCGTCCAAGCGTTAGTCCCACCGTGCTCGCCTCCTGGCTTCTGGCTCCTAACTCCTCTCCTTGAACT
>DASUWQ010000070.1:0-15571 GCA_036378375.1 Chthoniobacterales bacterium
AAGGTCGGGTGCCACTCGTGAGGCACATCGTTCTCGTCCTCGTCGTCGTCCTCGTCCTCGAAAGGGTATGTTGGCAGCTATTTCGGCTGGAATTGTATCTATGTGCTCTGTCCGAATTGCACCCCGCAGCGGGGTAGGAGATGCTTTCAGGGCGATTTAATGCCTTGCCTGACCCAGGGCTAAAAGCCCTGGGCTATTTTTTATAGCCGCTGCGCGGCAAAATCTGACAGCCTCCCGGGCTGTTCTGTCAGACCCACGCCAAACTCGGAAGAAGTATTACTGATTGTTTGATTGGCGGCCACTGCTTACTGCTTACCAATCACTAAAAGATCCAGCGCTCCGGGTTGGTTATGGACGACGGTTGGGGTTGTCATCGGGACGAAAACCTTACTATCAACATGTGCGGGCGCGTCGACTTGGCGGAACAATACCTGGTGACAGTGAGTACTGTGGATAGGAGGTTCTAGCTCGACTCCATCCTGAAGCTTCCTGAGGTAGTCTCGAAATTCTGTGCGCTGATCCATAGTAATCCACACCACTTCAAAGATGCCATCGCTTGGATCAACATTCGGGATTAAGTTCAGATTGGGCCCAATGAGGCCCATGTTGGCTACTTCGACTAGAAGGAAAGTTCCGCTCAGGATTTTGTCATCTAACACGAGCTCGCACACCGATTCCGGATACTCTTTGGCGAGCGATCGCAAATATTTCAGAGCGCCGGACAACCTTTCTGCCGCGGTAAAACGCAGCCGCGAGTTCCTTTTTTTCTCTTGCTTTCGCATCTCTGCCATCAGCTGTGCGAGCAACCCGATACCAACGGATTCGATGAAGACTTGATGTCCTAGAGGCATGGTGACGAGACCGAGATCGACCTTTCTGATGCTCGCCGAATGTAGATTGGCAACGACAACTTCGGCTGGATAAGTCTGCCCCAAAGTTTTTGCACAATTGTTGGCCGTACCCAAAGGAAGGATGCAAAAAGGAATATCGCGCGCTGCCAACCAGGGGGCCAGCCTGCTAACAGTGCCGTCTCCTCCGGCAATTACCGCTCGATCTACGGGGTTCCGGAATACCGACTCCCAGCCCTTTTGTTGGGTTGGAACGTATAGTACATCGTGCCCCGCCTCGGCGAAGAGCCGGATGAGGTGATTTCCATCGAGCGCGCCGTCTCCAGCGCTGGGATTGTGAAATAGTGCGATCTTCATGCAGTAACGAGCAAGAACGCGCCCCTGGGTCGCGAGGTCGGAGATCGGAATAAGGGACCGCTCTTGCCTTCCCGCCCGTTGCCCTAACTTCGCGTTCAAACGTAAAACTGGACGCTAGCCATCAGACCAGAAATCCAATTGGTTCCAAGTGTGCGAATCTCAAGTATCATGCAACTCGAAACGCTCCAAGACCTCTACGTTCACGAATTGAAAGACCTATACAGCGCCGAAAAACAACTGATCCGAGCGCTGCCCAAGATGGCAAAAGCCGCCAAAAACGACAAACTCGCAGCCGGCTTTGAAGAACACTTAGAACAAACCAAGGAACACGCTGCCCGCCTGGAGCGAATCCTGTCGAATCATAAGAAATCAACGCGCGGATCCCGGTGCAAGGGAATGGAAGGCATTATCGCGGAAGGCACGGAAATGGTGGAGGAAGAAGCCGACCCGGAGGTGAAGGATGCCGGGCTGATCTCGGCGGCTCAGCGCGTCGAACACTATGAGATCGCCGGATACGGTACGGCTCGCACGTATGCCGAAATGCTTGGTGACAATGAGGGAGCGAAACTGCTTCAGAGCACACTCGGAGAAGAGGAAGAGACGGACCAAAAACTAACTAAATTGGCGAAATCTTCAATTAACGTTGCCGCCGCTCGATAGGGTAGTGATTGGTCATTCGTGGCAATGTCGGCGGTCTGGCAGGAAGATTGCCTTTTGCCGGAAGAAAACGGTTCCTAGCCGCGAAGCGGCGGCTTATGATAGCCTAGTCCGGAGGCTGGCAGATTGGAAAGCGGCTCCGTAGGGCCAATCTTTATAGCTTGAGCTGCAAAAAGGCGGGACCAGCTCCGGAGGAGCGACATCTAATCGGGGACCCCTTCTATGTCGCTCCTAGCGGACCTGGTCGCCTTTTACGTTACCGTTCCTATAAAGATTTCGGTCCTACGGAGCTGGGAATCGCATCGACTGAATCAAGCCCACAGGCGAATCAGGTTTTTCAATCCGGCAGCCACCGGACTAGGCTATCCTGATACGCAACGTCGCCGCTATTATCGCCTCGTCTTTCAGCCGCCTGTCAGATTTTTGCGGTTGCTCGTTATTGTTTTTTCCGGAGTTCCCCGGCAGTCCGCTCAGGCTGCGGCTCGCGAACTGTTGCGGGTTTGACTGTCTAGGCCGAATGAAAGACTCCTGGCCATACTGCTCGCTATGGCAAGCAACCCAGCTTGCCGCCTATCAGAACTGTCCAGAGGAAACGAATATGAGCCACGATTTGACCAGTGTTAAGGTTGCCACCTTGGTTACACAGGGTTTCGAGCAAGATCACCTTCTCTACGCTCAAGAAATTCTCCACCGAGCCGGAGCAACGGTTACAACGGTGTCGGCCGGCGCGGACAAATTTCCGGAAGCCGGTAAAGCCGGCAAACCATTGGCCAGTATTCGTGTAGACAATGCTGATGAAACTGGTTTCGATGCGCTGTTCTTGCCGGGCGGGCAGGCCAGTGCAGATAACCTTTCTCGGAATTCGGCAGCGACCAAGTTTGTGCAGTCCTTCCTCGCTGCTTCCAAGCCGATCGGTGCGATTGCTGACGGCGTGAAGGTTTTGATCGCAGCCGATGCAGTCGCTGGTCGCCGAATAACAGCGGATCCCGCTTTGAGAGGGGCGATTGAAAAAGCGGGAGGTGTATGGATAGAGAAGCCGGTAGCAAGTGACCGTTATCTTGTTACTGCAGCCGACATCGAATCGATTGAATCCTTCTGCGACGCCTTTGCTCACAGTTGTAGCGAGCACAAAGAAAGTTCTGGTCCAAGCTTGCGTACAGACTGAAGGCCAAGGGCGGCTACGGTCGGCTAAGCGATGAGAGTTCCCGATGCGTCAATCAGGGTAAACCCTTAGGTCCGCAAAACTTGGGATCTTTTAACGAAGGGGCTGTGTGCCGCGACTCTCTTTGTTAACAACCGATCTCACGTAGACGCTATCTTGCGGTTGGCCGCCACCGGTCTTACCCGTTCTATCGTTTTGAATTTGAGGTTCATAATAAATCTCTCTTGACGCTTCTTCGGCTCGTTGGGACCATCCTTTGCCAAGCTATGCCGAAAGCTACCTCTCGGTTGCCACTGCTTAAGAAGGTTCCCACGGGCATAAATGGATTTGATGAGATTACCGGCGGCGGTTTGCCGGCCGGCCGGCCAACGCTAGTCTGCGGTTCTGCCGGCTGTGGAAAATCGCTGTTCGGTCTAGAGTTTCTGATTCGAGGGGCAACCCAATATGGCGAGCCGGGGATCTTGATGACGTTCGAAGAGAGCGGCGAAGACATTGCGGAAAATGTTGCCTCGCTCGGATTCGATATTAATCGTCTCGCTTCAGAAAAAAAAATAGTAATCGATTTTGTTCAGGTGAACCGAGGCGAAATCGAAGAACACGGTGAGTACGACTTGGAAGGATTATTCATTCGGCTCGCCCACGCTATCGATTCCATTGGCGCCAAGCGGGTGGTTCTTGATACTATCGAAGCGCTTTTTGGAGGTTTGTCCAACCAGGCAATTCTGCGCTCAGAAATCCGGCGCTTGTTCAGTTGGCTGAAGGGACGTGGAATGACCACCGTCATTACGGGTGAACGCTCTGGAGATCAGCTAACCCGTCAGGGATTGGAAGAATTTATTTCAGACTGTGTGATCCTTCTTGATCACCGGGTTTTCGGGCAGATTTCTACTCGACGCCTCCGCGTCGTCAAGTATCGAGGCTCACTCCACGGTACCAATGAATATCCTTTCCTGATCGATGAACACGGCATTTCAATTATGCCGATTACTTCGTCTGGCTTGGAGTACCAAGTATCGACCGAACGAATATCTTCCGGGATATTTGGACTCGATGAAATGTTGGGGGGTCTTGGCTATTATCGGGGGAGCACGGTTTTGCTGAGCGGAACAGCGGGCACAGGTAAAACCAGCGTAGCTGCACATTTAGCGCAGGCGACTTGCGCTCGGGGCGAGCGTTGTTTGTATTTTTCTTTTGAAGAATCGGCTTCTCAAATTGTTCGCAACATGCGCACAGTTGGCGTCGATTTGCAGCCTTGCGTCCGCAAGGGCTTCCTCCGTATCCATTCGGCTCGGCCGACGCTATACGGTTTGGAAATGCATCTCGTCCGGGTGCACAATCTAATCAGCCAATTCCAACCATCGGTAGTGATTGTTGACCCGGTATCGAATCTGCAGACTGCCGGCACGAATGAGGACACGGTTAACTTGTTTATCAGGTTGGTCGATTTTCTGAGAAAGAACGGGATTCTAGGACTCCTGGTGAGTTTGACTGGTGGGGAGAGCCCACTGGAGGCTACCGATGCAGGGATTAGCTCAATGGTAGATACCTGGTTGTTACTACGGGATTTGGAATCAAACGGGGAGCGCAATAAGGTGCTCTACGTTCTTAAATCTCGAGGGATGAATCACTCAAATCAGCTCCGGGAATTTCACATCACCTCGAAGGGCGTACAACTGGTGGAGGCCTATCTTGGGCCGGCTGGGGTCCTGACTGGATCCGCTCGTCTGGCGCAGGAAGCTCGCGAGATCGCTGCGGCGGAGGCTTCCAGAAAAGAAATAGAACGAAAAGAACTTGCTCTGGTCCATCGGCGAAAGGCAGTGGAAACTCAGATCGAAGCTCTCCGGACCAACCTTCTTGCCGAGGAAGAAGAATTTCGTCGAGCCGTGGCCGGCGAGAAAATTCGTCTGGGGCAGATAGAAATCGATCGAGAGGCGATGGCTCGAAGTCGCCGGACAACCGGTCGGCCGCCAAAAAAAACTGTCAATGAGGGTAACAGTGCCAGATAACAAAAGAAAGCGCACGACTCAGCCGGGTGGCAGTGACTCCGCCGCTGAATGGAAACTCCGGCTTTATGTTGCTGGGCAAACTTCGAAATCTCTCACCGCTTTTGCCAATCTAAGGCGTATTTGCGAGGAACATCTGGCCGGGCGCTACGAGATCGAAGTGATTGATCTTCTGAAACATCCGGAATTAGCTCAGAGCGATCAGATCATTGCCCTTCCCACGTTGGTTCGCAAGCTACCCGAACCGATCAAGCGGATCGTAGGAGATTTATCGAATTCTGAACGCGTGATTGTAGGGATGAATCTGGAAAGGGTTCAGCTGCCGAACTAGACCAGAAGATTAAATCATGGCGTACGCCAAGGAACAGGAGCCCAATTACAAATGTCTCGAGCAAATGGCGAGCTTGTAGATTCGACGCCGGAGTTCGACAGGTTGTTAGGAGGAGCAGCCGATCGGGGTCGATATGTATTGCGGCTTTATGTCACTGGCGCCACCGATCGTTCAACGAGAGCGATCGCCAATATCCGAGGGTTTTGCGAACGATACCTGAAAGGACATTACGATTTAAGGGTCGTGGATATTTACCAGCAGCCTTCGCTGGCTCAGGTCCAGCAGATTGTTGCGGCACCCACACTGGTCAAAAGCGAGCCGCTGCCCCAAAAGCGTTTGGTGGGTGATTTCTCCGATCGCACCCGGCTTCTCGCCAGCCTGGGACTTCAGCGAGAATCTGAAGGAGAGACTCCCGATGGGTAAGAATATCGGAGAACCTCCGGGCAATATCGGTGACACTTCGCCCGGATGTTGGATAACCGAGGAGGAGCTAGGTCAGCTCAAAGCGAGTTTGCAGGAAGCTCAGGAAACTTTGGCCGCCATTCATAATGGCGAGGTCGATGCGATTGTGCTTACTGGCAACCGCGTTTATAGCCTTTCCGGAGCAGAACAACCTTATCGGGTTTATGTCGAGCAAATGCAGGAAGGCGCCGTAACCGTCGCTGCTGATGGATTGGTTCTATATTCTAACCAGAGGTTCGCAGACATGGTGGGCGCGCCGCTTGAGGGAGTGATCGGCTCCCTTATCTCATCCTATCTGTCGACAGACAGCTGGGAGAAGATATGCGTAGTCGTTAGAGGAGCTGAATTCGTGGTGAAACATGAAAGTGTCCTTCTCCCTCGAAACAGCGAGGGAATCCCGGTCAACGTTACCGCCAGCAAGTTGTCGCTCGCCGATCAAAATGTCATCTGCTTGGTGGTGACGGATCTTAGCTTGCAAAAGAGCGGTGAAGAACTTCGCTTAGCGAAAGAAGTTGCGGAACGTGCTAGTCTGGCGAAAGACAACTTTCTAGCCACGCTTAGCCACGAGCTCCGCACGCCGTTGACTCCCGCGCTCATGGCGGTCTCCGCTTTGCAGCAGGACCAGACGCTTTCACCGCGCGCCCAGGCTGATCTCGCTATGATCCGCCGTAATATCGTGCTGGAAACACGTCTGATCGACGATCTGCTGGACTTAACCCGCATCAGCCACAACAAACTCGAGCTGGTAAAAGTGCCTCTTGAGCTTCACAGCGTACTGCAGGACGCTATTGACGTGTGTGCGTCGGGCATCGAAGCGAAAAGGCTCGATCTTTCGCTTACTCTGGCCGCCAAGGATACTGACACGCTCGGAGACATCGTTCGCCTTCAGCAGGTTTTTTGGAACGTAATTCGTAACGCCACCAATTTTACGCCCGTCGGAGGCGCGATTAGTATTTCCACCAGTAACCCACGGCCAGGCGCATTCAAGGTTACGATCGTCGATTCTGGAATTGGGTTTGATCCGGCGGATGCGGAAAACCTGTTTGAATCGTTCAGGCAAGCCGGCGATGGGAATCGACGCACCGGCGGCTTGGGTTTGGGACTCGCTATTAGCCGGGCTATCGTCAACGCTCATGACGGACATGTCTGGGCGGAGAGCCCAGGTCAGAATCTCGGCGCGGCCATTCACATTGAGCTCCCGATTCGCAAAGCCACGCTTCCGTCGCCATCAGAAGTCACTCCCTCTGTCGGCACTACCCCCGGCCTTAGAATTCTCCTAGTTGAAGACCACGATGATACTCGGTTTGTCTTCCAATCGATTCTCAGAGAGAAGGGTCACTCTGTGGAAGGCGTCGCTACCGGAGAAGCTGCTCTCAGCTTAGCCGCTAGTCGGGTATTCGATTTGGTAATCAGCGATCTAGGTCTGCCGGATTTCAGTGGAACGGAGCTGATGACCAGGTTGCGCGAGCGATATGCTCTCCGTGGCATTGCCCTCAGTGGGTATGGGATGGAAGAAGACATCCGGAGAAGCAAATCCGCTGGGTTCGACTATCATCTGACTAAGCCGGTCGATCCGGCCAAGATTGACCAGCTCCTGGCCAACCTGACCAGAGAGATTTGCGGATCAGTAGCTGGTTCGCGCCGCCTTGGAGATGATCAATGACGAAGTCATTTAGTTCCTTAAAAATCCTGGTGATAGAAGACCATGCAGACACCGCGATTGTTCTGGCTCGTATGTTAGAAGATTTGGGCCACACAGTAGTTCCAGCTGATTCGGTGGCTTCTGCTGTCGATGTCCTGACCAGCGAGAAATTTGATCTCATTATAAGTGATATCGGCCTACCCGATGGGAATGGAGTCAGTCTCATCCATGCTGTACGAACATTTTGCGATGCTCCGGCTATCGCGTTGACCGGTTACGGAATGCGTGAAGACGTCGAACGTTGTCTGAATGCGGGGTTTAACAAACACGTTACCAAGCCCGTTACCTTTGAGACTCTCCAACAGATCATTGCAGAAGTTTGCGAGAACCAGAATGATAAGATAAACGCGCCATCGGGTACGTAGAAGTTGGATATGATCTACACGACCCGTTCCAGAGCGGCGTTCGCCACGTCTGCCAATGTCGCGCAGCCCGTGAGTGCCATAGTCAGGTCAAATTCCGCCAGAATGTTTTGGATCACCTCACGAACGCCATGCTCACCGGCAATGGCCAGACCGTAAACGTAGGGACGCCCGAGACAGATCGCTGAGGCTCCGAGCGCGAGCGCTTTGAACATATCGGCACCGCTCCGAATCCCGCTATCAAAAAGGACGGGCAGGCGGCCATTGGCAACCTTCACGACTTGCGGCAACGCATCGATGGCCGCCACCGCTCCGTCCACCTGACGACCGCCGTGGTTAGAAACGATAATTCCAGCCACGTCGTGCTCAATGGCAAGTCGTGCATCTTCGGCCGAAAGGATTCCCTTCAGTAGAATCGGCAAGCCGGTATGCTCGCGAAGCCAGGCCAGATCCTTCCAGGTTAAAGACGCCCGCGAATAAATGTCCAGAAATTTCGGAACGGTTGCCAGGGGAGCCACCGAAAGGAGGTTGCGAAGAAGAGAACCTGGGTGGCGACGAATTTGCTTCCACCTGGCCCAAAGAGAAAACAGATTGTTTGGAGGTTTGACTCGATTGGTCGTGGATTCGGTATGAGCCTGAACTAACCCTTCGCAAAAGACGGGATCACTCGTGTACTGGGCAATACCCATTCCATGAAGAAATGGCAGAGAGCCAAGATCAAGGTCTCTGGGGCGCCAACCAAGAAACGGAGTGTCCAGCGTTACGACCAGGGCTCCGCAACCACAAGCCTCCGCTCGCCGAAGAAAGCTGATTACTAACCGGTCGTCCGTACTCCAATAGAGCTGGAACCACCGTGTTCCGTCACCCATTGCCGCGGCGCACGTTTCCATGGGTGCGGAAGCCTGGTTCGAAAAGATAAACGGGACTCGCTCTGCCCGGGCTGCGCGGGCTACTGCCAGATCGGCGTGAGCATGGGCCATTTCCAGAACGCCGACGGGAGCTAGAATTAGTGGCGTTGGCATGCGTTTGCCAAAAAGCGTGAGCGATAGATCACGCCGGGATACGTCGCGAAGTATCCTTGGAACAATTCTCCAACGATCAAACCCGGCTCGATTCGCAACCATGGTTCGCTCATTGCCGGCACCGCCAGCGAAATAGGCAAATTCCCTTTTTGTCATCGCTCGACGAGCGCGCTCCTCCAGAGCTGAAAAGTCCGCAGGAACCCTCGGGACGATGTGCCCAAGGCCCTGTACAAAGATCCAGCGCTGTCGTCGTCGTCCGTATTCCGGAGAAGTCTGGTCGGAATGATGCTCCATACCTAGGTGACGAAAACCCCACTGATATGCGCCTGCAACGCGAATGTCTGTAAGGGCTGGATTTTTCGAACGGATTAACCGCCGGTCAACTCAATTTTAAGTCCGTTTGGCCGTTCGTCGTCGAAATTAAATACAAGACGAGAAGATGGTTGGAGATCAGGGTTACGTCGAATGCATCAATGTGAACCGAGAGTTCCAGCCCAACCACTATCGCGAAATCTTTAAACTAGCGCTTCCCGTCGGGTTGGAAGCAGTTTGTCAGGCTTCTTTTAGTCTGATCGATCAGATTGTCGTCGGTTCCTTAGGCGCGACTGCTGTCGCCGCTGTTGGATTGTCGAACAACCTATCATTCATCTTGACCCTCTTGTATGCCGCCATCGGGACCGGCAGCGGCGCGTTCATAGCCCAAGCATTTGGACGGCGGGATATGGGCGAAGTTTCAAAAATTGCGGCCCTTGGTCAAACTGCAGCCGCCATTCTAGGGATTTGCAGCGCCCTACCTTTGGTCCTATTTCCTGCCTCGATTTTGCGATCTTTGGGAGCCCGGGAAGAGCTAGTGGACACCGGGTCTATATATCTTCAACTATTTGCTGCATCCGCGCCGCTGACAGTAATGAGTGCGGTCACGACCGCCGCTTTTCGCTCGATGAGTGACACGCGAACGCCAATGGTAATCACCATAGGATCTGTCTGTTTGAATACCTTGCTAGCACTGATTCTAGTCTTGGGAGTCGGCGGCTTTCCGAAGTTAGGCGTCGCCGGCGCTGGAATTGCAACGCTGATTTCTCAAGGCGTCCGAGCGGTTGTGCTGGTGACGGTCCTCTATTCAGCCAAGAGCGGAATACGTTGGCATTGGCCGATCGGAGCGATGATAAAGGAGATCGGTCCACCGCTATTCAAAATCACCTATCCGATTGCGCTGAGCGAAATGCTCTGGGGGACAAGCGCCTTTGTTTACGTGGTTATTTTCACGCGAATCAGTACTGAAGCTCTGGCCTCAAGCCAGGTTGTGGCCACGGTTGAGAACCTTTTTATAGTGGCTGCTTCCGGTTTAGCGCCGGCTGCCGTAGCCACTGTGGGACAATCCCTTGGCGCCGACGCCAAGGGCAACGCCCGGAAGCAAGCTCGTCGGGTGCTGTATGCCGCGATTGTTGCTGGGCTCCTCTTTACAGTTGCTCTCAGCTGCGTCAGTTTCCTTTTGCCGATCCTCTATCCTCGGGTGGATAGGCCGGTTCTGAATTTGGCCTTCTGGGGCCTCATTATTGCGGCCGCCGTTCAATCGGCTAAGGTAATAAATAATGTACTTGGTATCGGAATTCTCCCCAGTGGCGGCGATACCAAGTTCGTTCTGTGCAGTCATATCGTCAGTAGCTATGCCGTTTGTTTACCCCTGGCAGCGTCAATGACATTCCTCCTCAGATGGGGTGCTCTAAGCGCCTTCGGTTCCAGAGCACTAGAGGAGTTATTGAAATCCGGGATTTTACTCGCACGTTACCGAACCCGGGCGTGGCAAAAGAAATTGCGGACGTAGAGGGGACTGCGGAGAGGTCTAACAGAATAGCCCAGCTGGTTTAGCCCTAATGAATCCGCTTTCTGAAAGCCAATGGAAATGTATGGTTAGCATAAATGATCATGGAGAAACTACCAAAGCCAACTTCGGTCGCTAAGAAGTTGATCTTATTGGTCGATGATCATCCAATTTTCCGTCATGGGCTTGAGGCCTTTTTAAAGAAGCACCAACCGGAATTGGTTTGCCTGCACGCCGATACGCCCCGCGCGGCTTTGGAATCGGTCCGGAATTCTCCTCCAGACATCGCGATTGTGGATGTATCTCTGGCTGGCGCTAACGGCATTGAACTAGTAACCCGGATAAAGGCTGAACTGCCTCGAATCGCTGTCGTTGTGTTGTCAATGCACGATGAGCCATCCTATGTGTTGCGGGCATTTAAGGCTGGGGCCCAAGCTTACGTGATCAAAACCGACCCGCCGCGAGACCTTTTTGAAGCCATAAACAATTCAGTCAGCGGCAAGATATTTCTGAGTGTCCGCCTGCGCCAAAATCCAGTTTTCAAGGTCTTGTCCGGTGCTGAATCAATGATGGGTCAGCTCACGGACCGCGAGGCCGAAGTATTGCTGATGATGGGTAAAGGACATAGCACCGCTTCAACCGCAGAAGAATTGGGCTTGAGCGTGAAAACAGTCGAGACTCACCAAGCCCACATCAAAGAAAAGCTGGGATTTTCCAACGCTAGAGAGATGACGCAGTTCGCCATCAATCTGGTTAACTACCGGAAAATGTAGGGCGACAGTTCGCCTAGGCTCAGCGGACTGCCGACCTATGGGGACTGTTATAGCGGAACGAAATATTTGTCGATGTAAGATTCGAGCAGGTTGTGCTTCGCAGCCAAGCAGCGGAATGCTAGGTAACCGTCCGGACGAACCAAATAAAGAACAGACGCAGCATAGTGCTGCGCAAATTGACCGTCGACGTCAATCAATACCTCGACACCGGATTGAGTGACGGGCCCATGATACGGAAGAACAAGATACGGCGTAATGATCCGTCCGTAGTGATTGTGAATCAGTTCGAAGATCGGTTTGATCGTATGAAAGTCGTCCGGCCAACTTTGCAATCCAGTCAGATATAATAGAACGTGTCCTCTCCCAAACAGCGAAGCCAGGGACACCTTCTCTTTTTTCTCTGGTCTTGAAACGATGACGCCCGGAGCGAAGTCGCCAGCGTGAGGACCATCTGGGGCATAGTGATCTTCCACTACGGGACTCGCACGATATTCAATGGCGGTTTCGCTCACCGTCTTAGTCGCGGTCTTTTGAAACGCGTTGATTCCGCTCAGGATAGGAAGGAGGTTATCCCGCAACAGTCGATTCGTCGGTTTCTCCGCGGTTATCATGTTCTGGGTGAACGCTGTCATTCTCAACACGTTCTGCTCGATCGGTATCCGTTCCCGCTCAAAGGAATCAAGCAAAGCCGACCGGGCAAAGCACCGCTGCACCAGCGCCAGCTTCCAACCTAAGTTCCAGGCATCCTGGATCCCGGTGTTCATGCCTTGGGCCAGTGCCGGACTATGGATGTGAGCGGCATCTCCAAGCACAAAGGCCCGGCCTCGCCGCAACTTTTCTACCATCCGGGAATTGACTCGGAAATAGGTCGTCCACCCAAGATCACTAAGCTTCATCGAGACGCCCGACCGCCGATCCGCGATAGCTTGCCATTCCTCCAGTGTCGGTTTCTTCTCCGTACGAGACTGTTCTGGGGCATTGTCGGCCACTAACCGGTATCGGCCTTTCCCTAGGGGAAAAAAGGCAAGCAGCCCCTCTGGACGGCCAAAAACGTGAGCGCGGTCTTCCGCCAAGCTCGATTCAGCATGAAGATCGCCCAGCAGGAAGTGCAGATCGAAGGTCTTGCCAGCGAACTGCAGATCCAGCACTTCGCGGACTTTGCTGTGGGCGCCGTCACACCCCAGAAGCCAGTCTACTGTCAGTTCTTCTTGTCGGCCGTCCGGCAAAGCGATTCTCGCGAAAACTGCAAAGTCGGTTTGTTCAAACCCCGTCAGCGTGGTTTGGCGTTCGATTTGTAATCCATTCCTACGCAAATGATCTCCGAGAATGCGCTCAGTCTCACTTTGCGGAAGAGCAAGTATAAACGGAAAACGACTAGGAATATATCCGAACTCGAGATGACCAATTTCCGCTCCCGTCTCTCCGTAAAGAGTGACTCCATGTAGTCGATGGCCAAGTTCCAGGAACTCGTCGCTGATCCCGATCATCTCAAATGCTTCGAGCGTCCTAGCTTGGATACCAATCGCCCGCGATTCTTGGGCGCGGTCTGCCGCGGAATCAATGATGCGCACCCGCAACCCCTGTGCGAGTAAAGCCGCGGCCATGCTCAACCCCACCGGACCAGCTCCGACAACGAGTGCGTCTAACTTCGTAGCCATAGTACTTATGGGGTTCGTGTGTCATTACCGGAATGGCCTGGATTGTTCCCACGAGGACGAGCCAGACTTTTGCCACGAAATGGTTATTGAACGCGTATAGCTATAAATATCTCGCTCCTGCGACGGAGCTACCTAAGTAGTGAAGCGGCGGCGCCCGACAAGCCTCAGGCGAGTTCGTCCTCCTGCTTTACAGAGGGTCTGCTCCATCCGATGAACGGTCCGCGGTTCGACATACCGCGAGAAAGAAAAAATTGGTCGCAGGCTAACGAAATGCTCTGCATGGTTATCCGTTGGTTCGGTTTGAACTGCTTGCGGAACAGTTTGGTTTTCTTGGTCCGGTGCATTCGACTCCTCGATCCTTTAATGCAGAGGATCTTACCTAGCGAGAAGCTCTCTCGTAAATGAGGGCACACCCTGAGATAGGGATCAGGATCGAGCCTCAGGCGAGTCGAGGCGTACCTTCGGGTGGCACTGAAACGAGAGCCTGGCCATTGTCGGACTGGTCGTTTAATTCGCCGCTTCGCTGTGAGAAACGCCAGATCAACTTCCCCGAAAAACAGGTTCAATTAGCTTGGTCAAGCGATCGCCGAGTTCTTTGAGCTCAGCGGCCGTCGGCGCCTCCTTGTCTTCTAACTCCAGACGGATCGATTCAATCGAGAACACCGCGGATAAAAGCTCCGGTGCGATGTATTCGTGCACATAGCCCGCAATCTGTTGGCGCTCACGTTCTCGTCTGACCGCCATAGCGCTTTCGAACTCGACGTTGGGTTCGTTGGGACTGGCTAGCATTATGAAAACCAATCCGTGGTCGTCAAAAGCGGCGTGGCCGCTGATGGTAAGCCGTTTCTGTTGCGAACGAACGGTAACCGGCGCCAATCGACCAGCTTGCGCCGCTGCGGGTGAGCTGAGATGGATTTTGACAACTCCAGACAGGGCCAGACCTCTTATCTCGTCCTTCTCTAAGCCTGTCGCCTGCAGGAAAGAATTATTAGCAAAGACGAATCGATCGGCATCGAACCTGCCCACGGCTCTAGGTAATCCGAAGGCGTCAAGCGCCTGGCATGCCGATATTATCGCTTCATACATTGGACAAAACCAACAATGATGTCATGACGGAGGTTTAGGCAATCACGAATGGACGACTTTAACAGTTAAGCGGCCGGCTCTAGTTTCACTTTCGTCCATCCCCGATGACGCAAATCGAACTCGCGG
The DNA here is from genome assembly GCA_036378375.1 of Chthoniobacterales bacterium. Taxonomy (GTDB): domain Bacteria; phylum Verrucomicrobiota; class Verrucomicrobiia; order Chthoniobacterales; family JAFAMB01; genus JAFAVN01. The sequence goes on from DASUWQ010000070.1 coordinate 14,372, forward strand.
TAAGCTTCGATAGCAGAACCTAACGACTCTGTTTCTGTAAGGATTTGGGTCGGATCGACTACACCGGTGCGAACAAGATCGATCAATCGTGGGATATAATTGCGATGGTTGCAATTGCCCATCTTCAAGGTCAGATTTTTGTTCATCGCCGTACCGATAGGGAAGTTCTCGGCAGTCGTTGGGTATACTCCAATAATTGACAGAGTGCCAGCTTTGCACAGCGCTTCAACCGCCCAGCGCAAAGCTTGGGAAGGCGCGTGACCCGGCTGCCAATTTTCGTGGTCCGGCTTTTGTACCGGCGCGATCCGGGACCTTTCTTGTTTGAATTGAGATCTCTGTTCTTTACTTGGCTTCGCGCCCGCTTCATCTGACGAGGTCTCTGCCTCGACCCCAACGGCATCGATTGCGCGATCTACTCCGATCTTGCCGGTGAGCCGGATAATCGTGACGACCGGATCCTCACGACTAAAGTCGATGACTTCCGCTCCTTGCTTCCGAGCCAATTCCAAGCGATCCGCTACTTGATCAATTGCAAAGATCCGACCCGCACCAAAAAGTTTGGCGCTGGCAATGGTGAACTGGCCTACCGGACCACATCCGAATACCGCAACGGTGTCTCCTGGTTTTATCTCCGCTAATTCCGCTCCGAAGTACGCGGTTGGGAAAATATCGGACAACAAGATAGCTTGGTCATCTGATACGCTCTCAGGCAATTTCACAAGACCGACATTGGCATAAGGAATTCTGGCGCGTTCCGCCTGCAACCCGTGGAACGGCCCAGAGTCCTTAGGTCCGCCAAAAAAGGCCGTGCCGGCGGTAGGGCCATTCGGATTAGCATTATCGCACTGGGCGTAATATCCAGCTCGGCAGTAAACACAGTAGCCACAAGCGATGGTCGACGGGATCACTACTCGGTCCCCGATGTTAAAGTTACGAACGTCAGCTCCTAACGCTTCGGCCACGCCCACCCCTTCGTGCCCTAGAACGGTGCCGGGCTCCAGGTCCGGCATTGTCCCTCGGATAAAGTGGAGATCGGTTCCGCAGATCGCACTCGCGGTTAGTCGAACAACCGCGTCTGTCGATTCTTTGATCTTTGGTTCCGGAACATCATCAAGTCGGATATCACCAACGCCGTGCCATACAACTGCTTTCATGGGCTAGTTCTGTTGAAGGTTTCCAACATCGTTCGCTTCTAGAACC
>DASUWQ010000071.1:0-7859 GCA_036378375.1 Chthoniobacterales bacterium
CTACTACGGTTACCTCTATTTTCGCGGGACTCGCGGGGCGAAGGTGTTTACCGGGCTGGCCGTCCTCTTCATTTTTCTAACCCTCATCTCGCAACTTCTTAATTTGACGGTCCTTAGTTGGCTGCTCCGGAGTTTGACCGCGTTTGTGGCCTTCGCCTTGGTCGTCATCTTTCAACCCGAACTGCGGCGGGCGCTGGCGGAACTCGGCAGTAGCCGGCTCTTTTCCTCAACCACTCAAAAGAAAGAAACGATCGACGTCTTGGCGGATTCAGTTTTTGAGCTGGCGAGCAAGCAGATCGGTGCATTGATTGCAATTGAGCGGGACACCGCCATTCGAAATTTTGCCGAGAGCGGTGTGAACCTGGATTGCGAAGTTTCTCAGGAGGTACTACTCACGATCTTTTTCCCTAAAACTCCACTGCACGACGGAGGTGTCATCATTCGGGATGACCGTTTGCTTGCGGCTGCTTGCATTTTCCCGGTAAGCCAACGGGAGGATCTGGACCGGGCTCTCGGACTAAGACATCGGGCAGGACTGGGTATCACGGAGGAGTCCGACGCGATTGCCATTGTGGTGTCTGAGGAGACAGGCCACCTTTCCATTTGCCATCGAGGAAAAATCGAGCGTGGGTTCAAACCAGACCAATTCGAAAAGAGGCTCTCCGAACTACTTCTCAAAGGCGATCAAGCCAATGGCGAAGTCCAGTCCGAGACTGCCTAAGTCATGGCCATGAAAACTACGGCTAAACGTTTTTTCGTCGAGAATTGGCGCGCAAAATTGATGTCGCTGATTGTCGCCTGCGCCGTCTGGTACGTGATCAAGAAGAACATTACCACCATGCCGGACATGTGGCGACAGGAAGACCGGCATGAGAGGCTCAATAAGTAGGAAACTTTGGTAGGGCGAGGCTCCCGAATGTCCGAAGCCTGCTCGCAGCGATACAGATGTTTCTACCGACCAGCCGTATGACTAGGACTTTTCGCACGCCGAGCCGTTCTCCGCGCCACCCCACGGCTCGGCAGGCGGATTGGCTTAACATCACTAGATTCTCCTTGGGTAGCGCCGTTCTTTGGCCCCCCGTCAATGATCGTTCGGGAGCCTCGCCCTACCAACTCCTTGAACTCTTCGGCCTATTTTTGCTATTCCCTATTCCCCAGTGACCCAACTATTCGGTACCGACGGCATTCGAGGGATCGCTAACCATGAACCATTAACCGCTCCCTCGGTCATCCGGCTGGCCCAAGCCGCCGCGACGGTCCTATCGTTGGGGCAGAATCGGTCCGGACAAAAGGTAATCCTGGGTAGAGATACTCGCGTTTCAGGGGATTTCTTGGAAGCGGCTCTGGCGTCGGGACTCGCCTCGGCCGGGCTTGATGTCCTCCTGGCTGGAACAATCCCCACACCGGCAGTCGCTTATCTGACCGCCTATCACCAAGCGGCTTTCGGCGTTGTTTTATCCGCTTCGCATAACCCCTTCCGGGATAATGGAATCAAGTTCTTTGGACCTGATGGGTACAAGCTTGATGATGCTTTAGAAGGAGCCATTGAGAAGCGTTTCCTAAACCCACACTCATCCAGCTTGGAATCGGTCGGCCGTATCCGCCCCCTCAAAGAAGCGGTGGAACAATACGTGGATTTCGTTTTGTCGACCGTTCCAAAGGACTTGTCTTTCAAAGGGAGTAAGATCGTCTTGGATGCGGCCAACGGGGCCGCCTATCAAACTACGCCGCTTGCCCTTGAGCACCTCGGCATCACCATTGAGGTTCATTCCGCCGAGCCCAACGGAACCAACATCAACGAAGCCTGCGGCAGTACCCATCCCGAAGTTCTACGGGACCTGGTTCTAAAGTCGGGAGCAAATATCGGACTCGCTCACGACGGTGATGCCGATCGGATTCTGCTTGCCGACGAAACCGGGGTCACCCTCGATGGAGACGATATTCTCGCGATCGCGGCCAAATCTCTAGTCTCTAGCGGAAACCTTCGCTCTAAGACCGTCGTGGCGACCATTATGAGCAATTTCGGACTGGATGCTATGCTAAGTGAGATGGGAGCTACCCTGCTACGAAGCAACGTGGGAGATCGCCACGTCGTCGAAATGATGCGACAGCATGACCTGAACTTAGGTGGCGAACAGAGCGGCCACATTATCTTCCGGGATTTTACGACCACTGGCGATGGTCTGATCAGTGCGCTCCAGGTCCTCGCTATCGCGGCAGAGACCAACCAACCTTTGAGTAAGCTCAGGGCGATGCTCACGAAATTTCCGCAAGAACTCCGCAACATCCCCGTCCACAAAAAGCTTCCCTTTGAACAATTTCCGTCACTGCAGGCCCGGCTCAAGGAAGCAGAAGCCGCACTGGCTGGGAAAGGCCGGGTCGTTCTGCGCTATTCCGGGACCGAACCAAAAGCGCGATTGCTGCTTGAGGGACCAGACGCGGATGTCCTAAGAACTCTCGCGGACGACATCCAGGCCGAAATCGAGAAGGCGCTGAGTTAGCCTGGATTGCCCGCAAATCGATAGACCGATTTGCGGGCAATCCAGGCTATGAACTTCCTCATTACCGGCACCGACACCGGCATAGGTAAAACCTTCTGCGGTTGCGGACTGATTCGGGCTGCGCGCGCCGCTGGCGTTAAGTGCACCGGAATGAAGCCGTTTTGCTCGGGGGACACCTCCGATGTCGAACTGATCGCCGCCGCCGGCGGCAATGAAGTCCCTCACCACCTATTGAACCCTGTCTGGCTCCGGCCGCCGTTGGCGCCATACGTCGCCGCGATGCTCGAAAATCGCCCGATCGACATAACCGCCGTCCAAAAAGCGTATCATGAGCTGGCAGCAAAGTTCGATCTAGTGTTAGTCGAAGGGGCAGGCGGACTGCTTGTGCCAATCCTCCGCGATTACAATTTCCGAGACCTCTCGGTTGATCTAAATCTTGAGGTTATTCTGGTGGCTCCAAACCGGCTGGGAGTGATCAACCACGTCTTGCTCAACGCAGAATCGATTGCGAACGCCGGTCTTCGCCTGGCTCTTTTGATCTTGAACGAGGTCGACCCGGAACCTACCCTCGCGGCGCAAACGAATCCGAGTATTCTGGAGGAGCTTCTGAACGTCCCGCTCTATTTGTCCCCTTTTCAGAACGGAGATTTCTCGAAGGCGCTGAGGCTGATCGAGAAAAACGCGGTAGGCGGAAAACCGATCGGAGGGGCGTCGCATTAGGCTTGTAGCCGGTGAGCGCGTTTCCGGACCCGAGATTGATCGCAACGTTTTTGGTATGCCACCGCCGCGACGCCCGAAAACCGCGCCACGTGAATTTGGGTTGCCCGTCACTGCAGACGCGCTCCAGGGAGCCGCGGCCAACACGTGATCCGGACGAAACACGAGGTGCGCGCAGTACAAGCCTGCAGTTACGGAAAGCGGAATGCGGCTCCCCTCCGAGTGATCGCCCGCAACGGAACCACCAATCACCAATCACTAATCACCCTCTCCCTCACCCTCTCCCCTCACGCCCTTCGGACTGTCCGAACGCTGACATGATTCGTGTCCGGTAGCACGAACTTCTTTAATTCGACCTCGAGATAGGCCAGCGGGTACTTCCTGATCAGGTGATCTGCGAGCTGCGAAACCAGGGTCTCGATCAGAGAATATTTGCTTTCGCTGACGAACCGCGACATCTCGGAGGTTACCGCTGCGTAATCGACCGTTTTCGAAAGATCGTCATTGAGGTCTTGGAACCGGCTAAAGGTGTGGAACCGAACGGTGATCGCCAATGTCTGCGGTTTCGACCGCTCCTCTTCGGAAACGCCAACGCGCCCAGACACCTTTTGATCCGAGATTTCGTATACTTCGTCCTGCTCGTGCCGAGGAGTGCCCAGTAGTCGCTGAAGCTCCCCAAAGCCTCGGACGACTAAAGCTGCTCCCGCAGACGCCAGTTTATCCACCGTATCGAACCCGGTCATAATCCCAATCGGGAAGACGCCGCACTGCGTGGCGGCCTCAATATCGTGCGCCATATCACCAACAAAGGCGGTTTCTTGGGGTACCAGGCGGTTCTCGGCTAACACCCGCCTTATCTCGGTCGCCTTATCAATGACCTCGACGTAGACCCTAAGAAAATAGTCTTGAACATCGAGCCGGCGGGCTTGCTCGTTAAAGTGATGTCCATACATCGTGCTAATACCGTAGAGAGCGCGATTCGAGCCCCGACAAAACTCCAAGAACTCCCTCACTCCTGGAAGCAGCCCCACTTCACCCCTCCGGATTTGGAATTGCCGATGATAGACGTCCTCAATTCGTTCCATCCGAACGCCCGGAAGGAATCGTTCATAAAAGCGAGATAATGGTAGAGCGAATTCTGACCGAAAGGCCTCTCTGGAAATCTCCCCTCGACCAAACTCGCGGAAAACGTCGTTAGTCGCTTGGACAACCGCGACAAGGTCATCAACGACAGTTCCAGACCAATCGAGAATGATATTTCGGATCACTTAGCATTCCTAGAAAGCCAAAGCCTCCCGAAAAGCAAGAAATCCTCTAACAGAGGATCTGCTTTTCGGGACGCTTTGGCTTTCTAGGAATGCTATATAGCCTGCAGCGCTCCCAAAGGCATACGCCTTCGGGAGCGCTGCAGGCTTAACCGACTGAAAACCGGATCTCTCTGACAAGCCTGGAACCAAAACGGACGCGGATCTTTTCCAGGATCATGCCTTTCCATCGGCGATCAAGCTCGTAGAGAACGGTCGGTTGCAACACTAGCACATGCAACACTCCATTAACTAAACGAGCTGGGCGTGAGTGCTGGGCAAAAAATTCACCGACGATTTCATTCCATGCCGCCAACATCTCTTCTTCGCGTAGGCGATTCTGGAGACCAAGCTTAGGCGCAAGCTGCGCGATTAATTCCTTTACGCTGACGGTACGCTCCGGTGAGGGGACCGGTTCCGAAACTCCCCTCCATTCCGCCAGAACTTGTTCGCGCAGTGTTCTCTTCAACGGAATTTACGGTCCTGTCCCATAAAATAGCATGTTTTTCGCCTACGTTCCGTCGCTCCCGATAGCCTCTACCGGGCACCCTTCCATAGCTTCTTTGCAGAGACCTTCTTCCTCGGGACTTTCTGGCTGCTTGAAAACATACGAATGGCCGCCATCGTCGTCCCGCGTGAAGTTCGCAGGCGCAGTCTCACGGCAGAGATCACAGTCTATACATTGATCATCGACGTAAAATTTCCCTGCCACATTCTGTTGATATTTGTTCGCAACGTCAGCCATAAACCAAGCGTTCTCTCTCTTTCCGGTTAAACTAGAATGGGCCTTCAGGCAGTCCCTCCCGTCTCCGAAGGTCGCAATCTATCGATTGCATCTAACACTGCAAGAAGAACTCAAAAGGGCGTGCCAACTAGGAAAGTCTCGTCCCACTTAGCCAGGGAGCAAACGTTTTTCACAAGTTAGGTGAGGCCGGGATCAGCTCCGCAGGAGCGAAATCTTATAGCAGTGACATACCCAGATGGTAGGCAGCTCCGTAGGAGCGACATCCGATCGTCGATCTTTCCGGCCTGGCGAGCATCTCGATGTGCCGCTCCTACGGGCTGGCGGACTGTTTGAAATACCTGGAACTATAAAGATTTCGCTCCTACGGAGCTGGTTTCGTGATCAAGCACCTCAACGACGTCACGCCGCGAACGCTCGTGGTCCAGCGTTCCACCCTTCCGGCGTTGACGGCGGTGTTAATTAATCGGACGGTCTAAGCCACACCAAAAAGCAATGACACCAACTACGCTCCGCCCGAAAGAAGGTTGGCATGTGCTCCATCTGTTTTATCGCATCGACTACGCTTCTTGGCGCCTACTGAGCAAGGAAGAACAGATCGAAGCAAAAACGGCGATCTCTGCCTTAGTTCAACAGATTCGAGCTACCGAAGAAACGCAGCTTTTAACCTTCAGTGTCGTTTCTCCCAAAGCAGACCTCGGATTCATGTTGCTCACGCCGGATCTGCATTATGCGAACGCCGTCGAAAAGAAACTTTCACTTTCCCTTGGCGATGACGTGTTGACGCCGGTGTTCAGCTTCTATTCGCTGACGGAGCGCAGCGAATACACCACTAACGAGGAAGAGTATCGGATCGGCCTAGCCAAAGAAAAATCGCCGGACGAAATCGATGGGCTACTGCAAGAGTTTCGCACTCTCATGGACAAGTATTTGCGAGACCGTCTTTACCCGAACGTGGCCGATTGGCCGGTGCTTTGCTTCTATCCCATGAACAAGCGCCGCGGCGAACAGGAAAATTGGTACCGCCTCTCTTTCGAGGAACGAAAACAACTCATGTCAGGACACGCCCGGGTCGGCCGCCAATATTCGGGTCGGGTCCGCCAGCTTATCACGGGTGCAACCGGCTTAGATGATTGGGAATGGGGAGTGACGCTGCTTGCTCACGATATTTTTGAAGTGAAATCGATCGTCTACGAGATGCGTTTTGACGAAGTGAGCGCTCGTTTTGCCGAGTTCGGAGAGTTCTTTATCGGCTTGCAACTCCCACTTGATCAGTTATTTCAGCGACTGTTGCTGTCGTGAAGATGGCGGCATCCCCCTGGGAAGTCCATTCACCCGCGGTCTTCCACGACCCAGGGCCGGAGGGGAGCCGCCTTCTGCGTCCCCCTACCGCGGGCATGGCTACACGCATGACGCTTTGCGTCCGAACCGTGTGTTAGCCGCGGCTCCCAGGAACGTATGGCAGGCGACCGAACGCGCAACGCCGATAGACATGGCACGGTTTCCGGGGCGTCGCGGGTGTGGCACATCAAAAACCTTGCGCCTTGTCTTGGGTCGGGAACACGCTCAACACGGCACGCTGAATGCAACGCGCCTCCGTCCGGCCGCGCGACATCAACAAATCAATCACCTCCCCTTCCCCGCCCCACCAATCCCTCGCGTCCCCGGAAATCCACGCTACCTTGATTCAGGATGTCGACCACTATGGAGAAAGTCGAGCGGTTGCGGGAGACGCTTCGAGCCCATTCGCCCCTGTTAATCGCCTATTCCGGCGGCGTTGATAGTACTTACCTGCTTGCGGAAGCCGTTGAAATCCTCGCCTCACAAACCTTGGCCGTCATCGCCGACAGCCCGTCGTTGCCTCGCAAGGCCTTGAAAACAGCAATCGACGTCGCCCATTCCTTAGGCGCTCGCCTGCAAATCCTCAACACAATGGAACTCAATCAACCGGACTACACGGCGAATCCGGTAAATCGGTGTTACTTCTGCAAAGCCGAGTTGTTCCAACGAATGGCAGACCTAGCTCAAGGTCAGCATTTCGCCGCGCTCGCCTACGGAGAAAATGCCGATGACGCGCTCGAATTTCGCCCCGGGGCCAAGGCGGCGACAGAGTTCCAGGTGTTGGCCCCGCTGCGAACCGCCGGACTCACTAAATCAGAAATCCGATCCCTTTCGCGAGAACGTAACCTCCCAACGGCGGATCAACCGGCACAACCCTGTCTCAGTTCTCGGGTCCAGCACGGCATACCCATCGATCGAGGAGTCCTTTCTATGGTCGAACAGGCGGAGGAGACAGTCCGTCACCATGGATTCGAAGTGTTCCGGGTTCGCTACCTTCGCGATGACAACGGAGCGCCCGCTGCCAAGCTGCAGATCGCGCCGGGCGAGATGGATCGTTTGCCTATCCATTGGCCAAATATTCGGGCGGCTCTGATTACGATCGGCTTCGGCGCGGCCTTTTGGGATCCAGCCGGATATCAGCCGCCAGCGAGAAAACGGTAGTAGGAAGGAGTTCAGGAGTTGCAGGAGTTCAGGAGCCTGCTAATGGCGGTGCTAAGCCGATCTTGGATTCTCGGTGAAGGGAGCTTTTGCTTG
>DASUWQ010000072.1:0-6878 GCA_036378375.1 Chthoniobacterales bacterium
TAAGGGAATGGCTGCGGTAACACAAAAATAAAGAAGACAAAACTAGATTTGCGATCTTCATTAGTGAACGTAGTAAGCCTGTCTGCTGCAGTGCCTTCGCCAGTTGTTTCCCAGTTATCTGTTTCAGATAGCAAGCTCCACAATCTGGTCGCCTTCCGCGCCCATGACGTCGGGTTCTCCTGCTTCAAGCTACAACTTGACAGCATCTGGCAGGTTGTGTGCAACTCTTCCAATGTCTCTCCCTGAGTTACACAACCGGGAAGCGCTGGCGCTTCGGCCCAGAACCCGCCTTCTTCCGTCTTGTGAATGACTGCCTTGATTGTCACAGTCACAGCATAGTGTCAGGTCGCCTCGTCGGCGATCTTCCGGATCAACTTCAGCAGCTCTTCCAGGATTTGTTCGACACTCATGGTGACCGTTCAAAGGTTGGTCGGCAAAGCGAGTTGCGGCGGGCCTAGGTTTACCCCAAAAGAATCGTAATAGCTATTTCTGATCTGGGTTCGACAGAACGTGCCAGCGCCGGGTTCTTGGTACAAACAAAGCGGTAGCGTTGAATTCGTCACGGCCGGCGCGCCAACTGACTGCGGTTCTAAACGCAGGTTCCGCCAACGTCAGCAAAGCGTCCACATGCGGGATGACGACAATTGTGTGTCGTTCGATCTGATCGGCACGCCGGCGACGATGTTCCGCTTGGGTGGCCTCAAGGCGATGCGCATAACGCTGTTTCGCGTCCTCTTTCTTTTGGTGATCCATTCGGGAACGAAGTTCGCGAGAATAATTTTCGAAATAATCGTCTATCCGAATGAGCTCACGCCGTAGATAAAGTTGTTGCCGTTCTTTGATCTTGGAAAGCTCGGGAGCAAGCTCGCTTTCACTTGCACGGCCGATCCACTGATTCAGGATGCCCGGGTCAAGCTCCGGCCAGTCCAGCGCAGGTTGCTCAAGCTGGATCATTTGTTCCAGCGTGAATTCCAGAGAACCATCTTGGTCGCCGTTTGGGAGTGAGAACCCAAGCCGATGATAGCTCCAGGTCTGATCGATCGCTTGGACCTCGCAGCGTACCGCTGCCAGAACAGAAAACGCCCAATCAGGAACAAATGGAGTCGCTCGCCATCCGGTGCTCGAGCGAAACTGAGCGTGCCAAAGTCTTTCCGCCACATCGTTAGCCGGAGCCTTCGTGTCCCCGGTAGATAGACAAACCCTTGAGTACGCAATTTGGCGATGCCAGAGCGTTTCAACGAACCGGAATATTAAAGGGCAGCCCGGAAAAACCTCGATACCGGTGTTAGTAGCCTGGCTCAGCCCGGCCTCGTGAAAACGGAGCTCACCCGAGAAAAAGTCGGTATCAGTCTGTAAAAGATGCGCGGTCTCGCCCTCTGCTAATACTTCTAACCGGTCATACCATGAACGTTCGCAGACGGCACCAAACGAGTGCAAAGCTTCTTCGCAGAACTCCACCAGTTGTTCGCTGCGGGTTTTGATCTTCGAAAACTTCATCGGGTCCTGATTTTCTTAACCGAGCAGAAGGTCAGTGCTGATTCGATTTGCACAATACGTAAAGATCACAAAGGCCAAAGACAGAAGAACTGGCCTTCCTACAGATTTAGTACTTCTGGCAGCTGATAACTGCCGTTTAGATGGATTCATAATCATGACCAAACAGCGTTTCATCTAACCGTTTTATCTCGTTGAATTCAATTCGGTCGCGACCTAGCTCTTCTCCCAACGTTTTGAAGGCGCCGGCAATGTCTCCGGATGACTCCTGCCAGCGGCGAAAAATTTCTTCTTCGAAGTCGTCACTGGTAAATCGTTCGCCCAAAATGAGACCCGCCTCGCCGACGACAAGGTCAAAGAGGTTCAGTTTATCCTGCAGAATCTCGAGCAGGTGCGCCTGCAGGGTTCCACTTTGTACCAGGTTATAAATTTCCACGATCTGTTGTTGGCCGATTCGATGTAACCGGCCAATCCGTTGTTCGATTTCCATTGGGTTCCAAGGCAAATCGAAATTAACGAGCCGATGACAAAACTGAAGGTTTCTGCCCTCGGTGCCGCTTCGGGTCAGGAGTAATGCGCCGCCCTGGTCCCGGAAAGTGTCGACAATCGATTGCCGATTGGCGGCTGGGACCTGGCCATTCAGGACCCACGTTTTAATTCTTTTGGTCGTGAGTGCCTCAGCCAACGCCTTTTGGGTGGCAAGAAATTGAGAAAAAATAACCAGTCCACCGGTCGTCTGTGTCATCGGGGAAAGCACGGCGATTTTACGTTCCCAGCTTTGCGTTAGCGGAGCCCGCGTTTTCCAGTCGGCCGCGAGCTGTCGGTCTGGAAATTTATCTAATGCATCGAGCCAGGCGGAAGGGCTGCTGCCGGCAGCTTGCAACAGGAGCCTGCCCCAAAGGTTAGCCTGTCCCGGAGGCATAGCGCCCAGAGCTATCCGCAGCTCACTATCCCATTCTTCCCAGAAATTGCGTTCCGCACTTGCTGGTTCGTAAAGCACCGTTTCGGCGCGGCGTGAAGGTAACCGGATCCCAGCGTTGGCCCGTGTGTTGCGAATCATGACTTGCCCGAGCAACTGCCGGAGTTGTTCCGGCTCGCGGGCTTCATAAGGGCGATCACGGTTAATGAACCGTTGGCGGAGGTAAATGCCCAGGTCGTAGCAGGGTCACAAGATTGTATAAGTCTTCGAGTGAATTTTGGACCGGGGTAGCAGTTAACAATAGGATGAACTGACGCGGCAGAGCGTTGACCGCTTGCCAGGCCTTGGAGCTGCGATTCCGCAAATAATGGGCTTCATCGACAATCACCATATCCCAAGGCTGACGCACCGCTGCACCCAGATGATTCTCTTGTTTGAACGTGTGTACCGACGCGATCAACGCGTTCTCTTTCGTCCAGAACCGTTCCGGGTCAGCGCGGAACTCCGGGTCGTTTGTCGTCACACAATGAAGCGAAAACTTAGTCTCCAATTCTTCAGCCCATTGATCAATCAGCGAAGGCACAGTTAGGATGAGAAACCGCCGGACCAACCCGCGGGTAACATATTCTTTAGTACGAGCCCGGCTTCGATGGTTTTGCCTAACCCGACTTCATCGGATAACAAAGCGCGTCCGCGCAGGCTTCCCGTAACCCGTAATGCGGTACGGATTTGGTATTCGAGATGATCAATCGCGCAATAAGGCAGCGAGAGCAGATCGTCCGATTGATTAGAGACCCACATGAGAGAGGCCCGTTCTATCTGTAGAAAACTGTCAGTCCCAGAGTGGACATCAAATAGGTCCTGTACGGGCAACTCGGCAGGAGCGACCCTGAGCTCAACGTCGGGGACAGGCAAGACCGGCTTTGTTACAGCCGGTACTTGCTCTGACTTTTTCGGCGCCGGTCGCTGGGTTGCGACCCGACGTTCCCGGTTCCGTCGATTTGCTTCGGCTACTCGGCTCTGAATCATCTCCCGCTGCAGCCGTTGTTTTTCCTCGCGTCGAGCCCTTTTTTCCGCTTGATGGACCGATTCCGGCTCTAACAATGGCTCAGGAGAAATCGATGTTGAATCCGCACCGGCCAACTGTTGGCCCATCTCGAGGATCAGCCCGGCTAGAAATTGCCAAGTTTGCCCCACCTTCCTGATCGGTAGACGCTCCCAGCGATTCAAAATGAAATTGAACCGCCGGCCGGACACGGTCACATCGCGTTTTGCTACCGGAAAGCGTTCGGCCAAATATTTCAGATTGTACTCGACCGCAACGGGATCAATTGAGGAACAATAATCATCCGTTTCTCCACCGCCAGTGATGCGCCAGCGGAGAAGGTCGCCCGTCACCGAGATGGCGCCGTGTCCTAGTTTTTTATCCAGGTCGATTTGTTTCCAATCGAACGTGATCTGTTGTTTTGACCAGTCGAGCGTCACCTGGAGCTCAATTCGTGGATCTTCTGGGAACAACGAAAAAGTGCTCATTCAACCGGGCAAAAAAGCACAAAAAACACAAGCAAGACGACCAAAATTCGCACAAAGTTACGACGAACATGAATGACCCCGCCTCCGCCAAGCTTTCCGTCTTTGTCTGGAGCGGGTTGCGAAGCTCCTTGGCTTAGCCTCCGTAGCCATTTTTTGATGTCACTGGCGGAAATCAGCGGCAAGAAACCAGGTTCAAGTGATTGGAGTTGAGGTCAAAGCCGCAGCGGCGGTTACCGCGGGCGATTTCCAAGGGCTGCGAAAACTGGCTGCGGCCACCGGCGATGATTTTAAGCTTGGAATCGCTGTTTATGACGGTGAGCTAATCCTCCCTTTCGGAGACCGGCTTTTTGCTGCTCCGATATCCTGTATCTGGGAATAACAATTTTCATGAAGGGGTGCCCGTTTTCGTCCAAGCGGCCTTACCCATTCGCGTCCATTCGCGGTTGCTCTTTTCGGTTCGAATCCGGATTGGCCCGCGTCCAAATCCGAAATGGCCGTCCTCGACATGTTTGCGTAAAATCGGATTATCTGATAATCTGATTCGGTGAAAAACGTTTCTATTAGCGTCACGGAGGCTGCTCGGAATTTTGCCGATTGTATCAATCGGGTACGATATCAGGACACAACATTTGTCCTGCTCAAGAACGGGGCGCCGGTTGCGCGGCTCGTCCCCACTAATGAGACAGCCTGTACCGGACGCGATCTGTTGGAAGCCCTGGCCGGAAACAGGCTGTCTGCTGAGGAAGCTGAAGAATGGCGGAAGGATTTGGAAGTAGCTCGTCGCACCATTAAATCGCCGGCGGACAAATGGCGATAATTCTTGACGCAGCCGTTGTTATACAGGGTGAAAAAGGTTTATTCGACTTAACCGCATGGCTCGCGGCAAACCCAAATGAACAGTTTGAGCTTGCGGCGATCACAGTGGCGGAGCTTTGGCATGGTGTCGAGACGGCGACTCCTCGACACAGGGCGAAACGAATGAACTATGTGAACGCGGTCACTTCTGCAATGCCGATCATTCCATACACTGACCAAACCGCATACAAGCACGCCCGAATTTGGGCCTACTTAGAAAAGAAGGGTAAAATGATCGATGCTCATGATCTCATCGTTGCCGCTACGGCCCTTCAGCGCCAAAGTCAGGTGGCCACGTTAAATCGCAAACATTTCGATCAAGTACCCGGCCTGAAAGTGATCGTCCCCTGAATGGCAATGTCCCATAGTCGCATCGAGTAAATCCATCAGCGCTTTCCGAGTGATCTCCCCGCAAGTGCTATCCACTCCGGATTTGAAGATACAGAAACTAACGACGCGAACCCCCACGGTTCTGGCCAAAAAAACAACTTGATTTCAGAGGAACCACCGAGCGCGAGAAGAGATCCCGGACGCTTCAGCGTCCGGGATTTTTTTGAGACAGTTGAGAGATACCTTACTCCTTAGGAAGAGCAACTAAGGGCGCCTGGTGCACCTCGGTCGGGCGATTGTGCTGGATGCTCTGCACCTTTTGCAGCGCCTGGTCGACCGCCGCCTTGTCCGGCAAGAATGTATAGGTAATATCAAAGTGACGCTGCTCTTTGGGCCCAATGGTGGGCACGCGATTCAACGCACGTTGATAGCTGCGGTTATACGCAAAGCTGGTGCCAGGCTCCAGGCCGGTTACATACCCCTGGGCCATTGTATCGGTGTTTTTCCACAACGAAAACACCGGCAACTGCTGAATGTTAAAACCAAGGCTGATCCCGAGGTTACCAGCCTTATTGTGCAGCACCGCCAGCGTCTCGCCCTGCTCGTCTCCGTACGGCACAACATTAAAGACGGTCTCGTCGTAATCACGCGTTGGCGGTTTGTAGGTCTGATAATCGCTGAGTTCAGGCGCCGCCCTGTCATTGAACGGGGAGACCTGCTGAACCGGGGCACTGAATCCAGCACCTGGATCTAACAAGGGCGGACCAAAGTTGCTATGGTAAAGGGCCTCGTATTCTTCCGGGTAGTCACCTTGGTTCGTCAGCGTGTCATGCAAGCTGAAATGCTGAGCGCCGGCCTCGGTGCTCAGTTCGGTTGCGATGACGAAGATTACCTTTTTAAAGGCTTGCTCCTTTAGATCGCCTTTGAGCCGAATGATATAGGGCGGCTGCTCATCGATACTCACCACAACATGTGAAGCCGGTATATTGGCCGCCAGACCGTGCAAGGTAAGCAGTACGCCGTGATCCATCCCAGGATGCCCGACCCATTCGTAGCCGCATCGGGTCACCATCTCATTGAACCCTTCCAACCAACCAATGCCGCCACGCCCGTTCAAATCGATAAAGGCCGGGTTGACTACTTCGCTCACCGGCGATTGCCAACCGATCCGGACGTCTCCGGCAACGGCTTCGAACACGTCCATGCCCCGCGTAGGGACGACCGAAATCCTCATAGCACCGGTGTCAATGTCGACGATGCTGACGCCTTCCTGGCGCCCGCCATGCAGAACACGCATCCTGACGGAGAACGGTTTGTCAGGTCTCAAACCAAGATCCTGGCTCGTGATCTGCCAATTTTCTGGGGCTTTATCCGGATCCAGCAGTACCCGCTCCCATGCAAGCGCAGTAGTGCCGGCCAGTACGGTGCACAGACCGAGGAGGGAAACGATTGCTTTCATAGAGCTGGGTAGCATCTGTGCGGACAGACGGCGAGTGGAATTCGCCGGTTGACGCAGCCGAGGGTGGTTGCCGAGTTGGACCGCGGGGCACCGGTTGCGCGGCTTGCCCCCACCATGGAGACAGCCTGTACGGTGCTAATACCGGGGCGTCGGACTCGGTAACGCCAAGTGTTAGGGATACGTTGGACTAAGGCTTTGCCACGGAACTTGCGCAAGTCGTAGGCAGCCTTGCAGCTATTATATTTGGCCATAGATCGGCCTTGTTGGCTTCGCACCCGGGGGGCTAGT
>DASUWQ010000073.1:0-7432 GCA_036378375.1 Chthoniobacterales bacterium
TCTCGGATATAAGCCAAACCAGGCTGCCCGGTTTCTGGCGAATCGGCGTTCGACGGTGATCGGGCTCGTGACCGACGCTCCCGGGATTTATGGACCAGCTCACGCCATTCTTAGTCTGGAGCAAGAAGCCCGATTACATGGCTATACCCTGATGATTTTCGGGTTGCGGAACCTGACGATCGCGGAGGCTAAGGCTGGCGCCGAACAGCTCGTGGCCGCGTCGGCCCAGGGGCTCCTGGTGGATGTGCCGGTAGACGTCGACAAACCGGAATTGGCAGCCGCCATGGGCACTATCCCATTCGTTACGCTCGACATCGACGGAGGAGATTTCTTCCCTTCGTTCCGGGTTGATCATGTGCTCGGTTCCAGGTTAGCAACCCGGCACCTGGTTTCGCTTGGTCACAACCGGATCGCCGGTCTGCTTGGCGACGGGGTTTATCGAAGCTCGAAGCTCCGGCGCAAAGGTTGGCTGGCTGAACTGCGAATAGCCGGACTTGAGCCTGGTCCTGCTGTGCATACCCCTTGGACACCTGACGGCGGCTACGATGCCATGAAAGTGCTGATCAAGTCTTCGCGGAAACAATTCACCGCGGTTTTCGCGGCTAACGATTTGATCGCGATGGGTGCTCTGTTGGCTTTACATGAAGCGGGGATTGATGTCCCTGGCGAAGTCTCCGTGGTTGGCTTCGATAATATGCCGGAGAGCCGTTTCTTTAATCCGCCCCTGACCACAGCTACTTCAGATTTCGATGTCATGGCCCGCGAAAGTCTCGACATTCTGTTCGCTAGGATCCGCGGCACACCGGGAGCGGTTCTTCGGCGGGTGTTCCGGCCAGGGTTAGTCGTGCGGAAGAGTACGGGGCCGGCGCCGGCGCTAAAGCGCGTGAGAAGTGAGAAGTGATTGGTGAGAGGTGAGAGGTGAAAAATTGGGCGGCCGCCCAATTTTGGTGGGGCGAGGCTCCCTTATTGCCCTATGGTCTTAACGAAACTGCAGGCATACTCGGTCCCCCGACGCTTAGCTACACCAAAACTGTGCCGAGCCGCGGGTATTCAGCGCGGCCACAGATAAGCGCTCCGTCCACCGGATCTATACCATTCAATTCTCCTGCCCGAACCGAACGTTACTGCAACACTCGAACCCACGGCTCGGCGCGTCGATCGGCCTCACAACATCAGGTGACTTCACAGAGGCCAATTCTTCGCAGGCGCCTGTGGGCCGTTTGGGAGCCTCGCCCTACCAAGTTGGGGTCGAACCCTACCAATCACCAATCACCAATCAGGTTTGACTGCTCCCTACCACACCTTCGGAATCTCGTCGGTCAACACCACCGGTCCATCTGCGGTAACCAGCACGTTATCCTCGATCCGGATACCGCCGAGATTCAGGTGGCGTTCCGCTAGCTCCCAGTTGACACAGTCATGGTATTTTTCGCGGTTAGTAGGGCTGTTGAGAATAACCCGGATGAAATAGACCCCGGGCTCAACCGTGGTCACATAGTTTTCTTCTAGCGGTAGATCCATCCGAAGGTTGGAAAACCTCGGGCTTTCGTCTCTTTGTCTGCCAGGTAGAAGGCCGCTGGCGTCCCGTACGCCGAGACCGACAAGATGCCCTAGTCCATGCGGAAAGAAGAGCTGATGAGCTCCCCGCTCAACCAGGGTCTCGGCCGCGCCCAGCAACAACCCAAGCTGAATCAATCCTTCGGTTATCTGGGTGGCGATTCGTAGATGCAATTCCTTCCATTCAGCCCCAACAGTACAGCCGGCGATACCAGCCTCTTCGGTCGCCAGAACGATTTGATATAGGTCGCGCTGAAATGGGTCCGGGTTATCACCGACAACGTAGGTGCGGGTAACATCAATGACATAACGACCCACTTCCGCGCCGGCATCGACCAAAAGCAGATCACCGGTCGCGGTGGTCCGGCTCGATGGCGGAAAATGGAGGATTGCGGAGTTGGACCCGGCGCCGATAATGGACTCGTACCCGGTTCGATCCGCGCCACCTCGGAAAAAACCAGTTTCGAGTTCGATTTGAAGTTGGCGCTCGGTCACACCGGGGCGAATCGCTTCGCGGAGCGCAGAAAACCCGGCCACTGTTGCCCGAGCCGCCCGATGTAAGGTATCAATTTCGACGGCATCTTTTGCCCGGCGAGCGTGCTTGAATTTTTCCCGGGCTGGACCGCTTAATGTCGGATCAAGCACGAGACCGCGAATCGGTTCACCTAGGAGCACCAGCGGCCGTCCACGACGATTCGTCAACCAGGGTTCCAACGCTACAATCGGGGTACCCTCGGGCTGTACACGGCCTTCCCAGGTTCTTTCGGCGTCCGTTACTTCCGGGACAAACGATACCCAGCCAGTCGCGCCATCTTTAGGATCGAAAGCCAGAACACCGCCAGGGAAATTGTTACCGGTCAGATAGAAGTATTCCGAATGCGCACGAAACGGATAAGTTTGGTCCGTGTTTTCCGGCAACGCAACCAACTGACCCGCTCCGATCAGCAGCAGTTCATTTTTTAGACCAAGCGCACTGGCGACACGATTCCGGCGTTCAATGAAAGGGTTATCCACAAAGAGAAATCTCACGCAAAGGCGCAAAGCCGCAAAGTTGAAAACCGAAGACAAAAATAGCCGCGAAAGAGCGCAAAAATCTGAGATAAGACCAGAGCTAGCAGGGCCTTTTTGTTTCTGGGATTAGTGCACTCGGTCCCTCGTAGTGAATTCTTGTTTATCCCAGTTTTGAATTTTTTTTTGCGTCCTTTGCGCTCTTTTGCGGCCAGTCCGATTTATTTGCGCTTTTTGCGCCTTTTTTGCGGCTATTCCTGAACAAATCCGCCTCTCAACCCGTCATAATTAGTATGAAGAAGATGTGTGCGATACTAGCGGTTGCGCTGTTGTCGCCTTACGTCGCTTCCCAGGCGAACGCAGGGCCAATTTCTGAGGGACCGGTGCATTGGACAGCAAGACACGTCCGAAACGCTTTTTACACCGCGGGGAACGTGGCGAGGTCAGCGGGACAAAGGATTGATTACCGGGCTCACCAGGTCCGAAATGCGATAGCCAATCGCTAGTCCTTAGGATCCGTCCTGAATACACGGTTTCACTCGAGACTTTCCGTCCTCGTCCCGCATTCGCGAAGCGGCTGCCGGATTAAAAAACGCGATTCGGCTCCGAGCCTGATTCAGCCGATGCGGTTAGTAGCTCCGTAGGAGCGCAATCTTTATAGCAGCAACACGAAGGCGGTCAGCTCCGTAGGAGCGGCATCTAAGAATAGGTGGCCAGGCCTAACCGAGGTCTCCAACTCTATGTCGCTCCTCCGGAACTGGTGCGGCTTTTTATGGCTCAAGCTATAAAGATTTCGCTCCTACTACGGAGCTGTTTCCAACCTGGCAGCCGCCGGCCGCTGCGGGATTGCGGATTGCCGGTGCTTATGTTGACGCACATGCGCATTCGCGGGACGAAAGGGCTGTGTCCCGTGAAAGCCGTTTTGTCGCTCCGACACTATTCGCTAGCAGCGGATTAGAGCCGTCCTGCTGACGCTGTCTCTTCAAGCCCTTGGGCAGATAGGTCGACATCTGTCCAACCCGTAAAGCGGTTTTCGAGATTCCACACGCTCTCGCCGTGCCGCAAGAGCACTAACTTTTCCATTCGACAGTCTCACGCAAAGGCGCCAAGACGCAAAGCGGGAGAGGAGAAGGTGAGGGTTGCCTGTTTCGAGCTTGTCGAGAAGCTCAGGACCGGCCTTTTCGACGCGCTTGATGCTTGCTCAGGACAGGCCGTCCATTTCTTACTTCTTGGTTGATTTCTGACTTCTTGGTTGAATAGCAAAAGCGTTCGACGTTCGGAACCCCGGATGAGCAGAAGCTGATCCCTACCGTTCTGCAATGGGCTTGCCAGCAGGACCGCTCTGGGACAAGCATTCCTGCTTTACCGGAGCCTATTCATGAAACGACCCTCTCCTGCCATCAAAGTCCAAGCTGGACACCGCGAATTCATCAAATTGAACGCCAGGAGATTTGATTGGCGCGATATCTACCAACAGGTTCTGACCCTAACCTGGCCTCAGTTTGCGGCCATGATACTTGGGATCTACCTGCTTATTAATCTCATCTTCGCTGGGGTTTATCTTCTCGGCGGCAACTGCATCGCGGAGCTTATTCCGGGATCATTCACAGACCATTTTTTCTTCAGTGTAGAAACGTTGGCCACTGTCGGGTATGGCCACGCTTATCCAGCCAATCTTTATGGACATTGTGTGGCCACACTCGAAACCTTGGTTGGCCTTTTTGGTCTGGCGGTCTTAACCGGTCTGATTTTCGTCCGTTTCTCTCGTCCGTCAGCCAGGATCAGATTCAGCACTGCCACCGTCGTTGCCCCTTTTAACGGTACACCAACGCTAATGTTCCGCTTAGCCAATCTTCGGCATCACCCCATGATCGAAGCCGAGTTTCGTTTACTGCTAATGCGGAACGAACTAACCAAAGAGGGCGACGATGTTCGTATGTTTTATCCGCTCCGGTTGCAGTTCGATCATCTTATTAGTTTCCCCGCCGCACTTACCCTTCGCCATACCATCGACGAAACCAGCCCGCTGTTTGGTCTGACAGCAGACGATCTGAGATTGGCTGACACCCGGATGCTAATATCAATTGTCTGTGTAGATCCAGTGATACAATCGCCGGTGCAAAGCCAGAGCGAATATCTGCACGAACAGATCGCGTGGAACCATCGCTTCGCTGAAATTTATACTGAAGACGAGCTGGGCCGCTACACCGTTGATTACAGCAAGTTTGACGAAACTGTCGGACTTGTTGGTGAGAAGTGAGACGTGAGAAGCCATCGTGATTAGTGAATGGTGATTGGTGATTGGTTTGCTCCGGAGAGGCCACGCCTCCTACCAATCACTTCTCACTTCTCACAGTTTAAGACGATGTATCAGCGTCTTCACGCCCGGGCCAGTGACTTTCAATTTTTCGGCGGCGACCTCGTAACTCGGCGCTTGTGCGATGCCGCTCATGGCCTAAGCCGGCCTTTGACGCGATCAAAGCCTCGCATAACGATCGAATTTCGTCGTCAATCTCGTTGGGATCCGTAACCGTTTGAGCAACTTCCTCTCGCCGTATCTCGGAGTAACGAATCGAGAGAGTCTAGCGTCGCACCAGTCGAGTCCCTTCGATCATTCGGCCCCCTGTCCCGCCTTCTCTTGGCGTCTTTGCGGCTTTGCGTGAGATTTTCTTCACCACTCCGGCAGCATGAAGTCCCGGATAATCGCTCCGAGCTCGCCGCAACCGGCAATGAATTGTCTCAGGGTACGGCGGGTCGGGCCGTAGGAATCGAATGCGTCGATCGCAAGGCCGTCCTCGGTGAAAGCTCGGCGGAAATCGACAAATTTTTTGGACAACTCATCGACTATCCTGGGATCGACCGGTTTATCGATTCGCGGCGTCACTGAGATATCACTGGCGTTGTAACGCACTTGCCAAGCGTAAGGCGGCGAGATGACGACATCGCCGCCGATGAACTCGCTCCAATGCATGTGATTGCGGAATGCTGCCGAAAGCAGCCGGATCCGGTAACCACGTTCTTGATAGATCTGATACACCTTTTTAAAGACTGCGACCCCTGCCCACTCGAAATATCCGGGATCCGTGGTGATGTTTTCTTTCTCAGCGACCGCTTTCAGCCAATCGTCTAACCGGCCGACCATAATCGTACAGACTGGCCCCATGCTTGCGATCTCTTTTCCTTCGCTCTCTCGCCGTTTAAGGCCGCGCTCGACCGCTTCGGCCACCGCGATCGCTTGGGGAAGCGTGAAGCTAACCGTCGCGTTGATGCTGACACCTCGATAGGTCGCTTCCTCGATTGCCGGAATGCCGGCTCGGGTTACCGGGATCTTTACAATGATATTGGGGGCAAGCTTAGAAAACTCAATAGTTTGGTCCACAATCGCTTTGGTATCCCGATAGAGTCGAGGATCGGTCTGAATGGATAGCCGTCCATTCCTCCCCTTGTGCTGTTCAAAGATCGGTTCCAGCAGTCCTGCCGCTTTGATAGAAATCTCACGAACAACTTGCCAACCGATTTGATCCTCGGTAGCAGTCGGCATTTCGGTGACCAGACTTCGGATCCGATCCTTCCAAAGAGCCATCTCTTTCTTTAGCACGCTAAGAACAATGACCGGATTACAAGTAGCTCCGACGCCGCCATGTTCGATCGAATAGGTTAATTCTTCAATCGACGCAGAATCGTTCCACAGACAGGTCGGGGTGGTCCGGGTCATTTGATACAAGGGGCTTTTGTAGGAGCCCTTCTTTTCCGTGGACCGTTGTTCGGTCCGATCAAGCTGTTCAACGGGTGTCATAGGGTCTTCTTCGTTCTCGTACTCGTCCTCGTCCTCAAACTTGGGCGGCGGCGCGTCGGAGTGTTGGAGTAATAGAGCGTTGGGGTTGTGGGCTAAACTCGGTCGCCCCTGCAGGGCGATTTCATTGGGCGGCTTACCCAGGCCTGAAGACCTGGGCTATAATCTGTTACCGCTTCGCGGTACGAATCCACCTTTCACTTCTCACTTCTCACCAATCACCTCTCACTTTCCTCACACGGTCGGCATATTGAATTGGTTAGTTCCGGCGTTCTCGTACCAGCGCTGCATGACGCTCTTGTACCGCGTGTAGAAGCGCACCCCTTCTTCCCCGTAAGCGTGGTAGCCACCAAACAAAGAACGTTTCCAACCACCAAAAGAATGCCAGGCCATCGGTACCGGGATAGGCACGTTAATACCTACCATCCCGATCTTGATCCGATGGGCAAATTCCTGCGCGGTCTTGCCATCGTTCGTGTAACAAGAGACACCGTTACCGAATTCGTGCGCGTTAACTAACGCGATGGCGCTTTCCAAATCCGGTACTCGAATAACGCACAGCACCGGCCCAAAGATTTCCTCTTTATAAATCTTCATCTCTCGCGTCACGTTATCGAATAAAGTGCCGCCCAGGAAAAATCCGGCTTCCCGCCCCGGAACAGAGAAACCGCGACCGTCCACAACCAAACGCGCACCTTCTTTGACACCGTGCTCGATGTAACCTTCGATCTTCGATTTATGTTGGGCCGTAACCACCGGACCCATGTCGGCGTCCGCTTCCATTCCGTCCCTAATCTTTAAGTCTCGAACTTTGGGGACCAGTTTTTCTATCAAGCGGTCGCCCAGCTGATCGCCCACGGCTACGGCCACGGATACCGCCATACAACGTTCTCCGGCAGACCCATAAGCCGAACCGATCAGTGCGTTGGTCACAATGTCCAGATCGCTGTCGGGCATGACTACCAAATGGTTCTTGGCGCCGCCCAAAGCTTGAACCCGTTTGCCGGTCCGAGAACCTTCCGTGTGGATATATTCCGCGATCGGGGTAGAACCAACGAACGAAAGCGCTTCCAC
>DASUWQ010000074.1:0-8394 GCA_036378375.1 Chthoniobacterales bacterium
TTTTCTACGTATACAGGCTAGCGTGAAAAATGCACGCCAAAAGTGGCTCGGGTTTAGGTACTTCGAGTACAGAGACGAGGAAGGATAGCCTATTTGCAAAAATTCTTCCGGGTGCCTGTGGGTGATGGCTAAGCCTACTTATTTCCCCGAATTCGGCCCAGTTACTCCCAGACGGCGCGCTTCGGCGAAATCGGCTTTGGCCTTTTCTCCCTGCCCCAGTTTCTGGTAAGCCATTGCTCGGTTGTAGTACGCGCGACCGTAGTTCGGATTAAGCCGGATCGCTTCGTTGAAATCGCTAATGGCGTCCTGAGACTTTCCTTTCTCAGAAAGAGCAATCCCTCTATTGTAATAGGCCAACATGTAACTCGGGTTTCTCCGAATTGCTTCGTCATAGTCAGCCAATGCGCGGTCGACATCTTTCAGGTCGTCGTAGCAGAGACCTCGGTTATTGTACGCATCCAAGAAGTTGTCGTTGATGTCGATCGCATAGGAATAATCGCTGATCGCCTTCTTGTAGTTTCCCAGGGTCTGGTAACACAAGGCCCGCATGTAATACGCGTTGGCATATTTCTGCTCGCGGTCCAGAGTCGCGGAGAAATCGGAAATCGCCGGGTCGTATTCCTTCGCGTAATAGTGTAGCAGGCCGCGATTGTAATAGGGATCGGCATATTGGGGATCCGCTTTCATGGAATCCTGATAATCGCTCAGCGCTTGCTGGGGATTACCCTTGTCATAATAGGCCAAGCCCCGATTATTGTAGGCTCGGGAAACGTTTCCGTTGAGGTGCAAGGCTTGGTTGTAGTCCGCGATCGCGTTGTCGTACTGCTTCGACTTCCAGTAAACGATTCCGCGGTCATTGTAATAGTCGGGATTATCTGACCGCAAACGAATTGCCGTGTTGTAATCGTTTAGCGCTTGCGGGTATTGCTCCAGATTCTTGTAGCAATTGCCGCGTTTGCTATAGGAATCGGCATTGTTGCCGTCGAGTCGAATCGCAGTCGTATAATCATTGAGCGCGGCCTGATAATCTCCTTGAGTTTCATGCGCCTGACCGGCAGCCAACGCACTGGCAACGTCCGTCGGCGTTGAGCTCTCGGTTGCGTGCGACTTCGGTGTGGGCGAAAACGGGGTTGGACCCGGCGTTTGTACTGCGACCTGTTCTTTCTTGAAGCCTTGGCTCACCACATACGCCGCCACCAAGCCGAAACAAACCAGCCCAATCACCAAAAAAGCGAGGATTGCGATTACAGCGATTACCGCAATGGGAGCTTTTGGCTTCACCGGAGACGGCACTCCAGGAACCGAGCCCGGTTGGCCAGAAAAACCGGCATGCGGCGTACCGCCGCCGGTTCCATGCTGCGTTCCGCTCGAACTCGGCGTTTGGCCGGTGGCAACTGGGGCCGGTCGAGAGGTCGGCTTAGCCGGCTTTTCTTCGCGGCGCCCTATTGGCGCCTGACTGGTGTGACCGCTTGCTCGGTCGAGCAGAATCTGAATTGTAGTGGTGAGCTGCTTCAGGTGTTGCTCCAGCGGCGGAGTCAAGGCATCAAGCCAATGCGGCGAACTGATATAATACTCGAGCGCCCGTGCCGGTGGTACATCTTCGATACGAAAAGGGATGATCGGGATACCATGGTGTACCGCGCGTTCAACCTCACGCTTCACTTGGTTCGACCGATTTGCGTTCGAGGAAAAAATGAGGAGCATCCCCCGGCACTTTTCGATTGCTTCAATAATCGCCTCTGCATAATCCATCCCCGGCAGAACATCGCGCGGGGCAATCCAACAACGAATTCCAGCTGATTCCAGAGCCGCACAGGCGGCATCCGCAGTGAGCTTGTCAGCGATCGCGTAACTGATGAATACATCCACGGCCATCTTATGTCCCCGACGAGAGAGTTTGCAGGAATTGCACCATTTTTTCCTAAGCGCGTCTATTCAGTAATCAGTGATCAGGCGTCAGTTTAGGAGCTAGGAGCTAGGAGTGGCGGATCAGTCTCGGAAAAGCGTCGTAGAAAAGATGGATGGGACTTATGGGACCAATAGGACCTATGGGATTGGTTCGCGTAGTCCTCCTAGCTCCTTCCCCTACAGCCCGGGCGGGTGTCGCAGCACGTAGCCACGCGTCGGTCGAGACCGGGTCTGCCAGCGGGGCCCGTGCGTATGATCACCGTATCCAGTGTCAAAGCGTAAACCGGCGATGACCAGAAAAACATGTCCTCTGGCCGCGTAGATAGTTAACCACCGGCCGGCCCCGTTTTGTCCGTATTTACGAAAATTTTCGGAAGGGGTTGGAGTTTCCAGGCGTCCGATCGCATGGAGAACATACGACACCGAACCAGAGCAATCATAGGCGTTATCGTAAAATGTTCTATGGCCGCCTCCATACCGATACGGTTTGCCGATGAGTTCATTTCCCGCTGCAATTGCTTGTCTCACCACTGCTGGTGCCCGCGATGGCGGGCTAGCTAATGATCCTTCCATGAAAGCGGTGCGCGTAGGATTGTAATGATAAGAGTACGGGGTATTCGTCTCACATCCGGCCAGAACCAGGGTCAGGCCGATAACAATAAAAAGAAGCTTCTTTGGCAGCACGGCCGGGATTCTGCCACAGTTGGAGAAACCACGTCAACGGCGGGGCGAGCCTAAGGCGAGCCCCGCTACCACAGTTCGTTCGCGTTAGAAAACTTCTTTAGAACTGCGTCGTAGCGGGTCGGTTCAAGGATCGGCAGTAAGCGGCGGAGGACCACATTGAACAGCGTGTTGGTTGCAAGGACACAGAGATCCAACGGCTCGAGTTCCATCCGAAAATGCAGCTTTGGATCGTAGTTAAGCGGTGCGCTGTGATAATAGCGGCAGCCATTCTCAATCGCCCAAATTACGGTGTCTCGCCAGGTCACAAAATAAAGGTGCCGCTCTAGGGCAACGGAATAGTCTAACCCGATATAGTTGTCACGCAGGACGCCGTCGTGGACGATGCAGGAAGCGAAAGCTACGATCCGGCCTTGTATCCGCCAGATGAGAAATCGGGAACGATCCGGCATTTTTTTTCCCAATTCCGACAAGTAACTGACATTCAGTTCTTCGAATTTCTGAGCGGCGCGCTGATATACGCCTTGGTAGAGCGGCAGGACTTCTTCGGCGTAAGGGGTAATGTCAGAGACCACTTCAAATTCGATGGGTGGTCCTTCAGCGCTTTTGCGAAACTTACGGCGCAAGTTCTTGCGCATGGCATGACTAAGTTTCGTGCTGAGGTAATCCTCGAAATCTCGGAAATTCAATTCCATGCCCGTAGCCGGCATACTCGGCACTCGGGTAAACCCGCCCGTAACCATCAAATCAAGGAATGAACGGTAGCTCTTAGGGTAGTCTTTGAAGACGATCATCCATGCCCCGAGCGATCTGCCGACCTGAGGCAAAGCTTCTTTCAAACCATCGACGGTCCAGCCAATCTCGCCCGAGATCGTATCGCAGGCGATATCCCCTTCTCCCGCCGAACAGCCGACCATAATCATGGGCAGCTTTAGAAAAGAAGAAAAAACTCTCCGGGCCGCTTCAACCGATCGGCGGACAAAGGTAGGTGTCCCCATGACGAGATCCTGGCGCACCAACAGAAACGGTTGGACGGCTCGGGTCATTCCCGTGGCATCCTTCAGCAGCAGATAAAGGTGTTCGAACTGCTTCCCCAGAGCCGATTGGGTGATCTCGTAATACCGGTGGTCGAGTGCATAACGGCGAAACCCAGACTCGAAGGCTGGCCGGTCCTCAGAGGCAATCTGATCCACGACCGCAACTGAGCCGAACGATGTCGCTAAAGACAACCTCGGCGAAAGGCGCGGCGGTTCTTGTTCGGTCTCTTGTACCAAGGTGTAGGAACCAACCATCCTATTAAAAACCTGAGATTTCAAAGCGAGGTTCCTAGTGCGGCGCTGGGCGGATTGCAACCGGAAAGGAGCGAGAATCGAGGAGCTAGGAGGGACGAGATAGCCGACGACACCTGGAGGGGAGCCGCTTTGGCGCGAGGAGTACAAGCTCGTAACATTTGCCAGTTACGCTCGTGCCGCCAATGTCCGCCCGAAAACCAGGCGGCTCCCGGAAACGTCTCGACGCGCTGCAGTTCTTCAGTCGTGCCGGGATCAATAACCTTAGCCTACGGAGCTGCGGGTGTATGCATCGCGTTGAGACGTTCTCGGGAGCCGCCTGCTCTCACGTTTTCCGGTTGGTGTCGCGTTGGGAAGAAGTCGGCGGGACCTTGTGCAACGCTCCAAAGCGGCTCCCCTCCAGTCACACTCGGTTCCTATTAACCGGCGCTCCCAAATCTTGGATGGGCCCTAGCGGCACGATCCGAGTCGGGTTGATATCGTCGTGGGTATAATAGTAGTGCCGCTTGATGTGGTCGAAATTGACGGTCTGAGCGATGCCTGGCTGCTGATAGAGGTCACGTAAGTAGCCGAATAAGTTCTTGTAATCGATGATTCTACGTAAATTGCATTTAAAGTGTCCGTGGTAGACCGCGTCGAATCGAACCAGGGTTACAAACAGGCGCCAATCCGTTTCTAACGGAGTGTCGCCGAACAGAAAGCGTCTTTCGGAAAGACGTTTTTCCAGCATATCGAGCGTCGCGAAGAGCGGTACTACCGCCTCTTCGTAAGCCCTCTGTGATGTAGCAAAGCCTGCCTTGTAGACGCCGTTATTGGCGGTGTCATAGATCAACGCATTCAGCCGGTCGATTTCGGCTCGGTGTGGCTCCGGATAAAGATCGAGCTTTGCGGCGCCCAGATCATCAAAAGCGGAGTTAAATATCCGCATGAGATCGTCGTCAGAATTGCTCACGATCCGTTTCTTCTCTTTATCCCAAAGCACCGGCACCGTGACCCGGCCGCGATAATGAGGGTCTGTGGCGAAGTAGGCTTCGCTCAGGAAGTTAAACCGGTTGATCGGATCCAGAGTGTGACCCGGCCCTTCACGAAATGCCCAGCCAAGATCGTCGCGGACCGGGTCGACAACCGTCATCCCAATGAGTTTCTCGAGCTGTTTTAGGTGTCGGACAATGATTGTGCGATGAGCCCAAGGGCAAGCCCACGAAACATAAAGGTGATAACGCCCTGCGATTGCGGGATACCCGGAACTCCCATCCGAAGTAACCCAATCGCGAAATGCGTCGTCCTGACGCTCAAACACGCCCGTGTCACTCTGTTCGTCCGGAAACTGCGCAGATGCCATGCTGCGAATCTCACGCAAACCGGAGGAGGCGTAAAGGGGGCCGAGGGGGGATGTGATTGGTGATTGGTGATTGGTCGTGCCGCCTTTTGCTAGGGGGCGAGGCTTCCGAAAGATCTCAAGGTTCTGTCGGAGCTACCGAGGCCTCGCCGCCAAAAGAGTTTGTAAGGCCTAGTTGCGCGCCGAGCCAAGGCGCAGCGATAGACCACGGCTCGGCTCGATTAACGGACTAACGATGTCATCTAAGCGGTTGGATACCAGAAACTCCGCTGCCGTGATAGGTCCCTTTCGGGAGCCACACCCTACCAAAAGGCGGCCCGACGCGGCGCAGTCCCTCTCGGGGAGGTAATCCCCGAAGCTTAACGTTCTGCGACAGGAACACGAAAAAAGCAGGCTCTGCTGATGCATATCGCAAGGTCTGGAACAGCAATCGCAAACCAGCTATCTTAGGCTCACCTTGTCCGGACCTCCGAATGCCCCCCGACTCGAATCGTTGATCGGTGATCGTCCGCAGCTCGACGCGTTGATCATCAATATTGAACTGACGCTCACGAGCATCATCCAGGGCGTTGCCCTCTCCTTTCTTTGTGAAAGCGCCACCGCTGCGCTAAGTCATGGTCGCATCCAAGATCTGCCGTACATCGCAAACGGCCTCCTTTTAATCCTCCTGTTTTGGTCCAGGTCCATCGGCCACACCCTGACATTGATTCGTTGGCCTCTCGATTTTACGCACAACTTTTTCTATTTCGGCGCCGCGCTTTTTGAGGCGGTCACATTCGGTGAAATCGGCAATCCCGTGGGCTGGTACGGAACGCTCGCCTGCTTTTCAATCGTCGTATGGCTCCTGTTCATCTTAGACCTGAGGCTGATTTCGAGACGCACAAAAGACGCGAGTGGTCAGAGACTGGAGCAGTTGATGATTGAGGTGCGCAAAGATCAAAATCTTAACATCTATTGCCTGGTACCGGCTTTAATCGCGTTTCATGCCGGCGCGGCATGGTTTTGCTCCGAGGGCAAGGCCCGTTGGCCGGATTGGGTTCTACTCCCGGCCATCCTCCAATTCGTCTGTTTCGCGGCTTATCTGGTTTATTTCCTGAGGACGATGGCGCGGCTATTCATGCATGTCCATCCCGCAGGAACATCGGGACTTACCCCTCCGGGATAGCAGGCGCCGTGAAACAATCCGGATATTTCGCCCTGACGTTATCGATGTATCTGACTCGGCTAGGGAGACTGCCGAAACGGGCGGTATCGCAAGGCGCGAACTCACGTTCCATGGCGTCCAGCCGGCTAGTCCACGAGCGCAGGGTTACCGACCAAGTTGAATCACCAGCGTTAGGTTCGCTTAGGAGCTCGTCTATTTTCCCCATGGCGAGTCCTTTGAGAAATATGGTTTCCGGCGTAACCCAGCGCAGACAAACCCCATATTCCCCGCTTAAATACGACGCAAATTCTTCCCCGATCTGTTCCTCCGGGATTCGCTGACCGTAGGAATCCGCCATTCGCCGGTACTGCGCGAAAAACCGCTTTTTTAACTGATCTCCAAGGCTTCCGACTGAGTCTGGGAAAACAAAATAGTCGGACGGATACATCTCGACTCCCTCTACGGCGTAAGTTGGGAGAGGAAGAAGACCGGCCCGGATTTGAGATCGGTAATCCGCTGGTTTGTTCGGACGACTCAGACAGAGCTCTTCCAGTGTATGGAAATTGCTTCGGATATAAATCTTATCGGCCGGACTCAGTGGCGGCAAAGGACGATACGTGTCGATGAGATCAGTCATAACAGAGATACGCTTGACCTAGCGAAGACCTCTAGACCGGGCCAGGCGCTGTGCACAAGATCGAACAGTTCGGTCGCTACCGCATCCTGGCCGGCTGACCAGTTGTCTCTAGAACAGAAAGCCAGAGGTCCGCGTCCGGCTCAACCCGGCGCCGGCCATGTGTGACCAGTTCGAATGGAATATGAACAAAGGAGCCGTGCCATCTCCCCACCAACATATTGGTACGCCCACTTATCCCCGCGTGAACCGCCGCTTGAGCCAACCTGGTGCAATAGACATTGTCCTGCGGAGAGGCCGGCACGCTTCTGATCAGATAACTCGGGTCAACGTATTTCAGATTGATCTCCATCCGGCGATCAGCAAAAAACTGATTGATCTTATCCTTGAGGAACAGACCGATATCACCCAATCGCACATTACCTGAAGCGTCAGTCTCATTACCGACTTGCATCAAGTCTGGACCTGCGCCCTCCGCGACCACAATGACTGCGTGCTTGCGCTGCGCAATTTGATGCCGAAGCATCTCTAAGAGGCCGCGCCCGCCTTCCAACTGAAAAGGGACCTCTGGAATCAGACAAAAATTAACATTCTGAGCTGCTAAGGTGGCAAAACAAGCAATGAACCCGGAATGACGCCCCATGAGCTTGACCAGCCCGATCCCGTTCACGGCGCAACTCGCCTCTACGTAGGCTGCCGTTACGGCTTTCACAGCTTCCGCAAAGGCAGTCTCGAACCCGAAACTTTTGTCGATATACATGATGTCGTTATCAATGGTTTTCGGGATCCCGATGACACTCTTTCGCAAACCCCGCCGGCGAAGTTCGGCATTGATGGCGGCAGCTCCCCGCAGCGTGCCATCGCCGCCGATAACGAATAGAATATCCACGTTCAGCTCTTCCAAATGATCAACCATCTCACCCACATCTTGTGGACCTCGGGAGCTGCCCAAAACAGTGCCACCAAAGGTGTGGATGGTAGAAACTGATTCCGGCCGGAGCGTCAACGGGACATGCCCAAAGCGTGGCACCAATCCTTCGTACCCGTAACGAATGCCGTAGACCCGCGTCGTGCCATAATGGTTGTAAAGCTCGTTGACGATGCCTCGGATAATATCGTTAACCCCGGGGCAAAGACCGCCGCACGTCACGATAGCAGCCGTCGCTTTCGGCGGATCGAAGAATATCTTTTCGCGCGGCCCGGCGATCTCAAAGCTCACAGGAATCTCACCGCGCCCAAACATTTCCTGCGAAGCGGGCAGCCTGTCGTCGTAGAGGACTCGATGGCTTTCGCCTTTGAATCGCTCCGAATGCCCATGACGCAAGGGAGATAAATATTGCGCCTCTCCCAACGACTCAATCGACCATAGCATGAGGAAGCCTACCCAAGAACACCTCGC
>DASUWQ010000075.1:0-7375 GCA_036378375.1 Chthoniobacterales bacterium
ACCGCGGAAGGCAATGAACACGGGCCGACTCTTTCTTTTCGAGGTATCGACAACGCGAACTATTATCGCCTGTTGCCGGATCAGCCTCGGTACTACATCAACGATACCGGTACTGGTAACACCTTGAATATTAGCCATCCACGCGTGATCCAGATGGTGACCGACAGTTTGCGCTACTGGGCTGAACAAACTTTCGTTGATGGGTTCCGTTTTGACCTCGGAACTATTTTAGCTCGAGAACCTAATGGGTTTGATAATCAGAGCGGTTTTCTTAAAGCCTGCAGCCAGGACCCGGTATTAGGCACAGTAAAACTTATCGCCGAGCCATGGGACTGTGGACCAGGCGGCTACCAAGTCGGTGCTTTCCCACCGGGTTGGGCTGAATGGAACGACCGGTTTCGCGACGCGGTTCGCGATTTCTGGAGAGGTCATCTGCCGGTTAGAGATCTGGCACCCCGACTGTGTGCTTCGCCGGAACAATTTGATCATCAGGGCCGGCGTCCCTGGGCATGTGTAAACTTTATCACCGCACATGACGGATTCACGTTAGAGGATCTGGTGAGTTATAACGAGAAACACAATGAGGCCAACGGAGAAGACAATAAAGATGGGCATTCGGACAACCGTTCCTGGAATTGTGGCGCGGAAGGGCCAACTGATGATCCGGGTATTCAACAATTGCGCGAAAGGCAAATCCGCAACTTTCTTGGAACTCTTCTTTTGTCTCAGGGCACGCCGATGCTGCTGGCTGGGGATGAGTTCGGCCGAACCCAGCGTGGCAATAATAACGCCTATTGTCAGGACAACGAGATTAGCTGGGTAGATTGGCAGATTGGAGATAAAGGAAAGCGACTCATAGAATTTACCGAAAAACTGACGGCGTTGCGCCAGAAGTACCCGATGCTGCGGCACAACCGTTTTCTTAAGGGCACCTACAACGAAGAACTCAAGGTTAAAGATGTGACCTGGCTCAACGCAAACGGATCCGAGATGGAACCGGAGCACTGGGCAGACGACAAGATGCGGTGTTTTGGTATGATGCTGAACGGGCTGTCGCAACAGACCGGCATCCGTAAGCGAGGCCAGGAAGCGACGTTACTTTTAGTGTTTAATGCTCACTACGAGGCGGTCAACTTTAAGTTACCTATCTTTGGGGATGGAGCGGAATGGTCGCTCTTAATCGACACCAATGTTACCGAAGGAATCGCGTCAGGGACCTTCGCTGCGGGTAAAAATTATCTGGTGACCGACCACGCCCTCCTCCTTTTTGCGCTCGAATCTACGGTGAAAACCAGCCGTGAAAAGGCGCAAAAAAAACCGCGAATGAGCACGAAGAAATAGGAACCGCAGCCCCGAACCCCGAAAGCTTTAGGAGGAACATGCTCCGACGTGATAGACGAGCCGTAGTCCGGCAACCGCCCATGCGCGTCAAGCTAAGAGGCTGGAAGGCGGAAGCCAGCCTGTGGTACCGGCATACCGATAGCCGTTAAAGGACAACGAACGGAGGGGCGTTGCATTCCGTGTGAGAGCTCGCACGGGTGTCGACGCCGACGAATCTTTTTCAAATATGGCGCTTGGATAGACGCGACGCCCTGGGATGGGACGGATATGCAGCGCGTTGGGAACTAAGGAACGATAAACGCTGCCACACCTAAAGGGAGCCGCGGCCGGACACGTCTTTTTGAACCGATGGGCGATAGACCGCCTCCGAATCTGCAGCGGCAGATCTCTAATGCGGCTCCCCTCCGTCGGGGGTGGTGGTCAACGCTGTAGCCGCAACCCGGAGGTTATGCTAGTCCGGCAGCTGCCACGCGGCCGCGACGCGGCCGCCGGACTACGGCGGGTAAGCTGCGGATTTGCGCAGACAAAGGGCGATGCCCAGGCCCGAAGTGTCGAAAAAAAGTTTGTGGGGGTGACGTTTGTCTCCTTTGTGATCTTCTGTGAAATCAGACGAATTCGTGCAGAGCGACCCGGTGACGATTGATGTAGTCCCAGTCGTAGGTCACCCCCAAGCCGGGGCCATCCGGGACCGGCACATAGCCTTCTACATCGATGGAATCGAGCTGGTCGGAGTAGTCGCAACTGTAAACGTCTGGCAATGGATTTCTGCATTTTGGTCCCACTAATGCCAGCTCGTAGTAATTCGTGTTTCGGATTGTGGCCATACAATGGCGATGAGCAGGGCCGCAAGCATGCACCTCTACATCGAGTCCAAGCGCCTCAGCTAGATGTGCGATTTTCATTGCTCCCGTAATCCCCAGATCATATTCGGGGTCAGCGCGCAGGATGTCTGTACCGCCGTTCATCACGAAGTCGGCCTTCGGTTCCAGGCCGCGAACATGCTCGGTGCAAAGAATGGGTGTTTTAATCATCTGACGAAGCTTCAAATGGGCGAACTGGGAAACCCCCGTGTCCCGGGCGGGATCTTCCAGCCAAAGGAGATTCGTTTCATCACAGGCTTTGCCGACCGTGAGCGCGTCGAGGTAGGTTCGGATCTGACAAGCCGGGTCAATCATCAAAACCATCTCATCACCCACCACTTTACGAACGTGGCGGATGGCGCCGGCTTCTTCTCTCGGGTCACCGTCGTACCATCCGTGGAGTTTGAAGGCCTGATACCCCATTTGTTGACAGTGTAGCGCGAAGTCTCCATACGCTTCTTTTGACGAGAGGCCGCCGTTGCGATCTCCATGCATCGTGCTGGCGTAAGTCCGGAGCCGTTCCCTGAAACCACCTAATAATTTTGAAATAGAGGCGTTGAATACCTTTCCGGCCAGATCCCAAAGACAGATATCAATCATGCCGTAGCCCATGTGATCGTACTGCCGGAGCGCGCGCTTAAATTCGTCGTAAATAAATTCGCGCCGGAACGGGTCTAGTCCGAGCAGATGAGGAGCCAGCATGATGGTCTGAGAGAGCGCCATGGGCGTCGCTCCCCACAAACCAACGTATTCGCCCCGAGCGCCATCGCCTGTCTCAATCACGATGGCAGCCTTAGTTATTGATTGGCGATGTCCAGGGACATAAACAAAATCAAAACCCCCGGCATCGAAACCGACGTCAGCGACTTCGTAACGGAACTCGTGGATTTCAACCCGGTTGATCTTCGTGTGCATGTTAGTAGCGAACGTCCACAGAGGCGCCGCGCTCGGTGATCGAATGCTCCGCCGCTTCGATAATTCGGATGGCATCTCGCGCATCAGCCAGCGTTGAAAGCGGCGTTTCACTATTCGCAATCGCTTGGTTCGCGAAGAACTCTAGTTCATGATAAAAGCCATCCAGGTAGTTCGGTATTCCCCAAGCCGGGCCGCCGGTATCATTATATCGAGCGT
Source organism: Chthoniobacterales bacterium (assembly GCA_036378375.1). Classification (GTDB taxonomy): domain Bacteria; phylum Verrucomicrobiota; class Verrucomicrobiia; order Chthoniobacterales; family JAFAMB01; genus JAFAVN01. The sequence goes on from DASUWQ010000075.1 coordinate 3,333, forward strand.
CATCCCAGGTATAAGCGACGCCACCGTTAGTGCCCAGTATCTTGTACACAACAGTCCAGGGGTCACTCGTTGGGTCGCTGGCAGCAAAACTCGCCCATAGCTGGATGAGGGCTCCACTCGGCATGGTGCAGATTAAGATCGCTTGGTCCTCGCAGGTTAGTTCGTGATAGTGAACTCGCGAGACCTGGGCGGAGACCTTTGCCGGTCTCCCCAGCAGGAACAGAAGTGAATAAGCGTGATGGACACATACCTCTCGCAAAACACCCCCGTAACGCCGCGCGATCTCCTCCGAGTGAAAGATGTTGTACAGAATCCATCCACTGGCGATGGCGCCAAGATGTCCTTCGCTAATAAGACGTTTTGCCCTGATCAAGCTAGGATTGTAAATGTAGTTATGAGCCGGCATGCAGATCTTGCCGGCCCGGGTAGCCGCCGTTTGCAGGCGATCGATTTCCTCAACCGATTCTGCAATCGGCTTTTCAATGATCACGTGTTTACCGGCCTCCAGACTGCGTAGCGCGATTTCTACATGAAGATGATTCGGGCTGAGAACCGCGATCGCATCGATAGAGGGTTCTGCCAACAGCGAGCCTAGATCAGGATATACTTTGGTCTTGAGAGTTTTTGCTAAAGAAGACGCTTTTTCGATGTCCGGGTCGAATATCCCTTGAGGCTTAACCGTGACAAGCCGTTCCAAGGCCTTCCGATAAGGACCCGCAGCAACGATGCCGGCTCCGACTAGGCCAAGCGAAATCGGCTTTGTCGCCATGTTTATTGAATTCCGTAAAACCCTCTTCCGTTCTGGGAAAAAAGCTTGTTTAGACCGTTGGGCGACAAGTGATCTGCCACTACTGTGCGCAAAGCATTGGTCACTTCCGCGTAGCTGGCAGCAAGCAGACAGACCGGCCAATCACTTCCAAACATGACGCGATCTTCTCCAAAGTTGGCTAAAACATGCTCGATATACGGGCGCAGGTGATCCGGTCTCCAGCCATTGTGGTCCGCTTCGGTAACCATCCCGGATAATTTGCAAAAGACGTTCTTATGCTGGGCAACCCGCGACATCAGTTTTTTCCAAGGCTCCAATTTGCCCGTCTTGATTTCAGGCTTAGAAACATGATCGACTACGGCGTGAAGTCCGGGAACCTGGTCGAGCACCTGGAGAACAAACGGCAAGTGCCGGGTGTAAGTTAGAAACTCAAATGCGGTCTTCCGTTTGGCTAAATAGGTCAGATTTTTGATGACCTTCGCTCCAGTGATCCAACGATCGTCCTCAAGATCTTGTAGCATTGGACGCACCCCGAATAGCTTTGGGTGCCGCGTCTGTTTCTCCTCGAAAATCGCAGGAAAGTTCTCGTCTTCTAGATCGAACCAACCAATGACACCGGCAACAAAATCGGTTGCTTCCGCGATCTTCAACAGAAAGTCGGTCTCGGCGACCGTTTGCGCAGCTTGAACAAGAATGGTCTGCGTAACGCCGGCTTTTCTGAGTTCCGGACGCAGATCGTCGGGTAGATAATCTCGCGCCAGAACAGGAACGTCTGGTGTCATCCAATGATAGTCTCCGCGATCCGCTTTCCAGAAGTGTTGGTGGGTATCAAGAATCATAGTTATTCTTCTCACCGCTGCACGATCACTGCAGTTAGTTCTTCGATGGATGTGTCATTCTTTATTACATCCTGAACTTTTCGGCCATGTGACAGCACAACAAACCGATCGCAGACGCGATACGCTTGATAGAGGTTATGGGTAACGAACACGCAGGAAACACCGTCGCGTTTGAGTTGAAGCATGTAGTCTAAGACATTCTCTGTTTCGCGAACCGAGAGGGCGCTGGTTGGTTCGTCAAGCAGGAGCATCTTTTTCCGGAAATGTACCGCCCGGGCGATGGCCACGGCTTGGCGTTGTCCTCCCGACAGACCGCCAACGATCTGATCTGGAGATACAACGCCGGAGATCTGGACTGAGCTAGCCAGGATTTCCATGGTCTTTTTTTTCATGGATTGGCGGCGCAGGAAGCCAAAAGCAGCCGTTTGCTCGCGTCCCAAAAACATATTCCGGTAGATAGATAGGCTATTAACTAAAGCAGCGTCTTGATAGATTGTTTCGATGCCCAATTTTGCCGCATCAGCATGGGAAGAGAGGTTAACTTGGCGTCCTGCTTGGAAGACCGCCCCCTCGTCCGTGGCTAACACCCCAGAAATAATCTTTACTAAAGTCGATTTACCAGCGCCATTGTCTCCAAGCAAACCCAACACTTCGTTTGCCCGGATCTCAAAGTCGACATGATCTAAGGCTACAACATTGGCGAACTTTTTTGTGATCCCGCGTAGCTCGATCAGGTTGGATTCGCCTATAAATTCCGAGTCGATTTGCGGCATGGTCAGGGCTCCTTTTGAATGAGCCGGTTTAGGGTGGCGGCTACCAAGATGATCGCACCGATAAATGCATCCAGATAAAAGCCCGGCGCACGCAGCAGAAGCAAGATATCCTGGATGTTGTAGAGCAAGGCTGACCCTAAGAAGACGCCGATCATCGAGCCTTTTCCTCCATAAAGCGAGATCCCGCCGATGACGCAAGCGGCGATGGCTTGTAATTCCAGACCTTGCCCCTGAATGGGCGAGACGGAGCTAACCCGCACCGTGCTAATCATTCCAGAGAGTGCCGCTGCGCCGCCTGCAATGATAAAAGCCGAGAGCTTGACCCGAAAAACTTTGACCCCGATCGAAGTGGCCGCTTCACGATTTCCACCAACCGCATAGATGTGATTTCCGAGGCGGTGATGGTCCATCAAGAGATAAGCCGCGAGGGTAACCAGCAGTAGCCAGATAAAAGAGAACTGAATTAGACCAGCAGATCCTGTCATCATCGTTTCGAAAAACGATCCAGGGTGAAAGGGACGCGTTTGTGTGCCGGAAGAAAAGAGGATGAATCCGCGTAATAGCATCATCATTCCGAGGGTCGTGATGAACGATGGTATCTTTGCCTTCAGGGTGATCAGGCCGTTAATCGCGCCGACGATCAATCCGGTCAAGAGACCGCCTGCTACCGCTAAACCCAAGGGCGTTCCCGAATTGAACAGGTTCGCCATGCTCAGCGCCGATAGCGTAAAGGTCGCCCCGACCGAAAGATCGTACTCGCCGGCGATCATCAGAATGCCAACCCCAACCGCGATGATGCCAAGCTGAGGAATAGCTCTGAGCACCGACTGGATATTCAGCGGGCTTAAATAGCGAAATTGGTCCGGATACCCGATTGCCGCGATAATGCATATGATTTCCAGCAGGGTAAAAATGATCAGAATATTCCCGGCCGGATGCCGCCTGAGAGCGTTGAGATTCAAACCTGAGGAGAACGTCTCTGGGAGGAGCGTTCGGCGATGGTTTACCAGGGACATCTGGTCGACGGTTAGGAGTTTGCCATTTTGCTATGGGCTAGCGGCTATGCGCATCGCTACCTCGTGCTATCCGCAAACTGGAGCGCGGTGGCAGCGTTACTCTTATCGATGAGCGCCGAACCGGTGTTCACGTCTGGCGGGATCAAGCCGTATTTGTTTTTATAATAGAGTTCGGTGACCGTGAGGAAACCTTGATAGAAAGGCTGCTGATCAACAGTAGCAATAGTTTTACCGTCGATGATGTTTTGCAGGATCTGTTTGCTGAGGTCGAAGCCGCCCGTAGGGATTTTGAGCTTTGCCTCCCCAATGGCTTTTGGTGCCGCTTCAGTGGGGAGTCCACCAAGACCAATAATCGCCACAGTATCGGGCCTTCCCAACAGATATTGATTGATCTTATTGACGGTGTCTTCGATACCGACCGCACCAGTATCCAAGACCTCGGAGGAAACACCAACCTCATCCAACGCGCGTTTCACCCCCGCATATCTTTGGACGGCATAGGTTGCTTCCGGATGTTCAACCGGACAAACCACATGGCCGCCCTTCTTTAAATTACAAACTTCAACCATCTTCTTTCCAATGGCGTAACCGGCGGCCGGAAAACTTTGTCCAATAAAGGATAGGCGGGCAGTGCCGGCGGCTCCTT
>DASUWQ010000076.1:0-5925 GCA_036378375.1 Chthoniobacterales bacterium
CTCCTCGGCGTCGATCCGGAAAAAGAGCAATCCTGGCTCCAGTATACCATCGCATTGTTGGTGTTCACTGTGGTTACGCTCTTGTTTACTTACGCCATTCTACGTCTCCAGGGTTTCCTGCCTCTTAATCAGGATCCGAAAACCTTTCAGGCGGTAACTGATCACGTCGCATTCAACACGGCGATTAGCTTTTCCACGAACACGAATTGGCAGAGTTATTCCGGGGAATCGACCATGACCTATTTCTCGCAGATGGTCGGTCTGGCGGTACACAATTTTATGTCGGCGGCCGCCGGTATCGCCGTCGCGTCCGCGATCGTCCGAGGTATCGTTCGCCATACCGCCAAAACGATTGGGAACTTCTGGGTGGATCTGGTTCGGACCACTTACTACTTGTTGCTGCCGATCTGCTTTTTCTATGCGCTGTTCCTGGTCTGGCAGGGAGTTCCACAGAACTTCAAGCCCTACCAAACCGCGAAGGTGGTTGAGGCGCAAAAAGTTCAGGCTCCGAAAAAGGACGCTAATGGGAACCCGGTGGTTGATGCTAAGGGCAATCCGGTGACGGAAGAACAGACGGTCGATTCTCAAACCATCACTGAAGGACCGATGGCGTCACAGATGGCCATCAAGATGCTAGGCACCAACGGTGGCGGATTTGTTAATGCTAATGCAGCCCATCCGTTCGAGAATCCGACCCCGCTATCCAATTTTATTCAGATGTTATCTATCTTCGCTATTCCCAGCGCGCTGACCTACTACCTGGGCAGGATGGTGAAGAGCCAGAGACACGGCTGGGCCGTTTGGATAACCATGGCGCTAGTGTTTGTAGTTGGGTTCACCATTTGCTGGGGCAGCGAGGCTGCGGGCAACCCGCAGGTAACTGCGCTCGGCGTTAGTGCGGCCGACGGTAACATGGAAGGCAAAGAGGTACGGTTCGGTATCACGAACTCTGCGCTTTTCGCCACCGTCACCACTGACGCTTCTTGCGGAGCCGTTAATGGGATGCACGATTCCTTCACTCCGATTGGAGGATTAATCCCGATGCTAAATATTCAGCTAGGTGAGATCATCTTCGGCGGCGTAGGAGCCGGCCTGTATGGGATGATTCTCTTTGTGGTAGTGGCAGTCTTCATCGCAGGGCTCATGGTAGGACGAACGCCCGAATATTTGGGAAAGAAGATCGAATCTTATGACGTTAAGATGGCCGCTTTCGGGATCTTGTTGATGGCGTTCTCGATCTTAGGCTTTTCGGGTTGGGCCAGCGTCGCCGATTGGGGTCAAGCAGGGCGTAACAATATGGGGCCACATGGTCTTAGCGAGATTCTGTATGCTTTCACGTCCTGTACGGGTAACAACGGAAGCGCGTTCGGCGGGCTAACCGCCGCTCCAACCAACGGAGATCCACACTACGATATTACCTTGGGCCTTGCTATGTTAATCGGGCGTTTCGGGATGATCATTCCTGTTATGGCCCTGGCTGGCTCACTTGCTCGTAAGAAGCTTGTGGCGACTAGCGCCGGGACATTCCCGGTTAGTGGACCAATATTCGTGATTTTGTTGATCGGCACGATCTTGTTGGTGGGTGCTCTCACATTTTTCCCGGCTTTGTCGCTGGGCCCGATCCTGGAGCATTTCCTGATGTACGGAGGCAAAACCTACTGAGCTGTTAAGCAAAAGAACGAATTAACAGACCTGAAAGTTATCTATGGCTGCAAAGCAACATTCCATTTTTGATCCGTCGATCGTGATTCCGGCCATCGGGGAATCGTTCAAGAAACTGAACCCGGTTACGCTGGCTAAGAATCCGGTCATGTTTGTGACAGAAGTCGGTGCGGCGATCACCACCGTGGTCTGGTTGGAAGGTCGCGGAGACCTCCTGTTTCTGACTCAGATTGCACTCTGGCTTTGGTTTACGGTTTTATTCGCAAACTTCGCCGAGGCAATGGCGGAAGGTCGAGGCAAGGCGCAAGCGAAAGCTTTGCGGGCGACCCGAACCCAGACGTTTGCCAATCGGTTGACCAACGGCAGCAATAAGACCGAGCAGGTGCCGGCGGAACGGCTGCGTAAAGAGGATCTCGTCCTAGTCAAGGCCGGCGAATTGATTCCCGGTGATGGCGATGTGATCGAAGGGGCGGCAACGGTAGACGAATCGGCGATCACGGGAGAATCTGCACCGGTGATTCGTGAAGCCGGCGGTGACCGCAGCGCGGTGACCGGCGGAACGAAAGTTCTCTCCGACGTTCTCAAGATCCGAATTACCTCGAACCCGGGTGAGACCTTTCTGGATCGAATGATCAGTTTGGTTGAAGGCGCAGAAAGGCAGAAAACGCCAAACGAAATCGCGCTTACTATTTTATTGTCGGCGCTGACCCTGATCTTCCTGATCGCGATGATGTCGATGAAGGCTTACGGGGTATACTCCGGCGTCGATTTCTCGATCCCGGTGCTGGTGGCGCTTTTGGTTTGCTTGATTCCGACCACCATCGGCGGCCTCTTAAGCGCAATCGGGATCGCCGGTATTGATCGTCTCGTGCAGAAGAATGTTTTGGCCATGAGCGGCCGCTCGGTCGAAGCCTCCGGCGATGTCGACGTTTTGTTGTTGGACAAGACCGGCACGATTACTATGGGCAATCGCCAGGCCACCGAGTTTTTGCCCGCCCCGAATGTGGACCGGCAAACTCTGGCCGATGCAGCCCAACTCGCTTCGCTAGCGGACGAAACCCCGGAAGGTCGAAGTATCGTTGTGCTGACCAAAGGCCTCGGCATTCGCGGCCGTGAGATCCACGAGCTAGGGCACGCTGTATTTATCCCCTTCACGGCCCAGACCCGAATGAGCGGTGTAGATGTCGACGACTTGAGCTACCGAAAAGGGGCTGCCGACTCGATTCGTAAGTTTGTCGGTGGGAAGCTTCCGGAAGCCGTCGCGAACGACGTGATCACGATCTCTAGCGAAGGCGCTACTCCGTTGGTCGTAGCGCGCAACGCGGAAGTGCTCGGGACTATCCGACTAAAAGACATCGTTAAAGGAGGTTTGGCCGACCGATTTGAGCGATTCCGTGCGATGGGGATCAAGACGGTAATGATTACCGGAGATAACCGGTTAACCGCTGCGGCGATCGCCAAGGAAGCCGGAGTCGATGATTTCCTTTACGAAGCGAAGCCGGAAGACAAACTAGCCCGAATTCGGGAGGAACAAGCGCAAGGGCATCTCGTGGCGATGACCGGGGACGGCACCAATGACGCCCCAGCGTTAGCTCAGGCGGATGTCGGTGTGGCCATGAATACCGGAACCCAAGCGGCTAAAGAAGCCGGCAACATGGTCGATCTGGATTCGAACCCGACAAAGCTGATTGAAATCGTTGAAATCGGTAAACAGCTCTTAATCACTCGCGGGGCGCTAACCACCTTTAGCATCGCGAACGACGTCGCGAAATACTTCGCCATCATCCCGGCGATGTTGATGGATAAGTTTCCTCTAATCGCGCCCCTGAACATTATGGGGCTGAAGAACAATTCGAGCGCGATTCTCAGCGCCGTGATTTTCAACGCGGTGATCATTGTGGCGCTAATCCCATTGGCATTGAAGGGGGTGAGATTCCGGCCTTTAGGAGCAGCCAAAATCCTGCAGCGCAACCTCCTGATCTATGGACTGGGTGGCATCATTCTCCCATTCATCGGGATTAAGCTGATCGACATGATTATCACCTTTCTTCACCTCGCTTGAGCGGACGGCCAGGAATTGTCGCTAGTAACGAACTATGAAAACTCTGCTTTTGGAACTTAAAACCTCAATTATCGCTACCATTGTTTTAGCGATTATCTGTAGTGGCCTGTACCCGCTAGTTATCTGGGGGATTGGCCAAGTGGTCTTTCCTTACCAAGCAAACGGTAGCCTGATTGAAGCAAAGGATGGGACCGTCGTGGGGTCGGCACTGCTGGCTCAAGGATTTAGCGGTGATAAGTATTTTCACCCACGTCCATCAAGCGCAGGTACCGGTTATGACCCAACGTCCTCGGGCGGTTCCAACTTGGGTCCGACGTCGCAGAAGCTGATCGACCAGGTCAAACAGAACGTCGAAGCGTATCGCAAGGAGAACGGGTTAGCCGATAATGTCTTGATACCAGCTGACGCGGTGACCAATTCGGGAAGCGGGTTAGATCCTCATATCAGCGGGGAAAACGCGCTACTTCAGGCGCCCCGGGTGGCCAAGGCTCGTAACCTTGACGTGGCGGTGGTTAAGAAGGCGATTCAAGATGCCACGGAGCATTCGTTCTTGCGTATTGGCGGTGAGCCCGGAGTCAATGTTCTAAAGTTGAATCTCGCCCTCGACAATCTAACCGCTGCTGGCGGGTAACTAAAAGATATGGCGATTTCCGGGATAGCTCGGAAGCGCTATCCGAGTTCGTCCTGGGTGGACGAAGTGGACAGAAGTGGACCTAGAGGATTTTTCCATTCAGCGAGCGCCATTTAATGTCCACTGTGTCTACTCCGTCCACTGTCCACTGTCGCGCCTCCGCAAAAGCTAGCATCCCGCAAGCTCTCGCTAGAGTTTATGGCGTTGATCGGGTATCACTACCTAACTCATGGCAACGGTCGAAAATGACAGCCTACGCCCAAGTGCAGATGAATTTCTGTCGATTATCCGACAGCAACAGACCGGGAAATTGAAGATCTATCTCGGACCTTGTCCGGGCGTTGGTAAGACTTACCAAATGCTAATCGAAGGGAACCGCCTGAAACGGCGCGGTATCGATGTGGTCATCGGGTACGTAGAGCCGCATGACCGACCGGAAACTAGAGCGCAGATCGCTGACTTGGAAGTCGTGCCACCGCTGGTCGCCCAATATCACGGAATCACTTTGAGTGAAATGGATTTGGATGCGGTTATTCGGCGGAAACCGACCGTGGCGTTGGTTGATGAACTTGCTCATACTAACGCTCCCCAAAGCCGGAACCGAAAACGATATGAAGACGTGGAAGATCTCTTACGAGAAGGGATAAACGTCATCACGACGGTTAACATTCAGCATTTTGAATCGCTCTATAACGTCGTGGAAGATGCCACCGGGGTCCGAGTAAAGGAGCGGGTTCCGGACGAGGTCATCGCACACGCAGATCAAGTCGTGAACATTGATTTGCCTGCTGAAGACCTACAAGAAAGGTTACAAGCGGGAAAGATCTATCCGCAAGAACGCATCGAGGCGGCCCTGGCTAATTTCTTCACCACGAAAAACCTTACGCGGTTGCGGGAGATGACGCTGAGTGAAACCGCCAACTTACTCGATCGACAGGAGCGGGTAGCAGCCGAGCAAGGACCAAATGTAAACGCACTTGGTCAGGTAATGGTGGCCGTCAGCAGTCAAGGCCCGGACCCTGGCCGACTGTTGCGTAAAACGGCTCGACTAGCGGCTCAGTTAAACGCGGAATGGTATGCGGTCTATGTTCGGACCCCCCAAGAGTCAGCGGTGCGCATTGACGCCACGGTCCAACGCAGAGTGGCTGACACTTTGGAGACAGCCCAAAAGATGGGCGGATTGGTTATCTCTTTGAAACACGACAACGTCGCCCAGGCCTTGGTATCTTTCGCCAAAGAATACGGTATAACCCATGTGGTTTTGGGCCGACCAAAACCGAAAAGATTTCATTGGGTCGGCCTGTCCATGCACGAAATGCTGATGCGCGAACTGCCCGACGTCGATCTGATAATCGTGTAATTGTAGCAAGCAAGAGCGCGCCCCGTGGCCGCGCATGCGCTTCAACCTGAGAGGTAGGAGCCAGCCAGGTACGGCATCCCGAGGGCGTTAAAGGACAATGGACGGAGGGGCGTTGCATCCAGGGTTAGAGCTCGCACGGGTGTCGACGCCGACGAATCTTTTTAGGTATGGTGCTTCGATAGACGCGACGCCCTGGGATGGGACGGATAT
>DASUWQ010000077.1:0-12435 GCA_036378375.1 Chthoniobacterales bacterium
CGGTGTTCTTGAAGACATTCGACTCTCTAAGGAGGGCAAACTGGCCGTGCGAGGAACGGTGGGCGGCGAGATCAGAACCCGGCTATTCGTGAATTGGGGCAATCTTAAGCTGGACTACACAATACCCGGACGAGGCCACAACGGAGGCGTCACTTCCTTTAGCCGGAACAAGGACATCTTCTTCGTTGGCGACTTTGATGACTCCAAGGACGCGCAAATTTATTACCTGGAAAATGATCCTTCGATAGCCACCGCTTCGTACGCGCTAGATCTATTGTTGAACCGGGAAATTACCTTGATCGTTTCTTTAGCCGTAGAACTCGGTTTCGTCATTATGGCCATCGCAGGCTGTTTTCGCGTAGCCGCTGTCGGCCGAAGCCTGCGTCGCGCTGCCGAGCGTCCAGAACCAATCGAGGTGACCATCGTCCGCACCCGTTTCTATCGCCGCCGCCAATACATTCGCTACGAATGGCAAAACCAACGCCGCCGCCAGACGACGGTTACTTGGAGACAGGATCGAGACCCATTGTTCATCGGACCAACTCGCGACCGCGCCCTGGCCATCAAAGGCCCCGACGGTTACGCCCATCTCGTAGACTCCGAATTCCGGCCATTCGAATTATCGGAGGAGGAGAGGGAGGGGGTGGTGAGAGGAGCTAGGAGCTAGAATGTAGGAGGCCAATCGTCCTCGTACTCGTCGTCGTCCTCGTCCTCGATTGTTGAGCCTGATGTACAGTCGAAATCGTGTTCATGAGTCTCAGGTTTTTTGTCCCGAAGGGACTGACTTAAGGACTTATCCTGGGGTTTTAACTCCCCGGTGGGAGTAAAAAAAGAGCCGCCGCACCGAAGGGCGGTAGAACCGAAGCTCAGTAGAAAGAGGCTCGCCAAATTAATGTCGGTCACACTTATCTACCGCCCCCTCAATGCGGGTCTATTGGACATCTTTCCCGGGTTTAAGCCCCGGACTCAGTCCTGTGGTCTCTTCAGGACAAAACCTACATCAGACCTGTCCACGAAATCGACTCCACCCGACGTTCATCAATATTCGAGGACGAGGACGACGACGAGTACGAGGACGAAAGACCGTCTTCCAGCTACGCCGCACTCACCCGCTCTCCCACCACCGCCGTTTCGTTGCGATACCGCCGTAGCACGTTATTAAACACCTTTAATGCCTCGGAATTGACCTCGCTCCGCCAGACGAAGTTACGTCGCAGCACCGCATTTCGAGACGTTAAACTGCGGTAAGCCAAGCCTCGATCAAGCATCTGAGTCAATGTCTCAGAGGCAATCGCGATGCCCGTGCCAGCAGCCACCATCGCCAATACCGCCTGCACACTATCGGATTCCTGAACAATTCGTGGCATAAAACCCGCCGCCAGGCAGAGTTCATCAACCAATCCTCGAAAAGGAGCGGCTCGGTCCCGGGATATCATCACCCAGTTCTCATCTTTTAGATTTGCCAGCGTCAGCTTACAATGCTTTTGGGCGAGCCGATGATCCTCGGGAAGCACGATCACCAAAGGCACTGTTTTCCAATTGAACAGCTTAAGATCCCAAAGAGGTTCTGTGGGTCCGATCCCGAAAAATCCGCCGTCCAGTTTGCCTTCCCGGATATCATTCAGCTGATCGCCCGGTTCCATGTCAATCAACTCCACTTGGCACTGTGGGCGCGCCTTTCGAAAAGCCCGCAGCAAGTCCACCAGATCGGGCGCTAACAAGTAGCCGATAAACCCCAAACGCAGCCGCTCGGTTTCTCCCTGTTGCATCCGCTGAACCGTGATCATGGCACGATCCAAGTGATGTAGGGCTTCTCGAGCGTCATTCAGGAAACTTCTTCCCGGCGAGGTCAGCTCCACCGACCGGGTTTTTCGTCTGAGCAGCTGGACGCCTAGTTTTCGTTCCAGACTCTGAATTTGCCGGCTTAACGGGGGTTGTGACATGTGCAACCGCTTCGCGGCTTTGGAGAAGTGGAGTTCTTCAGCCACGGCTACGAAACATTCCAGCTCGCGGACACTAGGGCGATCCATACTGAAAAGGTATCAAATTAATCCCAGTATAGCATTTTAGGGAACGAGAGAAAGATCGATAGTCATAGAACATGTCCTTCTGGGGGAGACAGCGGATGTGGATTAGATGCCAGCTACGGCTTCAATCGGCCTCGGCCAACGTAGCTAGCGGTAATGATGGCATGAGGAATGCAGTCTTACAGGACGGGGCAGGAAAATAAGCTATGTGGATCGTCAATCTGGCACTGCGGAGGCCGTACACCTTTATCGTCTTGGCTATTTTCATTTTAATCGCCGGAGTTCTCGCCATTCTCCGTACTCCGAAGGACATCTTTCCTTCCATTAATATTCCGGTCATTTCGGTGATCTGGAACTATGCCGGACTCTCGCCGCAAGACTTGGAAGAGAAGATCACATGGCCGTACGAGCGAGTTCTTACCACAACGGTCGACAACATCGAGCATATCGAGTCGCAGTCTCTTTACGGGGTTGCCGTAGTTAAGATTTTTTTGCAGCCCAACGCTACCGTGCCGACGGGCATTGCTCAGGTCACTTCGGTTTCGCAGGCGATTTTGAGGCAACTTCCGACCGGGATTACGCCACCGCTGGTGTTGAGCTACAGCGCCACTAACGTCCCAGTGTTGCGCGTTGGTTTAAGCGGCCAAGGCCTTTCCGAACAGCAACTGGGCGACCTGGGGTTGAACTTCGTTCGAACTGGGCTCATTACCGTTCCGGGAGTCGCGATCCCTTATCCTTACGGGGGCAAACAGCGCTATATTTCCGTCGATCTCAATTATGAAGCATTGCAGGCGCGCGGGTTGACGCCCACCGATGTGGTCAATGCAGTTAACTCGCAAAACCTGACCCTTCCTGCCGGGACGGCCAAGATCGCTGAATTGGAATATCAGATCGGCTTGAACTCGAGTCCCAGGACGATCGACGAGCTCAACGCCATCCCGGTGAAAACGGTTGGCAACAGCGTCATCTATGTCCGCGATGTGGCCAATATTCGGGATGGCTTCATTCCTCAGACTAACGTCGTTCGCTTCAACGGCCAACGGGCGTCCATGTTGGATATTCAGAAGACAGGAAATGCTTCTACGCTTGATATCGTGGCTGGAGTCAAGGCCCTCTTGCCCGGACTGAAGAAGACGTTACCGGATAACCTCAACCTGCAGCTGTTGACTGACCAATCGATCTTCGTCACAGCGGCGATCGATGGAGTGGTTCGAGAAGGCGTCATTGCGGCCTGTTTGACAGCCATAATGATTCTCGTCTTTCTCGGCGATTTCCGGAGCACGATGATCATTGCGATTTCGATTCCGCTCGCCATCCTCTGTTCAATCGTCACCCTGAGCGCCCTTGGTGAAACCATCAATATCATGACACTCGGCGGTCTGGCGCTGGCGGTCGGTATCTTGGTGGATGACGCGACGGTTACCATTGAAAACATCGACCGACACTTAGCCGAAGGAAAATCAAAGTTGGATGCAATTCGCGATGGCGCCGCGCAGATTGCGGTGCCGGCCTTCGTTTCTACCCTTTGTATCTGTATCGTTTTCGTCCCAATTTTCTTCCTTTCGGGTGTGGCCAAGTATCTGTTTGCGCCATTGGCTGAAGCCGTGATCTTCGCGATGCTGGCGTCTTACATTTTATCGAGAACGCTGGTACCGACTCTGGCCATGTATTGGATGAAAGAGGTCGGTCCAGGAGGGCATGGCCATGGGCACGACAATGCTGCTCATGTCCCGTCCCGCGGAGTGTTCGGCTGGTTTGGGGCTTTCCATCGCGGATTTGAACGGCGTTTTGAAGTCTTCCGCGAAGCGTATCGCGACCTTTTGAGTGTCTGCCTTCGAAATGCGGGGAAGCTGATTGTTTTGGTCGTAGGGTTTTCCCTCCTTTCCTTAGGGCTGTTCCCTTTCCTGGGGCAGAACTTTTTTCCTAGCGTCGATGCCGGCCGGTTCGATCTGCACGTGCGGATGAAAACCGGGATGCGCATTGAAGAGACCGCGCGGAATGTGGATCTGATCGAGCAATTGATCCGGCAAGTCATTCCGGCCAATCAATTACAGGGAATCATTGACAACCTCGGCATCCCCTATAGCGGGATCAATACTTCTTATAATAATACCGGCACCATGAGTGCCGCGGACGCGGACATTCTCGTCTCGCTGGACGAGAAACACGATCCGACAGACAATTTTGTACAGCGGATTCGCGCCCGTTTGTCGAAGGACTTTCCCGGAGTTAGTTACTGGTTCCCGCCCGCTGACATCGTCGCGCAAATTCTTAATTTCGGATTGTCGGCCCCATTGGATATCCAGGTGATCGGTGCCAACCGCGCGGGCAACGCCAACTTCGCTCGAAATCTGATGGAGAAGATTCGTCATGTTGCCGGCGCCGTCGATGTTCGCATTCAAGAGCCAACGGATGCGCCCCGGCTTGACGTAACGGTTGATCGTTCCAAGGCAGCTCTGTTGGGTCTGACCCAAACCCAGGTAGCGAATTCGGTCTTAGGTGCGCTAGCCGGATCACAAACTACGGCCCCGAATTTCTGGGTCGATCCGAAAAACGCGGTCAATTATCAAATCAATGCCATGGCCCCGCAGTACGACATTGATTCCCTGGATGCGGTACGCAATCTACCGATCCTGGGTGGTACGGGCCAAACCCTACAGATCTTGGGCAACGTCGCCGAGATTTCGAGGGGCGTGACCTTCCCAGTGGCTGACCATTTCAACATTCGCCCGGTGTTTAACATTTATGCCAATGTCTCCGGCAGAGATCTAGGGGCCGTAGCTACAGATATTCAGAAGCTGATCGCCAGCGCTGAGAAAGATCTACCGAAAGGTAGTTCGACTGTCCTCCGTGGTCAGGTTCGGACCATGAATGACTCTTTTATTGGCCTTTATCTGGGCCTCGTGTTTTCGATGGTGCTGGTCTACCTGCTCATGGTGGTGAACTTCCAATCTTGGATCGAGCCGTTGATCATCATCACCGCGTTGCCTTGTGCTTTGGCTGGGATCGTTTGGATGTTATTTATTACTCACACCACGTTAAGTGTTCCGGCGCTGATGGGTGCAATCATGTGTATGGGCGTCGCTACGGCCAATAGCGTTTTAGTAGTCACCTTCGCCAACGAACAGCAAGAGGAATTCAAGGATTCCTATCGGTCAGCGTTACAAGCCGGCTATGTCCGGTTACGGCCCGTTCTCATGACCGCTTTGGCCATGATCATCGGCATGGTCCCGATGGCTCTAGGCCTGGGCGAGGGTGGTGAACAAAATGCGCCTCTCGGTCGTGCAGTGATTGGAGGCCTTTTATTTGCGACGGCGGCGACTCTGTTCTTTGTACCCACCGTCTTCATGCTGGCCCGGAAACGACAGTCCCGAGCGGAATCGGGCTCCCCGGAACCTGCCGCCGCTTAACTTTTGAAGATTAGATAAACGAACGATATGGATGGAAGTATTCTGGAAATGGAGCCGGAAAAATCGGCTCAACCTAAATCGAATGCTGATCAACGCTCTCGGGCACGGCACTCCGGGGTAATCAAGCTAGTTATCGTGGTTTTTCTGACGGGTTTTGCCGTACTAGCGTTCTTGGGTATTACTTCTCGCTCCGCTTCTACGGCGGCCCTACAGCAGGAGACTAACCAGGCCGCCCAACTCACCGTCGCTGTGGTAACACCGGAGAAGGCGCCAGCCACAGTCTCGGTTGATCTACCTGGCCAAACCCAAGCTTATATTGAAGCGCCGATCTTTGCCCAGACCACCGGCTACCTGAAGAAGTGGTACTTCGATATCGGCGCCAAAGTTAAGGCAGGGGAAGTCCTGGCGGAAATTGATACTCCTCAAGTTGACGAGGACCTGAATCAAGCGAAGGCGAATCTACGTCAAGCTCAGGCTGCTCTGGATTTGTCCCAGGTTACGTACAAGCGGGACCAGGATCTCCTCGATCGGAAAGTGATTGCCCAGCAAGATTTCGATACCGCCTCCAGCGATTTGCACTCGAAGCAGGCGACGGTCAATGCCAACGCCGCGGCCGTTTCCCGGCTGCAAGCCTTGGAGGATTTTAAAATCGTCAGAGCGCCTTTTGCTGGGACTGTCACGCGTCGAAATACGGATATTGGGCAAATCGTTAACTCGGGATCAGGAACTCCCTTGTTTGATGTGGCGCAGGTTTCACCGCTGCGGATCTATGTGAACGTACCGGAGTCCATGGCCAGCTATGTTCGAGTAGGCGGCCCGGCTAATGTTACTTTTAACGAGTTTCCCGGACAAAAGTTTTCCGGACAAGTTGTCAGGACCGCGCAAGCCATCGACCCGGCTTCTCGGACGTTATTAACCGAGGTGGATGTGGCCAATGATGCGGGTCAACTTTTTCCGGGCGCCTATTCGCCGGTGCACCTTGAGACCCAGGGACCGGCCTCGTTGCTGGTTCCCTCTAGCTCTCTGCTTTTCCGGTCTGAAGGTGCATCTCTTGGAATCGTCGGCCGGGACGACCGGGTTCACCTCAAGAAGATCAAGATTGGGCGCGATCTAGGCGGAAAATTGGAGATTGTGAACGGGGTTTTACCGACGGATCGAATTGTTGTGAATCCGGGGGATAGCTTGGCCGAGGGGATGCTTGTGCACATACAAGAGCCGAAAGGGAAAGAGTCGCAGCGGCTGAGCGAAACGATGACGACCAAACCAACTTCCGGGGGCTAGAAAAGCCTGAATGGCTGCGGATCGACCCGATTCGTTCGAGACTCCATACTGACTTGGGCTCGACGCGATCCGCGCCATTCAGGCTAAGAACCACAGATTTAAGATGGAATTATCCGCAGATTACACAGATTACGCAGATTTCGTTTTGCAGCTCCGATTATGTCTAGGACCAACGAAAATGCTACATAGTCGATTTAAGCCGGTAGGGATGAGCTCGTGCTCGTCCGCTTTTGATGGTTTTAGCTCACCAGTCGGCCACAACCAAAAGAAGTAATCTGCGTAATCTGTGTAATCTGCGGATTTTAAGGGTTTTTAGGTAGGAAACCAAATGCTTAACAATTCAGCAAGTGAAAGCCTGCGTCGCTCAAAGATGCATGCGTCCCGCGAGTGCGGGGTGGGCGCTGCGGGCTAAATGCGAAAAGTAATAGTAAAACATCGGCGGTTTAGAATCGATCCGCAGTCGAAGTCGTTCATCTTTTTGTTAGCGGCGAGCATTGCGTTACCTTCCCTTTCGATCGATTCCTGTCTGGCGTCGCTGCCGGTTATCGGTGTCTCTCTCGGTGCACGTCCTGTTGACACCGTCTCTATCTTAAGCCTTTTTATGATTGGCTTTGCAGGCGGCCAACTCGCTTTTGGTCCGCTTTCAGACCGGATCGGTCGCCGGCCCGCGCTTTTGATCGGCTGCGTACTGTTTGCCATCGCCGCGGTCGGTTGTGCGTGTGCACCCACGCTGATCATCCTTTCTTTCTGGCGATTCGTTCAAGGACTCGGAGCTGCCGCCGGATCAGTTATCACGTTTGCCATTATTCGTGACCTCTTCTCCTCAACCGCTGCCCGTTCGCGCCTATCCTACATCAGCGTTGTTGGTACTATCGCTCCGATCGTGGCTCCAACGATGGGCGGGTTGATCGCGACCTGGCAAGGCTGGCGGGCCGTCTTTTTCTGGCTCGCTGCTGCCGCCGTGCTTCTGATCATCGTCCTTTTGGTCGGTCTCGAAGAATCTCTGTCGAATCGGAACCGTCATGCCTTGCGTCCGCGACGTCTGATCACGAACTACTGGCGGGTTTTATCCCACCGAACTTGTCTTCTGTATTTACTGATTGGCGGTTTCAGCTTTGGAGCACTGTTTGCCTACGTAAGTGGCTCAGCTTTTGTATTTATAGATGTCTTCGGAGTCGACCCGCGGATTTACGGCGCGCTTTTCGCGGTAAATGCCTTTGCCATCGCCGTGGGTGCGTTTACCAGCGGCCGGCTAAGTACCCGCGGTGTGGCGGCGAACCGGTTGATTCTTGCCGGTCTGATAATTTCCTCTGGTGCGACTGCCGCGCTATTCTGCGGAGGAATCCTTGGTTGGCTCAGCGCCTTCTCGATCATGCCGCTGCTGATTCTCAACACTTTCTCAATGGGGCTAGTCACCCCGAACGCGGTGCATGGAACCATGGAACCAATGCCCCGCATCGCCGGCGTTGCGTCCTCAGCCTTCGGCAGCATCCGCATGCTCGGAGGCGCTATTTCGAGCGAATTCGTAGCCTGGTGGTACCATGGGACCGCCGTTGCTATGGGTGAAACCATGGCTCTCTTTGCGGGCTGCTCTCTGTTTGTCGGCCTATTCCTGATTCAGCCTCGCCGGAGCCGAGGCGAACGCCGCGAGCCTCCCATGGAACCGATCGCGAGCGCGGTCAACGCGCCATAGCGCGGGCCGCCTTCGCCGACTGTTAAAGCTGCCGGCCTCCTTGCCTCCTGGAGTCTGACTCCTAGCTCCTTTCGGACGGGCAGACGTCCGTCTAAAAAATTCCGCCTTGACCTTTACCTAACGCGTGTTAGCTCTCAAAAAACTAACGCGAGTTAGTAACAGAGATTTTCCCCCAAATGACTCGTCTTCTCCCCACCGACGACCAATCCACCTTTCACTCTTTCCACACGCTTTAGCGCTCACCCGGGACAGGCCTCTCACCTTTCACCAATCCACTTCTCACTTTTCACGTCTCCCAGTATGTCTGTCAGCGCACAAACTAAGGCTCCCTCATCGCCGCAACGCTCCGGTGTACCGGTCCGGCGTTCCTCCTTTTTCCACGCCCTGCGTTTCCGGGAGTCATACTGCGCCTGGATTTTTATCGCACCGGCTCTAATCGGTTTCTTCACCTTTTATCTGATGCCCGCGTTTCGCGCCCTTTACATCAGCTTGACCGACTGGAATCTCCTGCGAGTTCCCAAATTCATTGGTCCTTCCAATTTTTCGAAACTCTGGAACGACCCGAATTTCTGGAGCTCGATGAAAGTGACTGTCCTTTATGTCCTCTACAATATTCCGATTCAGACAATCATCGGCCTGCTCTTGGCCGTCCTACTCGCCCGCTTGCGGCGCTCTGTGATCTTGCGTTCGGTTATCCTCGCTCCCTATCTCATTTCAAATGTAATTGTGGCGATCATTTGGTTCTGGATGCTCGATCCCTTGCTCGGCTTCGGGAATGCGGTCCTGCAATGGATCGGAATTGGCCGGATTCCGTTCTTTAGCGATCAACAACTTGCTCTACCCACGATCGCCGTGGTCAACATCTGGCGACATATGGGCTTAACGGCATTGTTGTTTTATACGGGGATCCAAGCAATTCCAAAGGACGTCTATGAGGCCGCCCGAATTGAGGGTGCCGGGCCGTGGAGAAGCTTCTTCGGTATCACCTTACCGCTGATCCGGCCAACGATGGTATTTGTTTTGGTGACTAGCATCATCGGCTCTTTCCAGGTGTTCGATACCATCGCCGTAACCACGCTCGGTGGCCCAAACTACGCCACCCGGACCATCGTCTGGTACATCTACGAAAACGGATTCGTCAATTTTCGTATGGGTTACGCGTCTGCGCTTTCCTGTGCCCTTTTTCTGTGCCTGGCCATCGTCACGTTAGTCCAAATGCGGATCCTCCGCTCGGGGCAATCTGATCTCGGATGAAAACTAACCGCGAATGGACACGAATGTACACGAAGTTGGTGTTTGTAAACCCGGCGGGTGGGTTCGAATGGCCTGGGGTTGGTTCGGGCGAAGGCTCAGACATTCACCCATTAGTTTTCATTGCTGTTTCGTTCTAAAGCTATGTCATCGAAGCCGATAACAGCCCACGCTGGCCCACCGCGTTCTGGCGGACCGACCAACTTCGCGTCCATTCGTGTCAATTCGCGATTAAAGTTTTCCGTCTGGTTTGGGTTTGGCGTGCTGGCGGTATTCGCGATTATCTCGCTGGGTCCCATATGGATCGCGGTTAAGACCGCGTTAAGCGATAGCGGCACTCTATTTACCAGTGCTAGCTCGCTGCTGCCCCAGCATCCTACGCTATTCAATTTCGAACGAGTAATCGGGTTGGTGAACCCGGCTGACCCGCGTCTACAACAAACCAGCTTCGGCAAAGTGGATTTCTACCGGGCCCTGATGAATAGCGGGGCCTTCACCCTGCTAGCCGTGGTTCCGCAAATCGCTTTTAGTGCCATGGCAGCGTATGCCTTCGCCCGGCTCCGATTCTATGGACGCAAGGTGATCTTCTTCTTGTTCCTGGCCGCCACCATGATTCCCAGCGTGGTCCTCTTCATTCCCAATTTTATCCTGATCAAAGATCTAGGCTGGTTGAATACTTATCAGGGGATGGCTGCGCCCTATGCATTGATGACGCCGTTCGCGGTTTTCTTCTTGCGCCAGATGTTCCTGTCCACTCCGCGAGAATTAGAAGAGTCCGCTCTGATCGATGGAGCCTGCTATTTCACTATCTTTTTTCGGATTGTGCTGCCGGTGCATCGTTCTGCTCTAGCCACTCTAAGCATCTTGGCTGCTCTCAATGCCTGGAACGATTTCTTTTGGCCGTTCCTGGTCGGTCGGGACCGATCGGTTCAAGTAATGGCGGTTGCGATCAATTCTTTTCGCGCCCAGCAAGCCGGTGGTACTCCCGATTGGAGCGGGCTAATGGCCTGCACCGTTCTCGGTATCGTTCCGGTAGCGGTCCTGCTCGTGCTCTTCGGACGCAAGGTAGTGGAATCCTTACAGTACACCGGTTTCCGCTAGCGCTCCGCGCATAGCCAATAGCCAACCTCCAGCGACGAACCTCAACTCTCACTACTAACCGCAAACCACTAACCACCAAAGCGCAACCCCGCAACGGCGTCTCACCAATCACGTCTCACTTCTCGCGAGTTTATGACTCCCCTGACGAAAATGCTCCTCGCAGCCAGCTTCGTGGCAGGGAATCCGGTACAGGGCGCAACCGAAATCAACTATTGGCTATGGGACAGTAACCAACAACCTTCCTATCAAGCTTGTGCAGACGCGTTTGAAAAGGAAAACCCAGATATTAAGATCAAGATCACCCAAACCGGGTGGTTCGACTACTGGAACGCATTAAATACTGCTTTCGTTTCGGGTACAGCGCCGGACGTTTTTTGGGACCATCTGTCACGGTACCCCGAATTCATCGATAACAGCCTTCTGGTCGATCTCGCTCCCTTGATTGCCCGAGATAAGGTGCCGACCGATGTCTACGTAGGCGGCTTGGTAAAAGTGTGGGGTAGAAACGGGGAACAATACGGTTTACCCAAAGATTGGGACACTATCGGGATCGTCTACAACCGAGCCATGCTGGAAAAGGCTGGGGTCGATCCTAAATCGCTGTGGGACTTGAATTGGAACCCGAAGGATGGCGGCACGTTCGGTCAGCTTTTAGCGGAACTCAGCGTTGATGAATCCGGCAAAAACGGTTTGGATCCAAACTTCAATCCGAAAGCGATCAAACAATACGGATTGCTCTTGAATGGCTTGGCAGATGGTCTCGGCCACGAGGAATGGGCAAACTTCGCTGCATCTATGGGTTGGAATTACTCTGAGGCTCCCTGGGCGACACACTTTAATTATGACGATCCGAAATTGGTAGCCACGATCCAGTGGTTCGCGAAGCTAAGCCTCCGAAAGGGCTTCATCGTACCGGCGAAAGACGCACGGCAAGCTCAAGCTACCGGTCTTTTCGCGGCCCAGAAAGGTGCGCTTGCTTTGACGGGATCGTGGTTAGTTCACTGGTTTACGGAAAACTGTAAGTTTCCCATCGGGTTTGCTCCGCTTCCTCAAGGGCCGGTAGGACGGCGCTCGGTTATCAACGGCCTGGCTGACTCGATCTGGGTCGGCAGCAAACATCAGGAAGAGGCTTGGAAGTGGGTCAAGTTCCTCGCCTCTCCGGAGGCGCAAAAGATTGTTGCCAGTTACGGCATTGTGTTTCCAGCGATTCCCGAAGCCGCCGAGATTTCAGAGAAACAGATGGCATTGCGGGGCGTCGACGTATCCGCTTTCGTTGACGAAGCGAAAGCTCCAGCGGGAACTTTCTTTCTGCCCATCTCGGAGCACAGCAGCGACGTCGTCCGAATCTTACGTGCAAACTTCGACTCGATCTTCTTAAACGGAGAAGACCCAGGCCCAAAACTCGAGGCTTCAAACCGCGAGATCAACGCGTTGTTTAAATAGTTGCTCGTGTTTCCGCACCAACTACCACTCACCTCTCACCAAAAAAAGTAACCCCCCCGAATATGCGAAACCTAAACAGAGTCCTGATCCTGGTCAGCTTAGTTGCGGCCGGGATTTCAGCCAAGGCAGCTACCGAGATTACCTACTGGTTATGGGATAACAATCAGTTGCCGGCCTACCAGGCGTGTGCGGCAGAATTCGAGAAACAGAACCCGGACATCAAAGTCAA
>DASUWQ010000078.1:0-8540 GCA_036378375.1 Chthoniobacterales bacterium
GATGAATACAAGCCAACAACCTGTCGCTATCGTCACCGGCGCTTCCAGAGGTATCGGCCTAGGTGTGACACAGGCACTGCTCGAACGCGGCTGGCGCGTGGTGGGTACCTCTCGCACGATCAGCAGCTCAAAGCAGATTACGCCTTCGGCTGATCTCGTTCTCGTGGACGGAGACGTCAGCAAGAAGGAAACCGCCATCAAGGTGGTCGAGACCGCCCTCAAACATTTCGGCCGTATCGATTTGCTGGTTAACAATACCGGAATCTATATGCCGAAGGCGTTCACCGACTATACCGAAGAAGATTACACCCTGGTGATGAATACCAACGTCGCGAGCTTCTTTTACATGACACAGCAGGTGATTCCGCAGATGACGAAGCAAAGCTCTGGACATGTCGTATTCATCTCGGGAGCTTCCGCGGATCAGCCGAGCAGTACCGCGACAGAACTCTTGGCCGTGCTATCGAAATCGACAATGCCGGCTGTGAGTAAGGCGTTGGCGTTGGAATACGCGGCGAGCAACATTCGGTTCAACACCGTGTCTCCGGCCGTCGTTAATACGCCGATGCACGCTGACGCCAATCACGAAGAGTTGGCAAAGCTTCATCCCCTAGGTCGTATGGGTGAAGTTTCCGATGTCGTCGAGGCGGTGCTCTACCTCCAAAGCGCCACGTTCGTAACGGGCGAAAACATCCGAGTGGATGGAGGAGTCCATGCCGGCCGGTAGCGCGCACTTTACCCCCTCAAAGTCAAGATTTATAAGGTCCGACAAAAGAAAAGAACACAACGACACAAACAAGAAGTAACAATTATGAATAAACAGATGAAGATCGTAGTAATTGGCGGCAGCGGCCTCATTGGCACGAAGCTGGTTAACAACCTTCGGCGACATGGTCAGGATGTAGTGGCGGCGTCACCTTCTACTGGAATTAACACCATCACTGGTGAGGGCTTAGCCAAAGCGCTTACAGGTGCGCAAGTTGTCGTGGACGTGTCGAACGCGCCTTCATGGGTAGACAAGGCAGTTTTGGATTTCTTCGAAACCTCCGAACGTAATCTCTCGGCGGCAGAAGCGGCCGCGGGCGTGGAGCACCATGTTGCTTTGTCAGTCGTCGGCACTGAGCGCCTTCTTGCCAGTGGCTATTTCCGCGCGAAATCGGCCCAGGAAGACCTGATCAAGGCTTCCGGGATTCCGTATACAATCGTTCGGGCAACGCAGTTCTTCGAATTCACGGGCGGCATCGCCCAATTCAGCACCGTCGGACAAACGGTTCACCTACCGCCAGCCCTGTTTCAGCCAATGGCTGCCGATGACGTCGCTACCGCCCTCGCCGAGGTCGCATTCGACGCACCGGCCAATGGCATAATCGAGATAGCTGGTCCCGAACGGGTAGGTCTAGACAAGCTGGTCGAGCGCTTCCTAAGCGCGACAGACGATCCACGCAAGGTGATTACAGATATTGAGGCCCGCTACTATGGCGTGCTGGTAGACGATCAATCGCTCATCCCCGGTGATAATCCCCGCATTGGCGCGACTTCTTTCGGGGACTGGCTCCAAAGTTATTTAACGCAAAAGAAAAGTTAGTAAGGTAGGATCAGCGACTAATTAAACGCTCCACTGCCCAGAAAGGTCAACACGTCGCCGCGGAGTGACCGAACCTCGATAGCGTGGAGCCCGCTGCGGAAAGCACTGTTGGGGATCACCCTCATGCTCGGCGTATTCCGACGTCCCGTCGTCTCCGAACACGGAATCGTGCTCGCGTTGATTTCGGCTAATCCCGAGGGTTCCTTAATTTGTCTCGCCCTTGGACCAGCAAGTAAGCGTCCAAGGTCTTACGCTCTCGACCCAACTAATTGGGACCAGCTATCTTATCTGTTAGTTCTGAGATAGCAGGATGATTTCCAACTAGCCACGGCGTGAGAATAGCCCATATCCCTAAGAAAGGATTCACTAGGTCCTGGCGCACATCTCGTTTGTTCATTTAACTACTCCATTTAGTGAACTTGCTTAAGTTACGACCGTTAGCTTACACACCCATTACCGTAGCATTACATTTTATCGTCCGAGTTCTTCTTGATCGGGCTGACTCCGTACGAAGCGAATTGTTACGAGATTGATCCAGTTATCGCCGCTACCGTGCTAATCGGTATCAGCGTGGACGATTTTCCGTTCACCCGGGACTTATTTAGGGGGCCCATTTATAGATTGATCGCTCTACTAATACATCACTTGAAAAATAAGTAGATGAGATGGAATAGTCAAACTCGGTTAGAGATGGTGAATCGCAACCCTCTACCTCGCGTAGATGCGAAGTAACGTTGCGGGGCGACCTCCGGTATGGTCGTGACGTCATGATCATGAATAAGGAGCTACTGCGACTCGCCCTGTACTCACACGCCAGGATCTTCGCCAATGAAACCTATCAATTTAAAAAAAAAGCTGCTGTTTAACGGAACATTTCTGACGGTCCTGACCGGCTTGACGCTGATGCTCAATGCCTCCGCCGATCCGGTCACCGAGCTCCGGTCACTCTCGGCTTTGAAAGATGTGGACTTAGCCAAATTATCCCACGGAGACGTTTCGGCAGCCGGTGCACCTCTTGGGCAGCTCGAACGCGGTGTGTCCGTCCAAAGTGCCTATGTTGTTCGAGCTCCCGTCAGGTCCACGATTAGCCTGATCCAGCAATGGAATCCTACCCGGTATCCCCAGTTACGGATTTTTCTCCAAGGCGATCTTCCGGCAAATGCCGGTCCCCAGAGTTTCCGCAACCTGGCCTCTGCTCCCTCCAATTCGTCGGTTCGGGCGTTTGTACAAGCGACCGAAAGGCTGCCGGGCGACTCTTCGAAATTGCAGCTTAGCAGCGCCGAGGCGAAACAATACTCCGGTGGCACTTCCGGCGGGGGCGGCGTTCCAGGCCCGGTCGTGGCATTCTGGAGCCAGATCTTAGCCCAACGCGTCAGAGATTTCGCTTCCGGTGGGCTCGGCGCGGAGCCTCCCTATCAAAACGGCGTCTCTCCCGCGAGCGAGGTCGCTCGCCTGATTGACAATAGTGGCAATGCGCGCTCCCATTTTTCGCCGATAATCTCAGGGGGGCGCGGTTCCCCTTCGTTCTCGTGGCAGCTCTTTGACGCGAACGGCCAGGCGGCTGTCAGTCTGGACGCATTCTATGCGAAACCAGCCAGCGATGGTTATCAGACTCTGGACCTCGGGTTTTACTCTAGCGGCGGTTACTATGTGGTGGTGACCTTACAACAGCTCTGGCCGGTAAAAGTTGACGGGCGGGATGCTACCTTGGTTTGGCGAGTTGATCTGGTTTCCACCGGCGCTCTTAGGGAATTACGCGGAGTAGAACGCCTTGGCTCGGGTGCCGCGATGATGCGTAAAATACAAGAGAATGTAAGAGCTTTTGTTCGAGGCGCTAATAGGTAGCGAACGCGTTTGGTCCCGCATACGCGGGGAGCGCTCGGCGTTCACGCGGGAGCCGATTCGCGTAAATTCGGTATATTCAAATTGCTTATTGGCTTGAGCTGAAACGCGTTTTCTGCAGTCATCGTCCGAACGCCGAAGATGAATTTGCAATCGCTACGCAGGGGCCTGACCAGCCTCCCGCTCTTGATAATCGCCGGCCTGGCCGCCTTTAGTCTGGACGGATCCATGGCGAATGCCCAAAATCTCGCGACTTCCCCGACGTTATCCAATGCCGGGAGCTCAGGAACCTCGGAGACCGGGACGTTGTCGGCGTTTTCCTACCAACTCTCCACCGACGCTGCCTTCATCGGTAGAGGCTCCGTCGACCTCGGCAGCAAGACGGTTGGGATCTTTAAGGAGGTCACTAGCTCGGCAACGTTTGTGTTGTCGTATCAGATCTCAAACCCGTTTATTCTACGATTAGGTATCGATTGGGACCGGTTTGCTTTCAACACCAGTAACCGGCTAACCCCATTACCGGCTTCTGTCGACGCTCTGGATGCCGTCATTGGAGGTGATATTCAGCTCACCTCGGCCTTACTGATCAGAATCGAGGCTCACCCGGGCATCTACGGCAGTTTCAACGAAGTCACTGGGCGCGATTTTAACATGCCCATTCGGATTGGGGCGTCTTACTTTAAAAGCGACAGTCTAATCTACATCGCCGGACTCAGTATTGACGTAAATTCTGACTGGCCGGTGATTCCCGCGGTCGGCCTTTACTGGAAGGTGTCTGACCACTGGGTAATCGACGGCGTCGCTCCCCGGCCACAGCTCCAGTATATCCTTTCGGATAACATAACTCTCTTTGCTGGAGCCGACCTGCAGACTGAGACCTTTCGGGTGGACAATCAGTTCGGCACCTCGCGCGGTATACCAAAGTTGAATCACGCCATCCTGGATTTTTGGGAGATCAGGGGCGGCGCCGGTTTAACCTGGGCCATCACTGGCAAAATCAAACTTGACCTCGAAGGCGGTGTTGTTCCCTATCGCCAATTCGATTTTAATCGAGCAGATTTCAATATGTCCTCTTCCAGCTGGTCGCCATATATTCGTCTCGGTTTATCCGCTAGCTTTTGAAGCAAGGTGTTCGGAATAAAGCTCACGCGCGTAACGTAGACGCATTGTCTGGAGCTTCACCGGCTGTCAATCAGTTGACCGCCGGTCTCCTCCATCGATCTATGCTAAGGGTTTTTCGCTCGTCTAGGAGGTTGGACATTTCGAGATGCTGCGACTAGCTCCGTAGGAGCGACATCTTTATAGCCACGAACAAACAAAAGGCGTTTAGCTCCGTTAGGAGCGGCATCTGGTTTTGTGTTCAATCGCCGTACACCGATGCCTCGATTATACGTCGCCCCTAGCGGAGTTGGTCGTGCTTTTTGGCTCATCATATCTATAAAGATTTCGTTCCTACGGAGCTAGACCGGAACATAGATGATTGATGAAAGATGACTGGGGAGGCAATTTGCTTAACGTGTGAGAGTGAGTCGGTAACGTAATCTTAGAATGCATCGATTGCTGAAAACTTGGCAACTATTAGGGGTTACAGTGCTAGGCCTGTGGCCATTAAATGTGAAAGCCTGGACAAACGGCCAGTTAATCATCTGGATGGATAGCGGGCTAGCCCAAGGACTTCGGCCCATCGCCGCGAAGTTCAAGCACGATTGGGGAATCGAGGTTACCATCGATACCCCGGCAAACATCATTAATGATTTCCAGCTTTCTGCTGAAGCCGGCAAGGGTCCAGATATGGTAATATGGGCGCACGACAAAGTGGGTGAATGGGCCGACAGCGGCTTGATATCGCCAACTAAACCTTCCTCGGAACTCGTCCACAACGTCTATCCACGGGCTTGGGAGGCTGTGCAGCATCGAGACTTGAGCTGGGGCTATCCACTGGCCTTGGAAACGGTCACCCTCATTTATAACAAAAAGCTGACCGTCGGCCAGCCGCCCACCGATCTGTCACAACTGGTCTCGATAAATCGATTGATTCAAGCCCAGCATCCGGGCGTCAGAACAATCTTGTGGGACTACGCTAGCCCCTATTATTCCTGGGGGATTTTAGCCAGCGCCGGTGGCTACGTCTTTAAGAAGCGAGGGACGGATTATGACTTAAACGATGTCGGCGTAGCCAGTCCCGGAGCGATTGAAGGGCTCTCCGGTATTCTGACCTTAGTTCGGGGCGGTATTCTTCCACTTGGCCGCGTAAACGGTCAAGGGATACAGCTGATGGCCCAAGGCAAAGTCGCTATGACCATCTCTGGTCCATGGGACTGGGCGAGCCTGACCACCAATCGAATCGATTTTGGATTGGCTCCCATGCCGGGCATAGACGGTAGCCTGGCACATCCCTTCATCGGCGTCACGGTGGCGTATATCAACCAAGCCAGCCCGAATAAAGACTTAGCCAGACAGTTTCTGGAACAATACCTCTTAACCGACAACGGCTTACTCGCCATGAATCGAATGCGACCCATCGGCGTTCCCGCACTGATATCGTCGTACGAAAAGTTAGCCAAAGATGACCTCCGCGTACGCCGGCTCAAGGAAGCATTAGATGAGGGTGAGATCATGCCAAATGTCCCGCAAATGGGCCTTTTTTTCGATGCAGTTGGATCAGCCATGCAGATCGCTGCTGATGGCCACGCATCCGCGGCGGCAGCGCTTCGCGACGCGGCGGCGCAGATGCAGGGCAAGCAAACGAAAACTACGTCCTCGCCTTTGCCCAAGGCGGATGACAGCCACTAGTTGATATCGGACTACGATATAACTATTGGCGCTAAGCTCAGAAAAGGGCATATTTAGCTTTGGACTTACCGAAGCTAAATGAGACGCCTACCTCAAGGAGCAAGGCGATCCTTCGTCGCCGATTTTTTCCCCGGCTATTTCGGTTTGGTAATGGCGACCGGGATCGTCTCGATCGCATTACGTTCCGCTGAGTGGTATTTGTTTTCGAATCTCCTGTTCGGAATAAATGTTGTCAGCTTCTGCGTCCTTTGGGGCATCACGATTCTGCGCCTGGGGCGACACCGAGTCGCATTCGTTCGGGATCTCACCCATCATGCCCGAGGAGTAACCTTTCTCACCATGGTTGCCGGAACCAGCGTTCTGGGGATCCAATTCGCTCTCATGACGCCCTGGATCATCCTTGCGAAAGTTCTTTGGGTGGTGGCTGGCTTTTTATGGTTGTTTTTGATCTATACGTTCTTTGGCGCGATCACCGTCGCAGATCCGAAGCCGTCGCTGGAGACCACGGTAAACGGGTCGTGGCTTTTAGTGACGGTTTCGGTTGAGTCACTGGCGGTCCTGGGGACCTATGTCGCATCGGGTCCCTATCTCAACTTTATTCTGTTCATCTCAGTTTGTGCCTACTCCTTGGGAGGGATGTTTTACATCTCGTTTATCACCCTCATTCTCCATCGCTGGATATTTGCCAAAATCGGGCCGGCAGCTTTGGGACCAAGCGAGTGGATCGATATGGGCGCTCTCGCTATTACTACCTTGGCCGGAGCGCGGTTGCTTTTGCTGGCTAGTCGCTGGACTTTCCTTGGCAATCTTTCTCCCTTTCTTCGGGGACTTACGCTTTTCTTCTGGGTTACCGGGACTTGGTGGATTCCACTCCTGATCATCATCGAGATCTGGCGACACATAGAGGGTGTCCCTATGGTTTACAGTCCCCAATACAGGACCCTCGTTTTCCCGGTTGGCATGTACACGGTTGCTACCGGTGCCCTAACCAAAGCGACCGGCATCACCATGCTGGCCCTCGTTCCGAAGATCACTGTCTATGCCGCTTTCATAGCTTGGATACTGACTTTCGTTGGTCTGCTACGTAAGCTTCTCAAGCTGTCTTCTTCTCCTGTCTAGCCGCTTCTGTTCTGCCTTCTAATGAGTTAACCGGGTCAAAAGGCCGTTAGTCCCCGCTATTCGCGTCCATTTCGCAGTTCTATTCCGGACGCCAGGATTCAAACTCGGAAAATCCAGCCCAGGCGCCGGGTTGAGGTGTCACTATAACTCGCAACTGCTGGGTTGAAATCGCGGGGAACGTGATCCGATTCAGATCATTCCCAACCGGCGTACTGGGCTGGCGATTTTGATTGGGGATATCTTGCCATTGCCCGTTCGCGTCCAGGTACTGGAGCTCGTAACTAACTGGCGGTTTAACTCCTCCGTTGTCATTATAGAAATAAATCCTGATATCGCTGACCAGCTGAACCTGACCGAAATTAACCGACCACCAATCGGTTGGATTGGGTGATCCGTAATCTGTCCAACGTGTGTTCGGGATATCCAGGAAAGCCACTTGCCCGTCGATGGCTCGTTGAGCATCGTCATAAGGACTGGTGTATGAGGCGCTGGCAATCGGATATGCAGCCGGTGAAAGCGGACCTCCCCAAGCGTTCACCGCGTCATTGACGAGAAGCGGCAGGTTTTGGGGTGGTCCGGGCGGAACCGGAATGATTACCGGCCGGATGGCCTTCTTCATTATGACAACGTTGCCATCAATATAAACTCGGAAGCCCGCGCCTTGCTGATAGTGGGAGCCATCTCTATCCCAGACAATAGAAATATTCCGGCCGTGGTAAGCGACGTTTTCCACGGCGAAGTAATCCCACGAGTCGGGGACCAAAGGATTGATAACTAGCGTGTTAGTGAGTTGCGGCCGGATCCCAAGAAGTCCGGAGAGAACGAGATCGTTGAAAGTCGAATGATTGTAGTCTTCGCTGTGGTTAGGCGAGTCATAAATCCAGAAAGCCTGGTCGGGATCATGGGCCTCGGCTACGTAGGGTTGCCCGTTCTTTTGTTGAGCAAACGCGTAGGCCGACAGCACATTATAATAGTCCTGCTTGGTTACGTAATTTTGAGGTGGATAATCGAGCAGCAGATTCGCCAGACCGGTTAAAGTCTGGCTAGTAGCATACGGCCACACCGGCCCATCCCAGTGACAACAGCCGCTAGCCGCCTGGTACATAAACCATGGGCTGCGGCGCTCGACCGTCGTCGTGCTGAAGTCGCTGAAGAAGCCTTCTGGGTCCAACAACTCGGTCCAAGCGACCGAACGATTCGG
>DASUWQ010000079.1:0-6265 GCA_036378375.1 Chthoniobacterales bacterium
GGTCGGGCTTGTTTCAATGTGGGTTGCTTACTTACCAGTGGTCCGATTTTATCGGCAGACTCCCTTTCTGGTGATCACGCTCCCGGTTGTCGCCTCGTTTTACCTTTTGATGACTTGGTCCTCGGCCGTTCGCTATTGGCGTGGCCAGCGA
Source organism: Chthoniobacterales bacterium (assembly GCA_036378375.1). GTDB lineage: Bacteria > Verrucomicrobiota > Verrucomicrobiia > Chthoniobacterales > JAFAMB01 > JAFAVN01. The sequence goes on from DASUWQ010000079.1 coordinate 152, forward strand.
TCAATATGGAAAGGGCGGAGCTATGAGAGATCGTAGGCTCTCATAATCGTCCTCGTACTCGTCGTCGTCCTCGTCCTCGAAACGCGCGGGCACGTTAACAAGACGTGGTGGTTTCCAAGACGTGTTGATTTCTAACGCCTGCAGGGGAGCCGCTGTGGACCGTAGCTATACCCCTGACATGTTCGCGCAAAAAGTCATTGCACGACTCAACATCGTGTAGGAGGCGGCTCCCGGAAACGTCTCGGCGCGTGAACTACATGAACGATGTTCGATCGTTCGGATCAAACGGAGACACTAAAGGTTGTGGCGGACATCCGGATACGTTTGCGGGAGTCGCCTGCCAGCACATGCTTACTACTGCCAAACACACTGTCCCAAAAACGTGGGTTCAAATTCGGGCGCGCCAAAGCGACTCCCCTCCAAGCGTGGATCAAATCGCGCATCACATAAACGTGCCCGCGCTTTCGAGGACGAGTACGAGGACGAAATATAGGCTTCGCCTCTTTACAGCTCCGAACTCGGAGGAGTCAGCAGTAAGGCGGAGCCGACGGCGATTGCAACCAAAGCGATGACACTGAGCATCCTAATCAAAAGCGACTTTGCCCGAGCCGAAATCTTCGGCTGATCCAAGCGTTGGCCGATCACGAGAGCCCAGGGAGCGATCCAAAGTAGAACCGCAGTGAGCCAAGGCAGTTGAGCGAAGAGACAACTACTCAAAAGCAAGGAGCCAAAGATGAAAAGATAGACTAGCGGTAAAACTCTCCCCACGGTTGTGTTAAAGAAAAACGCGAGAACCGCGATCACTCCCAGTATTGCACCCATCGAACCGCTGACTTGACCTAGCACAGCCGATCCTCCCAAGAAAATGACGATTCCCCCGGCCCCGGCCGACAGGGCCAGACCGAGTGAGAGTTCGGCTCCGGAACAACGGTCTTCGATCAATTGTTGCAGCAAAATGGTGCTGACAAACAACACAATCGTCACCGCGACGACCCAGACCAAAGCCAGCGAATTCCCGGAGATTTGGGACCAAAAGAAAATGAGAGCCGTACCCAACGAAAGGACAAGGTTGGAAACTTTACGCTGTAGTCGGGTGCCCTGAAGACAACCGACTATGGCAACCGCGCCGGCCAGATAGGGAATCCACTGGCCGGATTCGCGAGGCGGAAAGGCAAAACCGCCAAAGGCAAGCAGATAGGCCCAGATAATTCCTCCGGCGAAGAATAACCCAATGCCAATTGCCCGAAGCCGCGGATGTTTCCGGAACACGCCGAACCACACCGCACTCGCAATCAGCTCTGCCAAGGAGGGTAAACCGACCCCTTGGAGGGACTGGACAACCATCTGATTCATATGGCCGGCTCTCTCTGGCCGCTTTTCTTACTGCTTAACCCCTTCAACCGCGATGCGAAGCGAAATTTCGTCCGAGACGGCCGGCAATAAGGCTTTCACTTCGAAATCGCTCCGTTTCAGCGTTGTCGTTGCTTCCCAACCCGAACGAAATTCGCCTTTTGGGCCAGGACCACTGCCAATGGCTTGGACGTTCAAAGTCAAAGGCTTGGTAACACCACGGAGGGTAAAATCTCCGGTGACTTCGTAGGTCTTATCGTCGGTTTTCTTTACCGACGTACTCTTGAAGGTCGCGGTGGAGAATTGAGCAGCGTTTAAAAAATCGGGGCCCTTAATGTCTGTGTCGCGCTTAGGAGCGTTGGTGTCGACACTATCGGTCTTTATCTCGACATTGACCGCGTCCTTCGATGGGTCGTTCTGATCGAGTGTGAATGTGCCGCTAAACATATCGAACCGCCCGTAGACGTTGCCGACCCCGAAATGTCCGACTTTAAATATGATTGCGGAATGGAACGGGTCGATCTTGAAGGAGTCCGCGTGGGCAACCGTTGTCCCAGCGAAGGCAAGAACACTCAATAAGAGTGGGAGATAGTGCTTTTTCATTCGATTTATTGAACTCAGCTCAATGGGTTTTGGGTTTGACCTGGGGAAAGAGAACGAATCTCAGGTGAAGGTAGTCAGACTAGAGACCGGAGAGAACGGATAGACAACCAAAAGGCAGCGAACTGATACATTGTTTTGCAGACGATAGTTGCTTAAACAACGCATGTTGTCAAATCGGCCTTTTTGTATTCGATTTCTGCCCGGCGTACGGGAGCGATCAAGGCGCTGGTAACTCCAGGTACAAACGAGAGGAAAAGGCTAGGGCCGGCGAGAACTTGCCATGCGAACGACCTTGAAGGACGGTTTTCAAAGTGGCTTTTGGGCACACGCGGGTTCTGGATTAGCGTTTGACGCGGGGCGTTTCTTATGTTCTACTGCTGGTTCGTTTTTTCGAATGAAATTCCAAGGTAGCGAGAAACGTTGAATCGTTTTCGGGTGCTAAAGTGTATACATTTGAAAGCTAAGCGGCAGGAGTGCACTGCGACGAGTAACTGCACTAGTGAGGGCATCGATGACGGTCCGTTCGAAGCATCGAGGCTTCCGATAGGTGCGAAAAAGAAGAAAGAAAACGTTGAACACCCGGCGGGGGTGCGTTGTCAAAGGACAGGTTATTCTTTAAGGAGGTTAAGCAATATCGTCAGCTAAAGGGGGCGATATTTCTTTATTGTAAAGGGTTGGCTACGAAATCATTGAACTAGTAAATCAAGTATGGCTGGCGAAGATTCAGATACTGGCATTAAGATTTATCTCCGGGAAATCGGGCAAATCCCGTTGCTCACTCCCCAAGAAGAAATCGAGCTCGCTGCCCGTATCAAAAAAGGAGACAGAGAAGCGCGGGCTCTGATGATCAAGGCGAATTTGCGACTGGTTGTTAAGATCGCCCATGATTACGCGAATTTGGGACTTCCGTTGTTGGACCTTATTTCCGAAGGAAATATCGGCCTGATGAAGGCCGTGGAACGTTTTGATCCCGCAAAGGGAGGCAAGCTTAGCACCTACGCTGCCTGGTGGATTAAGCAATCTATCAAGCGAGCGCTGGCAAACCAGAGTAAGACGATCCGACTACCCGTCCATCTGGTCGATAAGATTTCCAAGATGCGACGAGTCTCGCTGCAAATGAGCGAGGAACTGGGCCGCGAACCGACCGACGAAGAGTTGGCTGAGGAAATCGGTATTTCGAGCGGTAAGGTGTCCCAGTTAAAGACGGTTTCAATTCGTCCGGCCTCACTGGATGCGCCCATTAGCGATGACGACTCCACCGAGTTTGGGGAAATCGTCGGTGACGAGGACGCACAGACTCCATTCGAGCTCTTGCGAGACAAGAACTTGCGCGATGAGGTCAGTGAGCTCCTGGAAGTTTTGGACGACCGCGAACGGAAGATCATCTTCCAGCGATTCGGCCTCGATGGTGGAAAACCGAAGACCCTCGAGGAAGTTGGCAAGAAATTCGGGGTTACCCGGGAAAGAATTCGGCAGCTGCAAAATATCGCCTTGGCGAAATTGCGGCGGGCTTTAAGCAAGAAAGAAAAGCCGATCGAAATCCCGCAGGAGATCTTCGAGTTCAACTAATCCGAGCAGGATTTAAACAGGATCTGAGGGAGGCAACGGAGGAAACTCTCCGTCTATCTTTCTTAGAGGTTTTTATTAGGCCGGCCGGGATTTACCTGGCTGGCCTAATCGTTTTAAGGAGCCTGGAGAGGAGCCGCTTGGGATTGTACGCCGAAAGACCCCGCGATATTTGTCTTGGCGTGTGCCTGACCACAAATCTCCTTAAACAGGCGGCTCCCGGGAACGTTTCTACGCGTGATAGGTTTATCGGGCGTTGAGCGAATCAAAATCGTGTGCGGTAATTTTCGAGAGCCGCCTGTTTCACACGCTACTTGGCCTTCGGCGCACCCGAAAGAATATCGCCGGGTCTCCGGGCACGATCCAAAGCGGCTCCCCTCCAGTTGGATGCCCCCAGGGCAGGCTTTTTTTTGTGATTATCTGACATTGTCAGATACGTCGGCTTGACATACAACAGCTTGTCCATTAGCTGTCTCCTCCCATTCAATTTCAGCCGGAGCTACGCATGGCAGTCACTGAAGTTATCCTCAAAGAAAATATTCCTGGTCTTGGCGCCGAAGCCGACGTGGTCAAGGTACGCCGGGGATTTGCTCGCAACTTCCTGGTTCCTCAAGGCAAGGCCTACGAAGTGACTCCCGGCAACCTTAAGCGTCTGAACCTTTTAAAAGCCAAGCGAGCAGAGCGAGAAGGGCGTGAACTAAACGAAGCCGAGGAACTCGCTCGCAAGATCAATAAGGTTAAGCTCGACTTCACTCTAGAAACGGGCGAGACCGGAAAAGCCTTTGGCTCGGTCACAGCAAAAGATATTGAAGATAAGCTACTCGCAGAAGCCGAAATTAAAATTGATCGCCATCGGATTCGCCTTGAGCGGCCTATCAAAGAAAGCGGAGAGATCGAAGTGGCAATTCAACTGCACGCCGATGTTACCGCTGCTTTAAAGATCGAAGTTAAGGCCCATACGCCTGCTCCGAAGGAACCAGAACCCGAAGCTAAGGACAGCAAGCTAAAGACCCGTAAGCGCACGAAGACGACTGCGAGTTAAGAATGCCGAAAGGTTCTCAAGGCTTGACCAAACCTCTTGAGAAGCCCTTAAGTGAACAGGGCGCGGCGCGCAGGGACGGTGGGAAAAGTTATTCACAAATTCTTCACAGCGCATCCCCAAGCAAGGAAGCGCCAAGGTCCCTGCCATTCAGCAGTGACGCTGAGAAAGGCGTGCTGTGCTCCATGTTGTTGTCCCCACGGGACGTTTGCGATCTTTGCGTCCTCCGTTTGCAGCCCCCGGCCTTCTACGCTCCTGCGCATCAGATCATTTACGAGTTGGTGCTGGAGTTCACCGATAAAAGCAAGGCCATCGATTTTATCACCCTTAAACAAACGTTACAGGACCGGGCACAGCTGGAAGAGGTCGGTGGTATTGAGTTCTTAAACGAGCTCTATGGCTTCGTCCCGACGGCGGCGAACGCCGCTTACTACATCGATATCGTTCGGGAGAAGTACCTGCTCAGACGACTGATTCTGACCTGCGACGGCCTTAGCGGCCGGTCATACGAGGAGCAGGAAAATGTCGAGCCACTATTGGATGACGCTGAACGCGAGATTCTCCAAATCCGAGGCGATTATATCAGAGTCGATGTCGTCCCCACCAAAGAATTGGTGATTAAGGCGATCGAACAAATTGAGCATCTCTACGAGAATCGCGGGGCGGTGACCGGGTTGCCGACCGGATTCATCGAACTGGACCGGATGACCAGCGGACTGCATCCGGCCGAAATGATCGTGATTGCTGCGCGGCCCAGCATGGGGAAAACCGCGTTTGCCATGAACGTTGCCGAGCATGTCTCTTTGGATGTTGGCAAGCCTGTCGGGGTTTTCAGCCTGGAGATGAGCAGCCAACAACTCGTTCAGCGGTTGTTGTGTTCGCGGGCTAAGGTCGATCTCCAGAAAGTCAGGAACGGGTTCCTTTCCGAACGTGACTTTCCCAGTTTGACGACCGCGGCATCGCATTTGGCAGGTGCGAATCTGTTCATCGACGACACCCCTGGCCTTTCCATCTCTGAGCTTCGAGCTAAGGCGCGCCGGTTAAAGGCAAATAACAAAATCGAGCTGCTGGTGATTGATTACCTTCAGCTGTTGCGGTCCACGACCCGACGCGCCCAAGACAATCGTCAGTTGGAAATCTCCGAGATCTCCGGCGGCATCAAAGCTTTGGCGAAAGAGCTCGAGATTCCCGTGATTGTGGTTGCGCAGTTAAACCGGCAACCTGACGCGCGAGCAAAGGGTGACGCCCCGGGCCGTCCACGGTTAAGCGATCTGCGTGAGTCCGGATCCATCGAACAAGATGCTGACGTTGTGGGCTTGTTGGTACGGCCTGAATACTACGCGACCGATGAGGAGGAAAAGGAGCGGAGTGCCGGAGAGGCAGAACTCATCATCGCAAAACAACGAAACGGCCCGACCGGAGAGGTCCCCTTAACGTTCCGCAAGGAATACACGCGGTTTGAAAACCGCGCAAAAGAGCAGGCGGCGTAGCAGCCGTGGTGGGGCGAGGCTCCCAAAAGGCCGGACAACGGAATCGAAGCGGCTAGTGATTCTGTC
>DASUWQ010000080.1:0-16266 GCA_036378375.1 Chthoniobacterales bacterium
GTTTTGCCGCTGCCGCTCTCGCCGACCAGGCCGACGGTTTTTCCGGCGCCGATGGTAAAACTGACGCCAGAAACCGCTTTGATGAAATCGGTGGTCCGCTGGAGAATTCCTCTTCTGGTCGGGAACCAGACGTTCAGGGAGTCGACTTCGAGGAGGTTAGGGGCGGGAGGCATCGGGATAGCGGTCTCGTTTCGTACTCGTCGTCGTCCTCGAGTCCGGGTGAGTGCCGGGTTGGAGTGGACTTAGTGGACGGAGTGGAACGGCAACGTCGCAAACGTTAGAGCCGGCCGCATCGCCTACGAGGTCGGCCTTGGCCACGAACGCCACACTGCCGAAGCCACCAGCCCCCTAGAGGCGATCCTCCGCCAGAATGCCTAGGCAAGAATCTCGTTCTCGTACTCGTCGTCCTCGTCCTCGACACCGTCCGCTGCGTCCATTAGGTCTACTCCGTCCCGCAGCTCACCCGAACTCGAGCACGAGGACGACGACGATTACCAGGACGAAGCAAGACCGCTATCCCCATGCCCCCCGCCCCTAACCTCCTCGAAGTCGACTCCCTGAACGTTTGGTTCCCGAACAGAACGGGAATTCTCCAGCGGACCACCGATTTCATCAAAGCGGTCACGGGCGTCACTTTTACCATCGGCGCCGGAAAAACCGTCGGCCTGGTCGGCGAGAGCGGCAGCGGCAAAACGACCGTCGGCAAAGCCATCCTAAAATTGATTCCCATCACTTCTGGCACGGTCCGATTCGCCGGCGTGGATATTACGCCCCTATCAGGTTTAGAGTTCCGGCCCTGGCGGCAACAAATCCAGATGATCTTTCAAGATCCATTCAGTTCGTTGAACCCCCGATGGACTATTCTCCAAATCATCAGCGAACCCCTTAAAATTCATTTCCCGGAGCTGAGCCGTCAGCAACGCGAAGAGCGGGTCGCTCAATTGCTGCAAAAGGTCGGTCTTTTACCCGAACACCGCCGCCGCTTTCCTCACGAATTCAGCGGTGGCCAACGCCAGCGCGTTGGCATCGCCCGGGCGTTGGCAGTCGAACCGAAATTAATCGTCTGCGATGAGGTGGTTAGCGCCCTGGATGTCAGTGTCCAAGCTCAGATCGTCAACCTGCTTCAAGACCTGCAGGATGAGCTTGGACTTTCTTACCTCTTTATTTCTCACGATCTTGCAGTCGTGGAACATATCAGCCATGATGTCGTCGTAATGTTCCGCGGTCAGATCGTTGAAAAGGCCGATGCTGTCTCGATTTATACGCATCCACAGCACGTCTACACTCGAAACTTGCTCGCCAGCGTTCCTTCTCTTGAGTAGAATCTCACCAGTTTCATGAATTTGTTTCTTCGGAAATTGTTGGGCATGAATTGGTTGCTGGCGATAATCGCAATCGCCCTCGCCATCTTCGGGGTGGTGGCCATCTACAGCGTCACCTTCATGCGGGAAGAGCAGTATCTCCAAGAGATGTGGAGACGCCAGATCGTCTGGTTGGTGATCGCCATCGTCGGCTTCTTTGTCACTTCCTTTATCAACTACCGGATCTGGCTTTCGAACGTCATTTTCCCACTCCTTTTGTACCTAGCCGGCCTCGGTTTTCTGGTACTGACCCACTTCTTTGGCCGTACCACTTACGGCGCTAAGAGCTGGTTAGAGCTCGGCCCGATCAGTTTTCAGCCCGCTCAACTCGCCATCGTTGGCACCTTGCTCTTGCTGTCTTGGCTGCTCGCTAATACCGGGAACTGGCAAGGGTTTTGGCCCACCGTGGGCCGTATTGCGAGCTGCGCCGCGATCATCGCGCCTCCCTGGCTACTAATCCTGATCCAACCCGACCTGGGCGAATGTCTTGTAATGTTGCCGCCGCTCTTGGCTCTCTTCTTCGTGGGTCGTATCCCGAAACGGTACCTTTTGGTGATCATCATTATGGCGGTCGCCATCGTACCGGTGGTCGCCAACTTCGGTCTGAAGACCTATCAACGCGAACGTCTGACCACCTTTATCGATCCGGATTACGACCCCCAGGGCGCTAGCTGGACCATCAATCAGGCGCTGATCGCCATCGGCTCTGGCGGATTTAACGGAAAAGGATTCGCCGCGCCCAATACTCAGATCCAACTTGGGTTCCTTCCTTCGACCATTGTCCATACCGACTTCATTTTTGCCGGTATCTCCGAACAGTTCGGCTTTGTCGGTGATGTCACTCTGATCGCCGCCTATGCGGCCTTGTTGCTCACCGGCCTAATCATTGCCTCGATCGCCCCGGATGAACTCGGCAGATTAGCTGCCGTCTCCATTGTCGCGCTTATTTTCACTCACGTGTTCATGAATGTCGGCATGAACATTTCGATCACCCCGATCACCGGCGTCCCTCTCCCGCTGATCAGTTATGGCGGCTCGTTCCTGGTCCTGATCCTTTTCGGCCTCGGTGTACTCGAGAGCATCTGGATCCATCGCCATGTCCGCCAAACCCGCAGCGCAAACACCATGACCTACGCCTCGGCGTATGTCCGCTGAGCGCTTCGTGCCTAGCCGATAGTCAGTAGTCAATAGCCGAGCAAATTCGCTATCGACCGTATGCGCGACTGACCTCGACTCGGTCTCCCAGTCCTCGAATGTCTTTTCCGTTCGCGTGCATTCGCGTCAATTCGTGGCCTTTTTTTGTGCTTTTTGCGCCTTTTCGGGCTATTCCAGTTCGGCTATTGGCCATCGACTATCGGCTATGCGCGAAGCGCCTACCCTCCCACTGCTTGATACTTCCGTAGCCCCTGCTTCCACATCAGCTGCGCGGCCGCCCCAGCCAACGTCACCCAAAACGCCTGCACCCCGAGCCCAAACCAAAGATCCGTTCCGTGTATCCGGTTCATCAACACTGAAACCGGAAAATAAAGTTCATAAGGAAACGGCAACCAATTCAATACGTTCTGAACCGCCTCCGGCATAAACGAGAGCGGAAACATTCTGCCGCTCAACATATACTCGAACGAATAGACGATAAAAACGACGGTCGAAATCTCCAACATCCAGAACGCCAGGAGTGCAATCGAGATAGTAATAAAAAACTGCAACAGCGCAGCCATCGCCGTTGTCCATATCGCCACCAGCCACAAACCGGGGTCGGACGGCCAACTGAAGTAGCTGGAGGTAAAAGCGAAGAGACAGAGAAAAACCGGCAAAGTCATCGCTGTGAACAGCAATCGGCTACTGGCGAACAGGCTAAACCGATAGAGCAGATAATCGATCGGTTTCACCAGGAACGCACTGATCTGTCCCTCCCGGATGTCAGCCGCGATCCGAAACTCATCATCTTTGGGCGTAACCAACCCGTCCAAGAACAAGACGAGCAAAAAATAGGCAATAACCGTCCGAGAATCGAACCCTCCGACTCCCTTGTCTCGTTGATCAAAAACGACCCCCCAGATCAGCACTGTCCCCATCAAGGGCAACAGTTCAAAGAGCGATCGGAGAAAGAAATTCCACCGATAAACAAACGTATCCTGTAACCCCACATCGAAAGCTTTCAGATAAACCCGAGGATTCCACCGCATCCCCGAACCATTCCCCCGCCTCACGCGTTCTAGCAAGAACCCATCGTAATCGTCCTCGATTGAAAGCGTTCCACCCGTAAGCAGAGCCCCCCTTTGTCATTGCCCTCAATCCGATCGGGAGGACTTCCGGCTCATCCGTAAAGTCGAAAACAGGGAAAGCACGCTTCCCGAAAACAAAAAGGACGAGCCGAAGCTCGTCCTTACCAAAATTTGTATTTCTGATTCCTCTCCTCGAACTCCCAAAAACTCCCGAACTCCTAGTATACTTTGATGTAGGCTTTCTCCCGCAGCCCGTCCAACCATCGCTGCGTCGCCTTTTGTTTCTCGACCTGCGACAGCTTTTTCGAAATGTTATCCCGCACGTCGTTCAGTGCCGTGATAGCCGGGTCTTTCCTGTCCTCACAGTAGAGCAAATAGAAAGAATCACCGATCTGAACTACCGGGCTCACCTCGCTCTTTTTTAGAGCGAACGCGGTCTTTGTCAGGTCCTGGTTTAAGGTCTTCTCATCGACCCAACCCCAGTCACCACCGTTCTCAGCGGTTCCATCCATTGAATAGGTCTTCGCCAGAGTCGCGAAATCCCCTCCGTGCATGGCCTTATCCCGGATATCATCGGCCATCTGTTTCGTGGTCTTAGCGGAATCGGTCACCAACGGATCGGAATTCAATACGATCATCCGAAGCTTCACTTGCGCCGGCGTCGCGAACTCTTGCTTATTCGCATTGTAATATGCCGTAACTGCCTCCGGCGATGGCGTAAAATTGTCGTCCTTCAGCTTGTTCTGCCGCATCACCTGCACGGTGATCTTCTCTTTCTCCTTATCCCGGAATTTGTTCAGCGAATATCCCTGCGCCTGCAAGGTTCGCACAAAGGCCTGACGATCGCCTCCAAACTCATCCTTGATAATCTCTTGAACCTGCTCCTCCACGACGTAGTCGGGAAGCTGATATTCCTTCTTTTTAAATTCCTGCAGAATCAGCTGCCGGTTGATCAGGTCGTTCAATACCGCCAACCGCGTTTCCTTGATCTTATCGATCAGCTCTTGGCCGGTGTACTGCTGCTTCAGAGATTGTTCCTCAGGAGCAGCAACTTCTTGGACTTGGGAAAACGTGATAACGTCGCCGTTTACCACTGCGGCAATTCCATCGATTACCTCGGCCTCCGCCCACGCAATCCCTGGCACCAGTAGCAACGCGACGAACGAAACGCGACAAACAATCTTCTGTAGCATGCCTATGATTATGAAAGTCTCCGTAGGAGGGACAACAATTCGGCGAGCCTAGATTGGGGGTCTGGTGAAGTCAAGCGGGGAAACCGGTCGCCGATCAGCAAATAATCTCCTCCCCGCAGCAGCATCACTTTCTTCTCTTTTACCTCCACTCGCGCCACCCGGGCCTTGCCAGCGATCAACTTGATTTCCGTCATTAATAATAGATTGCTGACCGCCTCCGGCAGCGGCCCGAACCGGTCTCTCCACTCCTTCTGCAGCTTGCTCAATTCTTCGGCATTGATCGCTGCGGCCAGCTTCTTGTACGCCTGAATTCGTAGATGTGGCTGAGAAATATAGTCGGCCGAGATGAAGGCCGGCGCCTTAGCCGCTCCAGCACTCACAAACTCCGACTCATTCGTCGCCACAAAATCAAGCCGGAGAACCGCCTCCGCCCGTCCCCGGGCTTTCTTACCTTTGAGCTTCTCAACCGCGTCGTGCAATAGCTGGCAATAAAGCTCAAAGCCTACGTTCGTGATGTGCCCGCTCTGGGCCGTTCCCAGGATGTTCCCTGCCCCGCGAATCTCCAAATCACGCATCGCAATCTTAAATCCGGCTCCCAGGCCGGAATATTGCTTGATCGCGTTGATTCGCCGGCGAGCCGCTCCCACCCCCATCAATTCCCGCGGCAACATAAGATAGGCGTACGCCTTGTGTTGGGCCCGTCCTACCCGACCGCGCAACTGATACAGATCCGCCAGTCCAAAGCGATCCGCCCGATCAATGATGATCGTGTTAGCGTTCGGAATATCCAACCCGCTCTCAATGATTGTGGTCGAGATCAGCACATCAATCTCTCCCTGCACAAACCGCTGCATGACGCGTTCCAGTTCGTCTTCATCCATTTGCCCATGGCCGATCTCAACCCGCGCCCCCGGACAAAGCTCTAACACCCGCTCTTTCACCCGATTAATCGAATGGATCCGATTATGCAGAAAATAGACCTGACCTCGCCGCTTCAGTTCTCGCTGAATGGCGTCTCGAATCACGCGCTCGTCGTAGGCGCAGACGACCGTTTCGACCGGCAACCGGTTCGGTGGCGGCGTTTCAATCACCGACATGTCTTTTGCTCCCACCAACGAGAGATACAGCGTGCGTGGAATCGGCGTCGCCGAAAGCGTAAGCACATCCACCAATTTGAATCGCTCTTTCAAAAGTTCTTTGTGCCGAACCCCAAACCGTTGCTCCTCATCAACAATCACCAGGCCGAGATCCTTGAACTCGATATCCGAGGACACCAACCGGTGAGTCCCAACCACAATATCCAGCGATCCGTCCCGAATTCCTTTAATCACTTTCCGCTGTTCTCCCACCGATAAGAACCGGCTCAACATCCCCACCGTCATCGGATAGTCCGAGGTCCGTTCTCGCAACGTTTGGTAATGCTGTTGCGCTAAGACGGTCGTCGGCACTAGCATCGCCACTTGTTTCCCACCCATCACCACCTTAAATGCAGCCCGAATCGCAACCTCGGTCTTGCCGAACCCGACATCCCCGCAAATCAGTCGATCCATCGGCTGCTCGGATTCCATGTCTCTCTTGGTATCCTCGATCGCCCGCAATTGGTCCGCGGTTTCCTTGTAAAGAAACGAAGCTTCAAATTCAGCCTGCCATTTTGTATCCGGCAGAAACTTGAACCCGGTCAAAGTCTGGCGCTCAGCTTGCAGCTTCAACAATCGGGCTGCGTAATCGAAAACCGCAGTCTCAGCCGCTTTCTTTGCTCTCGCCCATTTGCTATCGCCTAGACTGCTTAACTGCGGAAAACGCTTACCCAGGCCGACATATCGCGAAATCAAGAACGCCTGCTCGAATGGAACATACAGCTTGGCGTCATCGGCGAACTCCAGGACAACACACTCCGATTCCGCGCCATCCTGTTCCAGCTTTCGGATGCCCTGGTACTTCGCAATCCCATACTCCAGATGAACCACATAATCGCCTTCGGCCAATTCGCTGAAATCGACTGGCGCTCGTCCCCCGCGCAACCGGGAACGCCGCAAGGCCAGCCGCCGAGCGCTCGGACTTTGGTACCGGCCGAAAATCTCGGCGTCGGAGAGCACCGCCAGCTTGCCGGTCTCATAAGTGAAACCGTGATTCAAAACCCCAACCGCAAAGACGATCTGTTCTACATCCAGCTCGTTATCGGTAAAAACGTCTCTTAGCCGTTCCAGCTCACCCTCATTGTGGCAGACCGCCAAAACGCGCCATCCCTCATTTAACCATTGCCGGAGCTGGTTCAGCGCTTGTTCACGCTTGGTCTCTTCCACCAGAAAATCACCGGCTTCGAAGTCGTGAAACCCGGACGGATAAAACGCCGTTTCGAAATCCTCGGTCCCCTCGGTCTCAAGCGTCCCGGCGCTGATCCGAACCGGCGCCGCCTCATACCCCGACTCGATATCGATCAACAAATCACCACGCTGAATATAATCAGCGAACCGCGTACCATTGGATTCCGGTTCCCCCAGAAAGATTTCGCCACGGTCAACAACCTGAACTGCGGTCTGATCATCGAGATCGAACTCGCGCAATGAATCAACATCGTTACCGAACAATTCGATGCGCAACGGTAAGGCGTGTTGTAGCGAGAACACATCGATTATTCCCCCTCGCACCGCAAATTCACCCCGGCCGCTAACCTGTCCTACCTGTTGATATCCGCATTTCAGTAACCCCTCGATCAATGTGGTTCGATCCAGCGCCTGTCCGCGTTGGACGATAAACGTCTGGCTACCGACGCGTTCTCGATTCGGAACTGCGTCTTCCAGTGTCGCTGCAGTTACCACCACGACAGCTCGTTTTCCCTCGGCCAAATGCTGAAGCACATTGAGCCGTTCCGCCACAACCTCCGGATCCGGAACCGCTCCCTCAATCGCTGGCGTCTCCAGCTCTGGGAAGAACCAAGCAGTGATCCCCCAGTTTAGTAGGCCGTTAAAAACCTCTTCCTGCCGGCGTGCATCCGGACAGATCAACCAACAATTCCTGGACGCAAAATGTCGGACCGCGCAGGCCGCCACAAACGCCTGAGCCGGTTCACAGACCTGCTCAAACCGAGACGGCCCTGAGCTTATCGAAGTGGCCCATTTATTGAATCTTCGAGTGAACTGCTTGGACTCAGCAACCAGCTCAACCACTGACTGAAGAGCCCCTTCGCGGCGGATCGCCCCCTTCTGCTCATCCCTTGACCGTCCACTCCCGTTCTTCCGCTGCCGCTTTGCCACCGGCAATTCCTCGCGTCCCGTCGTAGCAGCCCCGTCTCCGTGTTCTGCCGACGCAGGCGTGCCCTCGCCTGGCGGCCTCTCTTCGATACTCGATATACTCCTCACCCTACACTACCGGCAATTCGCGCGCTCCTTCCACTCTGTCCACTTCGTCCACAAAGTCCACTCCGTCCACTCCGGCACGCCACCCTCGTGACACACGTCCTATTAGTTATCCGCTCCTGGCGCCTCCTATTGGAAACTCAACTCCTTCGTAATCCCGTACCTCTCAATCCGCTTTCGCAACGTCGCGCGAGTCACCCCAAGCAACTTCGCTGCTTTCACCTGATTCCCTTTGGTCCGCTTCATCGCCGACACCGTGAATTCCCGTTCTAGCCAAGGCAAAAGCTGAATCGACGGATCCGAGGCGGCTGCGTCCAACAACGTCTCCACCGCTACATCCAAACTCGGTTTAACGCCTCCTCCACTGGAAGGCGGAATATGATCCCCATTCAAGTGATCCGTTTGCCCCGCATTTCCCAGCGGAATGTCCTTCGGCAAAAGCACATCGCTTGTCGCCAAAACACAGGCTCGTTGAACCGTGTTCTCGAGCTCCCGCACGTTCCCAGGCCAAGGATAGTCCTCCAAAACTTTGATCGATTCGGCCGATAAGGTCAGCTGCGGCAGATGTTTCAGCGTAGCGATCTTCTTCAAGAAATATTCTGCTAACAAACGAATATCTTCTTTCCGCTGCCGTAACGGCGGCAAATGAATGCGGACCACGTTTAACCGATAAAACAGATCCTCTCGGAACTGTTTCTTCGCCACCTCTTGTTCCAGCGTTTTATTCGTCGCAGCAATAATCCGAACATCGGTTTTGATCACCGCATTTCCGCCCACTCGTGAAAACTCGCCTTCCTGCAATACGCGAAGAATTTTGCTCTGGACCGGCAACGCCATTTCCCCAATCTCATCCAGGAACAACGTACCCCCGTTACTCTGTTCGAATCGGCCGATTCGCTGCGAAGCCGCTCCGGTAAAAGCGCCCCGTTCGTGACCGAACAATTCGCTTTCCAAGAGATTCTCCGGAATCGCTGCACAGTTGATCGCAATAAATGTTTGTGAGCTCCGGTTGCTATAATGATGGATAGCCCGCGCCACCAATTCTTTACCTGACCCGCTCTCGCCCGTGATCATCACCGGTGCGTCACTATGCGAGACTCGACCCACCATCTTAAAAACCTGCTGCATCGCCTGCGATTGCCCGACCAGACTGTCCTGGTATTGCTCTACCGTCAGTTGCGGCTTGAAAGCAGTCGCCGAGCGCATCTCTGCCTGAGCCGTTAATGCCGCGTCCACCACCGGCTTCAGATTAAATGGCAACGATTCCTTGCGCAGATAATCGAAAGCTCCCAGTTTCATCGATTCGATGACGGATTGAGTTGTCCCGAACGCGCTCATTAAGATCACCATCGCGTTCGTGTCCCGCTGGCGAATCCGCGCCAGCAATTCCAAGCCGCTAAATGGCAAAAGATGCGTCTCAGAAACCATCAGATCTGGATTTTCCGAGATATAGATCTTGTAACCCTCGTCCGCGGTAGTAGCCGTCAAGACCCGGGTAGTCGGGGTTTCGAGTTGGTTCTGGGCCCACTCAAGGAAATCTGTCTCTGGATCAACAAGCAAAATTGTCTGCATCAAACTGACGCTCGCAGGGGGTAATGGAAGCCCTAAATGGTCAACCTTATCTCCAACGAGCCGAAAACCGGGTGTTATCTTTTGCTCATCCTGTCTAATCTGCAAGCACTTAAAAGGAGGAGTTGAGGAGTTCGAGGAGTTGCAGGAGTTCAGGAGCCCGTCATGGCGCTGCTGACACTCCCCGCGACTGCAGGCTCGGAGGAGTCCTTTACGCTTGCAACTTCGTGATCCGCTCCACCCTGAACTCCTGAACTCCTCGAACTCCTGATTTGCATTTTCCTTCCCAATGCCGCTTGTTGACCAGCTTAACATGGTCAGTAAAACACCTAGGCATGTTGCCGTCATTATGGATGGCAACGGGAGGTGGGCACGACAACGCGGATGGCCGCGCTCCCGGGGCCATCTCGAAGGCGCAAAAGCAGTCCGCGAATGCGTGGAAGCCTGTCTCGAGCTCGGTATCGAATACCTCACCCTCTACGCGTTCTCGACCGAGAACTGGCAGCGACCGAAGGAAGAAGTCGATACTTTGATGGGCCTCTTGCAGCGCTTCCTCCGCGATTACACCAGAGATATGGCCAAACGCGGCGTCCGTGTCCAAGCCATCGGCCGTCTGAACGAGCTACCGCCGGAATGCCAGGACCAACTCGAACACGCCATCACTACCACCGCCAACAACAAGCAGCTGACCGCCATCCTCGCGATTAACTATAGTGGCCGCACCGAGATCATCGATGCCATCCAACGCCTGGCCAAAAACGTTGCCGCCGGCAAACTACAACCCGACTCAATCGACGCCGAGCTCTTCAGTAGTTTCCTGTACACCCGCGATCTGCCCGATCCCGACCTCTTGATCCGTACCTCCGGCGAAATGCGAATTTCGAACTTTCTGCTTTGGCAGGTGAGTTACACCGAAATGTACGTAATCCCCAAACTCTGGCCCGATTTCAACCGCCAAGACCTGGTCGACGCCATCGACGAATACAACCGCCGTCAACGCCGCTACGGCGGAGTCTAACCCCGTGAACGCTCCACGGGCCGCCAGTACCGCGATCTTCGCTAATGCTGAGCAGCGACTGCCGCTAGCCGTCCACTACGTCTACTCTGTCCACTCCCGTCCACAGCGTGCACCCGTTCCCGCTCGCTCCCGGCTTGCCCGATGTAGTCTCGCGGCAGCCTAAGACGCCGCGACCAACTCGGGCGTTACCACAATAGTTTGCTCCCTCTTCTGTCCCACACCCACCAGACTCAGCTTCGCCCCGATTAACTCACAAACCTTTTCCAGGTAAAGCCGCGCGTTCTTGGGCAGATCTTCGTAGGTCTTAGCCCCGGTGGTCGGCTCTTTCCATCCCGGCACTTCAATATAGACTGGCGTACAACGCCCAAATTCCTGGACGCACGTCGGCGGTGATACCACTCCTTTACCTTCCCGCTTATACTCAACGCAGATCTTGATCGTCTCCAGCTGATCCAGCCCGTCCAGATTCGTAACCGCGATCTCATCGATACCGTTCACGATCACCGCAAACCGCGTCGCAACCGCATCAAACCAACCACAACGCCGTTCCCGCCCAGTGTTCACTCCAAACTCGCGGCCCATAGCATGCAGCATGTCCGAGATCCCCTGATCCTCTGTCGGGAAGGGACCTTCGCCCACCCGGGTCGTATACGCTTTCATTGCTCCAACCACCCGATCGATTCGGGTCGGGGGCACCCCGGCGCCAGTACACGCGCCACCTGCCGTGGTGTTCGAAGAGGTTACGTACGGATAAGTCCCATGATCAATATCGAGGAACGTACCCTGGGCGCCCTCAAACAAAATTTCTTTGCCCTCCTGCATCAGACCATGCAGCTCGAGCACGGTGTTTGTCACCATTTCCCTGAGCTGTTCCCCAGCCACGAGATATTGCCGAGTCAACTCCCGCCAATCGATCGGTTTCGCTCCGTACTGTTGCAGCAGCCAGTCGACTTCTTGGCGCCGGCTGTCCAAACGATCCTTGAAACGATTAGGATCCAAAAGGTCACCTAGCCGAATACCCACCCGCGCAATTTTGTCGCCATATGCGGGGCCGATGCCGCGTTTCGTTGTGCCGATCTTATTCGGCCCAACGGCTAGCTCCCGGTATTCGTCAATCAGTTTGTGATACGGAAACACCAGATGGGCAGCCTCGCTGATCAACAAATTCTCCTTCGAAATCTCCACCCCCTGGTTTTTGAGCTCCCCGATCTCTTCACAAAGCGAGATCGGATCCACCACCACACCGTTCCCGATCACACAAAGCTTCCCAGGACGTAGGATACCCGACGGGATCAACCGAAGAATGTATTTTACGTCCCCAACTACAACGGTATGTCCGGCGTTATTGCCGCCCTGACTCCTAACGACCACATCGACCCGGTCCGTTAGATAGTCGATTACCTTGCCTTTACCTTCATCACCCCACTGCGCACCAACCAACACTGTATTGGCCATAAATTCGGGACAGAAAAAGTCCCGCGTTCAAAAACGCCAACGCGGGACGCCTCGCGACATTAAGTCCCTTGCGCCCGACCGCAAGAGAAAACAAAGACAGAAAATTCACCACAAAGACACAGAGAACACAAAGACAGACAATCAATTAGATTCTCGACCCATTCCCTATCCCTCAAGTCCACTCCCGTCCACTACGTCCACTCTTGTCCACTACCGTCCACGCTCACCCCGTTACGCCCACACGCCCATACGCTTCTCTCGCCTCCCCAAAAACCAAAAAAAACGCCGCCTGACCTCACGATCAGACGGCGTAAATTCTTTTCGTTCCCGGCGATCCTACGCCTGAGGCCGCTGCTCATTTCCAGCCGTAACTTGCGGTTGCGACTGATTCGCTTGCCCCGCTGGTTGGGCCGGCTGCACATTCTGCGCTGGCTGATACGACTGAGGTTGGTTCTTTACATCGTTCGCCGCGGTATGGAGCTCGCGATCGAACTCTTCCCGAGCCTTACGAAATTCATTCATGCTTTGCCCCAGACTGCGGGCCAGCTCAGGGAGCTTTTTGGCGCCGAACAATACGAGCACAATGAGCAGGATGATAAACAGATCAGGGCCACCAAAGTTCCCAAAGCCCAGTGCTAGCATATTCATATCTTTAACTTTTCGATTGGCGCCACATTAAGGGCAATTGCCTTCAAGTTTAAGCAACCACCTCTATCTTAGGGTACCCTTTTTTGCGCCAGATATTCCCTACTTCTTTCTTTTTACTTTCTTAAAGCGTCCAGGCGCGACACCAGGTCCGCCTTGCTCGTCAATCCAACCACTTGATCCTTAACTTCGCCTCCCTTGAAAAACAGCAAAGTCGGGATGTTGCGGATCCCGAATCGATTCGAGATTTCCGGATTGGCGTCGACATCGATCTTCACGATCCTCACGTTGTCACCCTGTTCCTTAGCGATCTCGTCCAAAACAGGGGCGATCATCCGACAAGGACCACACCAGCTCGCCCAGAAATCGACAAGCACTGGTACGTCGGACTCGCTAATGGTTTGATCGAAGTTCGACTGATTCAAATGTAATACAGAAGCCGTTGACATAACCTTTTCTTTCTTTCGTTAGCACAACCCCTGGTTCCCCTTTGTTCTCAACTGAAAGCAACTAAACACTGTACGATAAGCGAAATCACGCAAAAAGCGAGGACCAACCCCGCCAGTGGAACCACCCAAGGATCCCGCCGCACCGGGGGCATCCGAGCGATTAATCGCTCGCTAGTGTGCACCGGAACACCCTCTGGAACAACGACCGGCTCCACCACCTCCGGAGCTTTAGCGCGTGGGGGAAGCGTGATCCGGGCCGGACCTCTTTTCTCGTCGGGCATTGGCTAATTTGTATATCCCCGCGGTTCCGATCACTTGTCAACCCACTTCTTGAAGTCAGGTGAAAAGTAAAAGACCCCGTGAAAGGTGAAAAATAAAAGGTAGTAAGCCTCACGTTCGTTCCCGCCCAGGAGTATTAGCGCACAAGCCCGCCCACACCACATACAAGTCCTATCGGTCCCATTCGTAACCTCACCCAGACCGCGAGATCCGCCCACAGACAGTGCCACACCCAGACGCCCACCAACCTTTCACTTTTCACCTATCACCTTTCACCCTGCACTGTTCACTGCTTACTGCTTACTGTTTACTCCTGACGTTTCCCCTTGCGCGTGTTTCCATTTAATCCCAGCTTGGTCGTTTTCCACCACTAATGAAAATCTTGGTCACAGGCGGTGCTGGTTTCATCGGTTCACATCTAGTCGATGTGCTCATCGCTCGTGGCGATTCCGTCGTCGTAATCGACGATTTCAACGACTTTTACGACCCTGAGGTCAAACGTTCTAACCTGCGGAAAACACCGGCCAAGATCTTCTCTGCCGATGTCTGTGACTCCGACCAGATCAAAACCATTGTTCAATCAGAGCGCCCCGATGTCATTGTTCATCTCGCCGCTCGCGCCGGCGTCCGACCCTCGGTTTTGTGCCCGGAACTCTATCTTAAGACCAACATATTCGGGACATTCAATCTGCTGGAAGCCGCTAAATCCGCCGGGATCAGGAAGTTCGTTTTTGCTTCCAGCTCCTCCGTTTACGGCGCTACCCGCCAACTCCCATTTCGCGAAGACCAGGTGTTAGTGCAGACCCTCAGCCCATACGCCAGCAGCAAACTCGCCGGCGAACAGCTCTGCTCGAATTACTCGCATCTGCATGGGTTAAAAGTGGTTTGCCTCCGTTTCTTTACCGTCTACGGACCAAGACAGCGCCCCGATCTTTCCATCCACAAATTCACCCGTCTTATCGCCAACGGGAAACCAATCGAAGTCTATGGAGACGGCACCGTCCGTCGCGATTTTACCTTCATTGACGACACCATCCAAGGAGTCGTAAACGCAATCGATTTTGAAGGGTCTCCATTTGAAATCTTTAATCTTGGCGAAAATCAGACGATCGAGCTGAACGAGGTCATACGCTTGATCGAAAAAGCGCTCGGTAAATCCGCCGTGATCGACTATCAGCCTCCTGCTCCCGGCGATATGCCGCAAACCTACGCCGATATATCTAAGGCTAGCCGCCTCCTCAACTATCGGCCCACCACCCTAATCGAAGACGGAATCCCTCGTTTCGTTGATTGGTTTCAATCGATTGCCAAGCTATGAGCCCGATCGAGTCCGTTACCGAGTTGTGTCGCGCTCTGGTTCGTATTCCTAGCGAGAATCCCTCCGGCGCCCCCGACAGCGCGGGCGAAGAAGCCGT
Organism: Chthoniobacterales bacterium; assembly: GCA_036378375.1. GTDB lineage: Bacteria > Verrucomicrobiota > Verrucomicrobiia > Chthoniobacterales > JAFAMB01 > JAFAVN01. The sequence goes on from DASUWQ010000080.1 coordinate 14,966, forward strand.
TGGCCGATTCGTCGGCGAATTTTTGAGCGCTCACGGCGCTTCTGTCGAATTCGAATACATTGCCGAAGGCCGCCCAAATGTGTATGGCTGGTTCCCTAGGCCACCCGCTGCTAAGACAACCATCCTGTTTGCGCCGCACTTGGACACGGTGCCGGCGCGCGGAATGACGATCGATCCATTTAAAGGCGATATTGTCGACGGCCGTCTACTTGGACGCGGCGCCACCGACACCAAAGGCCCAATGGCCGCAATGTTATGGGCACTCACAACCACCGATCTATCGAAACTGAATGTGGCGGTCGGGTTCGTCGGACTCGCGGACGAAGAAGCCGATCAACTCGGGTCTAAGGTCGCTGCCAGGCGACGCCAAGCCGATTTCGTTGTGGTCGCCGAGCCCACCGATCTAAACGTTGTCTACACCCACAAAGGCACCGCTTGGATGCAACTAGACGCTAAAGGAAAAGCGGTCCACGCCGCCGCCCCTGACGCCGGAATCAACGCGATCGAACTTCTGACCCAGGCCTTTGCCGCCCTAAAAAAAGAATTCCCCAGCCTCTGCCCTGCTCCCGCCAATGAGACCCTGGGTAGGCCAACCATCAGCTTAGGCACCATTAGCGGCGGCGTGAAAATCAATGTCGTCCCTGACCATTGCCGAGCCGAGATCGACATCCGCACCGTTCCCGGTCAGGAAGAAATGGTATCAGCAGTTCAGTCATTTCTCTCCCAACGATTTCCCGACGTCCAAGCCAGTCCGCTAAAAGTATCCCAACCCCTTTACACTGACCCTTCTCATTCGATTATCGAAAAATTCGTGGCTCTCGGTTCCCAACGGATCGGAGTCCCCTGGTTTTGCGATGCCGCATTTTTCACCCAGCAAAACACCCCCGCCATCGCCATAGGTCCCGGTAGCATTAAACAAGCTCATACCTGCGACGAGTTCATCGAGATCCACGACCTGGAACGAGGCGCCAATTTCTTCCGCTCCTTCCTAAATTCGTTCACCTAGGCCTCCGCTTCGCTCCAGCTTAGGCTAACCTCTCGCCATTCACTTCTCACTTCTCACCTCTCACTCATAGAGTAGCTATGTCAGGATCACCCCAAAAGACCGCCATCTCTCCCACCCGCGCAGAAGATTTCCCCGAGTGGTACCAGCAGGTCGTCCGCGCCGCCGATTTAGCGGAAAACTCGGATGTCCGTGGTTGCATGGTGATCAAACCGTGGGGCTTCGGCATGTGGGAAAACATCCAGCGCCATCTCGACCGGATGTTCAAAGACACCGGCCATCGCAATGCCTACTTCCC
>DASUWQ010000081.1:0-16012 GCA_036378375.1 Chthoniobacterales bacterium
TAAGCGTGATCTCAGACGAGAATTCCACGAGTGGAACCTAGTGGACGCAGTGGACGGGGTGGACCAAGTGGATGGATGGCTTGTCCACTGGGTCCACTCCAGTCCACTAAGTCCAGTCCGTCCACTACCGGCTGCCCCGAACAGCGCCTACCTTATCCACCCGCCTTTTTCCCATCCCCCTTCCCGAATTTCACCACGATCTCGTTATTGGCGATCTGGATCGACTGGATGGCATTGAGCAGCGTTTGGTCTTCCGGCTCGCTGTCCCGTAACGCTTTGTTAATGCCTTGGGAGACAGTCTGGCGGAAGTCTTGACTCGTGGTCAGCCACGGCAGCCGGGCGCCATTTCCTTCCAAATCAAAGGCCTCAACCTTGAGTTCCCCATGATCCACAGAGAGGCGAACCGCTAATTTGCCGTTGAAATACCGGTCGTGGAACCCCGGCAGCAGTGGCAGTTGGGCCATAAACGTGAGCGGGAAGCTAGCCTCAGCCACGAGCCAATCGGCCTCGATTCGAAAACGGACATCTTTGGCCAGTTCCCGGTTGTTCGGGCTGCCGAGGAACCAAGCGTTGAGTTCGTCAGCGGTCAGGTGAACCTCCGGAGACCCGCCTTTAGCCAACTCCTCTTGAGCATGCTGGAGCTTTTCCTGAACGGCTTGGCCGCCACCGTCAGCGATCGGCGGGAACGTCCGCTGACTGGGCGAAGTCATTTGATACGCGCCCTCGTAAGTGGATACCGCTCCCCAGACAATTGCTCCGATAATGACAACAAAGACGCACGCCAGTAGCAGGCAGCCCCACCGGCAACCGGTGGGCCGACGTTGGGGTTGTGGCTGGCCGCTCATACACTAGGAATTATCACCACAGAGACAGACGACACAGAGTTAGTACACAGTAAGATCTGTCTAAACTAAACCCATCAACAATCTCCTACCTCTGTGTTCTCTGTGTCTCTGTGGTGGAACCTGCTGCAAGAATGGACCTCCACCACGGCTCATTGACTCGGTACCAGTCGACCGTTCGCAACAAAGTCGACGCAAAGTCATGCAGCGGTTTCCAGCCGATCTCGCTTCTGAGTTTTGATGAATCGAGACTATACCTCCGATCATGCGCCGGCCTGTCTTTCACGTAAGTGATCAGGTCGGCACTGCGCTTCAGATGTTCTAAGATCATCTTAACGACGTCGATGTTCTTATGCTCCGACCCGGACGCCACATTGTAGATAGAACCGGAAACACCATTCATCAGCACATCAAACACCGCAGCGCAATGGTCTTCCACATACAACCAGTCCCGCATATAGAGGCCATCGCCATAAACAGGTAGTGGCTGATTCGCCAGCGCGCGCAGAATCATCAATGGAATCAGTTTTTCGGGATATTGAAACGGGCCAAAGTTGTTCGAGGATCGCGTGATCACGATGTCTTGCCCATAAGTTTTGTGGTAAGACAAGGCCAATAGATCGCCGGCGGCTTTGCTGGCCGAATAAGGAGAGCTGGGTTTCAGAACGGCTTCCTCTGAGACCGGTACATCGTTGGATCCGTACACCTCGTCCGTTGACACCTGTAAAAAGCGCTTCACGCCGTGCCGGCGAGCGGCATCTAAAAGGACTCCCGTTCCAACCACATTACTGTAAATAAAATCGGCCGGTGAAATGATGCTGCGATCCACATGGCTTTCCGCTGCAAAATTGATGATGCCGAAGTAGCTATGCGCGGACAAAATCTCATCCATTTGCTTCCGGTCCGCGATATCTGCTCGAACGAACTCGTATCGATCCCTGAACCGATCAGCGAGATCGGCAGTGGTATTCAGTGAACCCGCATAGGTCAAAAGGTCCACGTTGGTAATATGTTCCGGGTCGTAATGTTCGAGAACGTAGCGGATAAAATTGCTTCCAATGAAGCCGCAGCCGCCCGTTACTAGCAATCTCATGCACGCGTTTGTAGCATAGAAGACCTCCCTGTCCAATTTTTCCACTATGAGCGATCTTCAGATTCGATTCGCACAGCCCGAAGACGCAGAAACCGTTCACCGACTTGTGGTTGACCTTGCGGTTTACGAAAAGCTTAGCCATGAAGTCGTGTCTACGCCGGAAAATATCCGGCGCGCGTTGATCGGGCCTAAGCCAATGGTCGAAGTTTTTCTGGCTGAGATATCCGGGAAACCGGTTGGGTTCGCTCTTTTCTTCCAAACGTTCTCTACCTTTGTTGGCCGGCCTGGGATCTACCTGGAAGACCTTTTCGTTCAGCCGGAATACCGGCGTCGCGGTATCGCGATGGCGCTATTCCAGGAGCTCTTTCGCATTGCCCGGGAACGAGATTGCGGCCGAGTGGAATGGAGTGTCTTGGACTGGAACGAGCCAGCCATCAAGTTCTATACAGAAAAGCTCGGTGCCAGGATTCTAAGGGATTGGTGGCGGTGCCGGTTAGAATTAACGCCGGGAACGAGCGGCGAGTAAGAGGTCGGCTTGATCGAAAAATTGCGTGCAGCGCTGGTGGGGCGAGGCTCCGGAACGTTCTCAAAGTTTGAACAAGACGCTTGCAGTTGTCCCGCCTTATAGCAGAAAAGGCCGAAAAGCTGCCGAGCCGCGGTGCAGGGTGTGGCCAGGTCTATCATCAACGAGGCTTGACCAAACAACCGAGCTAAGCCCACTGCGAAATATTGAATTCAGGGCAACAGCATAGTTCCGGCTCGGCGAGCGCTGCGCACGAAAATACGTAGTGATCGTTCGCGCCGCATTCCCTGAAGAAAGCTTGAGGCCCGTGCGGGAGCCTCACCCCACCAAATTGAGGCTCACGCCCACACAGCCCCGTCCCAGTTCCGGCAAATGTTGATCCCGGTTCTGGGATGAAAGTCGGCCCCGGAATGACCGAGTTTCTAGTGATCTAAAAACCCGTAAATAAAAATTTCTCCTCGAGAAACAGCCAAAAAAGCGGGATTGGCCCAGGCACAAAAAATCGGGTGGCATAACGGCTGCTTAATACGTTTCTCGAGGATCGAAGAAGGCGAAACCGGAAACCCACTGAGAACAAATAAATACCGAGATTACGAACCCAGTGTGGATCGAAAGTTTGTCGAGAACGGGACTCAAAGAATAACAAAAAATCTTCTCCAGCCAGAAGCCAAAGGGACCGGTCGGTGCAAGTTCTCGACTCTGCGCCGACCGGTCAGCTTTTAACGGTTCGCCGTTCGCGGTTCACTGTTCACAGTTCGCGGTTTGACCCAGTGCAACCCGTTGCCGGATGCGACACCTGCGGTGCGTTGGACGAATGGGACTTATACGACTTATGGGACTGCGCCGACTAACGGCGAACCGTGAGCAGTGGACCGTTCACCGCATCTTTAGCCGATCAGTCATTATGGCTTGGACCCGGAGGCGCTCGGCTTCGAACTTACCGTCGTCGCCGACGGTAGAAGGAATCTCGATGAGGGGCATGATGGTGACTTCGACTTTGGAAAATGGTTTCGGAATCGCGAAACCGTCCCACGATTTCAGGCGCCAATAGCTGCTGTACTCGATCAGCAGCGGCATTAGCGGAACCTTGCAAAGCTGAGCCAATAAAACCGCTCCCGGACCCAGAGAATAGCGGGGACCACGGGGTCCATCGGGCGTGATACAAACGTCGTATCCCTCGCTCAGTTTACGGACCAGATCGAGCAACGCGGCGCTGCCGCGGCGAGAGGTCGATCCGCGGACCGAGCCTACACCAAAATTCCGGACAAACTCCGCCAAATAAGCTCCGTCTCGGCTAGCGCTGGTCAAGACCAGCGCACCTTTTCGGGAGGGATAGTACCTACTGAACGCAATGGTTAAGCCCAACATTCGATTATGCCAGATCAATGCCACTACAGCTTTAGGGGCATTTTCGGCGAAAAACCCGGCCTCATCCTTAACCTCGCAGCGGAGTGTCCGCATCAAGAGCTTAAGTACGAGCGCACCAAACCACGTCAGAATCTTCGCTCGACGGTCGAGCTCCCGAATCGTTCCGCTAGTTACAGGCATTCGGGCAACACTTTGAAATCATAACCGCGAATGGACACGAATGGACACGAATAAAAGAAAAACAACCGCAGATTAACGCAGATGCACGCAGATGATTTTAATGAAGAAAGCCGTGGCCATTTCGTCCCAATATTATCTGCGTAAATCTGCGTCCATCTGCGGTTAGACTCTTTTCTTATTCGCGTCAATTCGTGTCCATTCGTTGTTTCCTTGGGTCCATTCGCAGTTACACCATTGGGCGGAATCGTCCGACGACCTCGGTGAGACGGGCGGTTATCTGGCCCAGAGAACAGTGTTCGACGCAGTTGATCAGCTCTGAGAAAGTGTTACCTCCGTTTTCGACGACTTTAGCTAGTCTATCTAGCGCCGCTTCGGATTCACCGGCGTGTTTCCGATGAAATTCTTCAACTCGTTCCTGGTGTACCTTCTTTTTCTTGGCGGGGGTCCGAATTGTCTCCAGGTCCGGCCACGCCAGATCCTCCAGCGCATAACGGTTAAGCCCGATGATGGGCCGGCTTCCGTTTGAGATTTGGCTTTCCAGAACGTGGGCGGCTCCCTGGATTTGGCTGCGTTGGTAACGCCGTTCCACCGCCCCTAGAACGCCGCCTTGGGCTTCAATCGCTTCAAACTCTTCTAGGATAGCAGACTGGACCGCCTCGCCCACGGCTTGCATTCCGGGTGATCCGGGAAGCGTGTTCATCATGTGTTTAAACACACCGCTTTCTTCCAGCAAGATGCCTTGAGCGTGAGCCGCATACCGGGCGTATTCCTCGCTCGGCGTAGTAAAAGGTTCATCCGCGGCATTGCTGTGACAGGAATTGGTGGCGTTCATACACGCCAAAACCAATTCAATCGCCGTTCGGGTCAGATTGTTTTTCCAGTCCGCAGCCACCAGCGATCTTCCGCTGGTCTGAGTGTGTAGCTTCAATCGTTGGGCGCGCTCGTCTCCATGGAACACATCGCGGATACCGATCGCCCAGATCTTGCGGCAAACTCTGGCCAGGGCCACATATTCGACGTCGAGCCCGCAATCGAGAAAGAACGATAACCTGGGCCCGAACACATTGATATCCATGCCCTTGGTCTTAAAATAATCGACGTAGGCAAAACCGTTCGAAAGCGTGTAAGCGGCTTGCTGAACCGGGGTAGCCCCAGCCTCAGCGATATGATAACCGCTGATCGAGATTGGATACCAGCGGCGCATGTTAAGGGAACAGAACTCAACCATGTCCGCCAAGAACCGCAGCGAGGGGCCGATCGGGAAAATCAATTCGTTCTGGGCCTGAACTTCTTTCAGAACATCGGCCTGAATTGTTCCGCGCAGCTTAGGTACTACATCCGGGCCAAATCGACGTTTAGCAGCCGCGATGTACATGGCCAACAGAATCGGCGCCGGCCCGGAGATCGTCATGGAAACCGACACATTCGGCTGATCAAGATCGAACCCGGCATACAGCCTTTCCACGTCCTCAACGGTATCAATGGCGACGCCGCCCTCGCCTATCTTACCGAAAACCCCTGGGGCCAGCGCCCCGACGCCGTAAAGCGTGGGCCCATCGAAAGCCGTGCTCAGACGCTTGTTCTGTTGATTCCGGGAAAGGTAATGAAAACGCTGGTTGGTGTCTTCGGCTAGGCCGAGTCCCGCAAACAGCCGGGTCGGTTCCTCGCCTTTCTTTTCGTCAGCAGCTCCATTCTCTTGATCACGCGAAAGATACTGCTCGCTGTAAGCCGCCGAAACATAGGGAAACTCTCCGGGTACTCCCCCCTCCAACATAAAGCGGCTGATCTCTCCGGGATCGTCATACCGCGGCAAGGCTAAGGTCGGCAATTCCAGGCCCGTAGGGGTTCGGGTCTTCCCGACCTTGGCGGTGATATCCCGCCATCGCCCCATGACTTCGTTCGCTTTTGCGGGATCTTTACGTACACTGGCTACCTCCGCTTCAACGAAGCGGTCATAGACGCGGACGGACTCAATTATCTGACCGAGCTGACTCATACAGTTGGGGAGAAGAGATTGAGGAAAATTTGGTCAACACCTGGGTCCCGGTGACGATTTGCCTGGGTTTGTAATAAGGTCTGCTTTCGAGGATTACTCCGGAGCCGGCTTTCAATCTCAGAAACCGCGGTACGAGCGCCTCGAAGATCAGCTTTATTTACGGCTACGATATCGGCTGCGTCCAACATCGCAATTTTTTGCAGTTGAAGCCGGGCGCCGTAATCGGGCGGCATCACGAGTGTGGCGAGGTCCGTTAACGAATGATCGAACCCGAAAGGCAAAGCTTCTTGTCCGGTACCTACCGTTTCGATAATCACGGCGTCGAAGATCCCTAGCCCTTTGAGATACTTGACCGCGCGTTCAGACGCAGCCGCCAGACCTCCGGCCAATCCGCGGGTTGCCATGCTGCGCATAAACACCCGATTATCCTGAGAGTAAATCATGGTGGCGCGATCTCCTAACAACGCGCCGGAGCCCACCACGCTGGGATCATGGGATAAAATCGCGAGGCGGTGATCAGCCGGAAATTTGCGCAGAAATCTCAGAACCAACTCATCGATTAACGTCGTTTTCCCGGCCCCACCGGGCCCGTTTATCCCAAATACTTTTGTATCTCGCTTGGGGTCGGCGAGACGAGGCGGCTGCGAATCCACCTCATTTCCAGCCTCGATCTCGCTGAGGTTGACCGCGATAATCCGGTCTTCGAACGAAGTGTTCACTACCGCCGGAACCGGGATCGAGAAACTGGACTGAACATAGCGGACCATTTCCTCGAGCGGGGTACCGGCAAAAAAGATCTTATCGACACCCCGTTGATACATTAAGTCGGCATCGGCCTTGGTAATCGTGGCTCCGCCGCCGCCGAACACCCGGATATGTCCGCAGTCACGCCCCTGGAGCAGTGATAAGACCTCCGAAAAAAACTCGACATGCCCACCGTTATAACTCGAGATGCCGATCGCCCGCACATCTTCCTGGATAGCAGCGCGCACGATGTCGTGCGCCGAGCGATGATAGCCCAAATAGATGACTTCAATCCCGTAACGGATCAGGTCGAGGTTGATCGTATTGATCGCGCTATCGTGTCCGTCACAGATCGGGACGGCGGTTAAGATCCGGATGGGCACCATAGGGGAAACTCGCCTTAGGCTCGTTTTATGACAAATGGCAAATGGCAGATGACAGATTGTGTGATCCGGCGTGGGAGTGTCACTGGTAGCGCCAACGCTCGTCCAGGGGTCAGCTCCGTAGGAGCGAAATCCTTATAGTTCGGCTAAGCCGGTGGTCGGGATTGAACCGACGACCCGCGCATTACGAATGCGCTGCTCTACCACTGAGCTACACCGGCGGTACTTAGGAGTGGAAGTTATCGCCCGCATGAGCGGTCGCGTCAAGCGGCGAGCGTATGCTCGTTCCTAGGAGCTAGGAGGGGCACCGGGCATATGCCGGCGCATGTTGGTTACGTGTGCGGAGAACGTTGTGGGCCGATGGGACCTATAGGACTCATGGGACTTATTTGATCCGGCCCATTGGTCCCATAAGTCCTATTCGATAAACAGGGCGCAGAGCCCGTTTCATCCCGACACGCGCCCATATGCCTGGCGCCTCCTAGCTACTAGATTCTAGCTCCTAACTCCTGAATTGTTTCTCGCACACTGGGCCCGCGTGTAATATTAATAACGGACATCTCCGGCGTTTCGCGTTCTTGGTCGGGGAAAATCCAAAACCCAATTAGCAACTGTTGATTTTATGGCAGAGGCCCCCGATCCGTATCCAGCGAGTCCTTCGGAACCGGAGAATCTCCACCCCACAAACATAACCAGCGAACTGCAACTCGGCCCTTCGACGAGCTCAGTGCAAGCGTCGAGACAGCCTCCCGAAGGTGCCTCGCGGGTCGACATGCCCTGGTTTCATACGGACCCGGATATCACAAGAGCGGTAATCTCGAAGACTGAGGAAGACCTGTTGAGCAGTCTCTCGGCTTTGATGCGTAACCGGGTCGAGAACGAGAAATTGCAACGCCAAATGTCGGCGAACATGCAAGCGATCGATGACGCCAAGAGTGAGCATGTTGCCATCAAGAATCAGATTCGGAGCGCCGAGGACGAATTGGCAACCCGGATGCGGGAACATGAGTCGCTCCGGGATGAGATCGCGCAGACGCAGCAAAGGCTACAGGAGGAGCGCGGCAAGCATCTCGAGCACCAGGAGGCCTGGTTCAAAACGCGCCACGAGTTAGAGGAATCCCGGCGGAGTGTCCAATCGGCTATGTCCGAGTTGGGCGAGACCCAGGAGACGATCCGTCTGATGAGGACACAAGTGGGCGAGTTGAAGAAAGAGATCACTCGATTACTTGGAGAACGCGAATCGATGCTGGCGCAGCTGCAACCAATCCGGGACGAACTCGACCAGCGTCTGTCCGCTCGAGAGGCAATCATCCAGCAGGTCTCTGTACTTCACCAACACGTTGAGTCTTTGACTAACGAAAAGAACACCCTTTCAAAGGCAACCCCTGAGCAAGTGAGCGAACGTGCTCAACTTCAGAGGCAGCTAGACGAATCTCGCGAAGAGATCGCGCAGCTTCGACAAGAGAGTGAACGGTTGCGCTCGGATCATCAGCGTTTGAATACGGCAAAACAGGATGCAGGAGCAGAGCTTTCAGATGTGCAGGGGCGCTTAACCAGCCTTCGGTTCAGCCACGCAGAGCTGTTGGAGCAAATAAATCAGGCGCACCAAAACCACGCGGTGCTGCAAGAGAACATAAAGCAGACCGGCGAAAGCCATAGCGAGCTGCTGCAAAAAGTCGATGAGGCCAAACAGGCTCTGGCGCTGACCCAGCGTCAGCACGAGGAAGTCAGCAAGCAGCTGGTTGAAGCTCAGTCTCGAGCGACCGCTAAGGAGCCGGATAAACCCTTACCTGTACCATCCGTACCTGTTGTACCCGCGGTTGCCAAAGAAGAGCCAAAGGCAGTAACCCCACCCCCTGCTCCGCCGGTTGAACCGGACCTTCCGTTAGTCATATCCCATCCTGGGCCGCCGGTCGCCGCCTCCTGGGATTCTTATGTATTGGAGAGTGAATTTTTCACTGAGGAAACCCTGGATGCTTCGCGCATCGCGGAATTAGTCACCAACCTGCCGGGAATCGAGCATTCGTTGATCGTCCAGCAATTCGGCCCGATTTTGGCAGATCGATTGCCTCAACGTCTCCATGCCCTGTTCCAGGTACCGCGCCGCGACTACGCGCTTCTTTACGATCGGCTACCCAACAAGGTCAAAGACTATCCGAATCTCCCCACTCGCCTGAGTACCTATCAAATCGGAGACGAATTTCTGACGTTATCGGGTGCAAAAGACGCCTTCTTGGCCGTTACCCACGAAGCGCCGACGCTTCGCCCCGGTTTACCGGAAAAGATTGCTACCATTGCCGAAGAGCTGGGCAAGATGTATCCCGCGGGAGCGCCAGGAACGCCAGCAACGCCGTGAGCGCCGTGAACGGCGGCATGCCGCCACCCGGGTCGGCGGGGAGCCGCATTCCGCGTCCCCTTACCTCCGGCAATCTGTTGCAGGCGCGGCATCTTTCGTTCGAATCGTGATGTTAGCCGGGGCTCCCTTTGGGCGTGCGACAGCTTCCTAGACGTGCCGCATCCCATTCGCGTGACACCGTTTCCAGGCGTCGCGGTTGTGGCAAACAACGTTTCCTGTTCCCAATTACCGGTCGGGCACGCCTTATCCCACCGTACGCCGAATGCGACGCCCCTCCGATTGGTGCCTCGACATCGCCCTGAAGAGAAGCAAGCGAGTCGCTCGGAACGGAGGGGAGCCGCATTCCGCGTCCCCTACCGCCGGTAATCTACCCCACCGCGGCATCTTTCGTCCGAATCGTGATGTTAGCCGCGGCTCCCTTTGGGCGTGTACCAGCTTCCTAGACGCGCCGCATCCCATTCGCGTGACACCGTTTCCAGGCGTCGCAGTTGTGGCAAACAACGTTCCCTGTTCCAATTTCCGGTCGGGCACGCCCTATCCCACCGTGCGCCGAATGCGACGCCAGATTGGCCTCTAGACAACGCGGTGAACGAAAGGACGAGATCCCTACCGAGTACTTACGCTGGTAACCGTCCGTTTGGTGACCTGGATGCCTCGCGACTTCGGACCTCGGACCTGGATATCTTTCATCGCGAGCGTTTGCTCATCAACACGCGTCCCTTTGGCATGCCGGTATTTCAGGCGAAGCTCGGTCACCGGTCGATCAGTGATGAATTTAATTTCCGCGTCCTCCTGGGCACAAAAGTAATCGCGATTCATAATCGCGCCTCCAAAGGCAAAGCGTTTGATGAATGTCGCCTTCGGAGTTTTGTAAACCACGGTAAAAATCTTTTCCCGTTCATAGATGTTGAAATACTCAACGTCCTTGTCCACGAACAACTTGTCGGGTGGTGGAATCATTTGGTATCGGCTGTTTTTCCAAACGACCAATAACCGGTCCAGCGGTGAACAGCGAAATGCGGCTTCGCCTTTGACCTCCGAACCAAGGAAACCGCGTTCCCGATCATAGACGATCGCCAATTCGTTGGCGGTCAGCTCTCGGACATCGATCTCTTCGGCCGTCGTTGATTGCGTCCGGCGTTTGTACTGTTTGCCGTAACGTTCGATGAGGCCCTCAAGATAATCTATGACATAAGCAGTCAGTTGCCGAAGGTTCTTACGAACCTCCTTGAGGTCTTCTACGATCTTGAGTTTATCGTCCTCGTTCTTTTGTAGATCGAATTTCGAGATCCGCTTGATTTGGAGTCCGAGCAACATCTCCACGTCGTCGATAGTGATCTCGCGGATCAATTCTACTCTCAGAGCCCGCAGACCTCGCAAGACGGTTTGCTGGACATCCTCATAGGTTTCGCAATCTTCGATTCGCTTGTAGATCCTGTGCTCAATAAAGAGTTGGATGAGCGTCTTTCGATGTAGCTCCTCGGTGAGCTCGTCTCTGCGAATCTCAAGTTCGCGCTTCAACAGGCTGACTAATTGTTCCGTATTAGTCCGAAGAACTTGCTCGACATCGAGTTGAACGGGACGTTCTCCCTGGATCACTACTATGTTCGAGTGCAGAACCACTTCGCACTGCGAGAAATGATAGAGAGCCGCAATCGCTTTATCCGGGTCTTCACCCGGAGACAGCGTGATCACGATTTCAACCGCCGCCGCCGTGAAGTCGTTGATCGAGCGAATTTTGATCTTTCTTTTTCTGGCCGCATCCTCGATCGAACTGATCACTGACTCTGTCGTGGTACTAAATGGGAGCTCCCGAATAATCAGCCGGTTGTGGTCTCGTTTTTCGATCTTAGCCCGGACTCTGACTTTGCCGTTTCCCTTATCGTACTCGCTGGCGTCCATAAGACCGCCCTGTGGAAAATCCGGTAGAACGGCTCGGAATTTCTTGTTTTCGAGAATAGCAATTTGCGCCTTGAGTAACTCGACAAAGTTATGAGGCAGAATCCGGGTCGACAAGCCCACGGCGATCCCTTCCGAGCCAAGCATCAAAATCAGCGGCAATTTGCTTGGCAACATCACCGGTTCTTGATTCCGGCCGTCGTAGCTCGGGACGTACTCGGTGAGCTTGGGATTGAATAACTCGTTTCTGGCCAGATCAGTTAGCCGGCATTCGATGTATCGAGAAGCTGCAGCCGGGTCCCCAGTGAGCGTATTCCCGAAGTTCCCTTGTCCCTCGATCAGGTAAGTCCGGTTAACGAGATTAACCAAGGCGTCTTCGATCGATGCGTCACCGTGCGGATGATACTGCATACAGTGGCCGACGATGTTGGCGACTTTATTGAATCGCCCATCGTCTTTCTCATAAAGCGCATGCAGGATTCGGCGTTGCACCGGTTTAAGCCCGTCTTCCAACTGCGGAATAGCCCGATCCCGGATAACGTAAGAAGCGTACTGGATGAAGTTCTCGTTGATCAGATCCTTCAGAGGATCCTCGGGCAGGTGGATGATGGTGGCGGAGTTTGAGGACATTATTGAACGAGATTCACGCTAAAATTGAGGCTCACACAAAGGCACAAAGACACAAAGGTTACGGCGGACTAATTCTGCATCCATGTTGCTCTCCATCTTTGTGTCTTAGTGTCTTTGTGTGAGATTCAAAGACGCCGCGTTCACGCCGAGACGGGTTCTTCGACCACCAGGTGATCCATGATGAACTGCCTCCGGGCGGGAGTGTTCTTCCCCATGTAGAACTGGAGCAGAGGTTGGACCACGTGGCCGTCATCTACACTGACTTGGGTCAGCTTCATCCCCGGGCCGATAAACGCCTTAAACTCAGAGGGCGAGATCTCGCCCAAGCCTTTGAATCGGGTAATCTCAGGATTCTTGATCTTGCGTATGGCTGCGTCACGTTCGGCTTCAGAATAACAATAGAAGGTTTGCTTTTTATCCCGGACCCGGAATAACGGGGTTTCTAAAATGAAAACGTGGCCGGCAGTAATAATGTCCGGGAAAAAGCGTAGGAAACAGGTGATCAACAGGTTCCGGATGTGGAGTCCATCGACATCGGCATCCGTTGCCAGGATGACTTTGCCGTAACGCAAATTCTGCAGGCTCTCTTCTACGTTCAAGGTCCGCATCAAATTGAAGATCTCGTCGTTCTTATAAACAATCGTACGGTTGAGATCCCAGACGTTCAGGGGTTTGCCTTTCAAGGTAAAGACCGCTTGCACGTTTGGGTCGCGGCAACTGGTGATGGAGCCCGCCGCGGACTGGCCTTCCGTGATAAAGATCATCGATTCCCGGCCGTTCCCTTTCTCCAGGTTCAAATGGACCTTACAATCCTTGAGCTGGGGTATGCGCAAGGAAATTGCCGCCGAACGCTCGCGAGCCAGTTTACGGACATCTTGCAGCTCTTTGCGCAAACGCTGGGTTTCCTGGATCTTCGCCAGTAACCGCTCGGTTACCTCGCTGTTCTTGTGGAGAAGCGTAGCCACGATTTCACGCACCTTGGCCACCAGCTCGGTACGAATCTCGGTATTTCCGAGTTTGTTCTTGGTCTGAGATTCGAAGACCGGATCTTTCAGCCGGATAGCGATCGCCCCAACCAATCCTTCGCGGACGTCGTCTCCATCGAACTTCGCCTTACCCACATCATTGATCGCTTTGAGCATGCCCTCCCGGAAAGCGCTCAAATGCGTTCCCCCATCCGAAGTGTACTGCCCATTCACGAAAGCATAGTGGTCTTCGGATAATCGATTGGTGTGAGTAAACGCTATCTCGATCATCTTTTCCCGGAAATGCAGAACCGGGTAGAGCGCGTCTTCCGCCACGTCTTCTTCGAGCAGATCTTTTAGCCCGTTCTCAGACGTAAAGACCTGTCCGTTGTATTTGATCCGCAACCCGGCGTTCAGATAAGTGTAAAGATGGATCCGCCGCAGCAGATGTTCTTCCCGGAACAGAAAACTTTTGAAGATAGTCGGGTCCGGCGCAAAAACGATCTCGGTGCCGTCGGGCGCATTCTGTTTGCCGCGTTTTTGTGATTTTAGTTCGCCCCGGCTGAAATCGGCTCTAAAGAATTGGCCGTCTCGGTAACTGGTGACGGTGAATTCCTCGGACAACGCGTTGACCGCCTTAGTGCCAACCCCATTCAAGCCGACGCTGAATTGGAAGACGTCGTCGTTATACTTTGCTCCGGTGTTAATCCGAGAAACACACTCGATCACCTTGCCTAGGGGGATCCCCCGGCCAAAATCACGCACCCGAACGACGCTGTTATCGAGCGAGATTTCGACCTGTTTGCCATATCCCATGATGAACTCGTCGATCGCGTTATCGATGACCTCTTTGATGAGGATATAGATGCCGTCATCGTAATGGCTACCGTCGCCCAACCGGCCGATGTACATGCCGGTTCGAGTTCGGATATGCTCGAGGGATGAGAGGGTTTTGATCTTGCTCTCATCGTAGTTGTGCTTCTTAGACGACATAAAATTAAGATCGGGAGAGTGACACGGAGGCCTCCAGCTTGCAAGACGCAGCAAGCGGGTCGGGTACTGAGACGGCGAAGTGGAAAACGCAGTTCGAGGTTACGGCGGTAGTGTAGCGTAAAACGGGCCGGATGGGTAGAGCGAGGAGAGAGCCAAAGACAAATAACAGACTGCGGTCGGCCACACCCAGCGTTTGGAGGGGAGCCGCTCTTGACTGTTGCCGGACCCATCGCATGATCGCGCGAAAATCATGGCACTGCCCAAAGTTGTGTAGCAGGCGGCTCCCGGGAACGTCTCCGCGTGTAAATTGTCCGACCGCTGTTCGATCGTTCGGTTCAAACGGACAAGCTGTAGGTGGTGGCAACATCAGGGGCCGTTCGCGGGAGCCGCCTGCTGCACCACGTTGAACCGCGCCATAATTTTTGCGCGATCATGCCAGGGGTCTCGCAATGATGAAAAGCGGCTCCCCTCCAGGCGCTGGGCAGAACGATCGCAATTTGTCATCTGTCATTTGTCATTTGTCATTCCTCCCCCTGGCTGCTTACCATAACCCCGATTTCTAATGATTCGGTTCATCGCGAAGCGGATGCTGGGTTTGGTGGTGATTTTGTTTTGCGTGGTCAGCATCACGTTCTTTTTGATTCGACTGATGCCAGGCGGGCCCTTCGACCGGGAACGTAAGCTGCCGGAACGCATCGAGAAGGCCTTACTAGCGAAGTACAAATTGGATGGGCCGATCTTGAACCAATATTTCGGCTACTTGGGTGACCTTTTACATGGGGATCTCCGACTATCGACCAAATATCGGGACCGGTCCGTCAACGAGATTCTAGCCGACGCGTTGCCCGTCTCGACGACGCTGGGCGGCATTGCTTTCGTATTGGCTACGGTTGGCGGCGTTTTAGTGGGCTCCCTGGCAGCTTCGTATCAGCATTCCTGGATCGACCGTTCGGCTATGCTGGGGGCACTGTTGGCGATTTCACTGCCGTCATTCGTGATCGGCCCCGTGCTCATCCTGATCTTCGCCATCTATACACGGCTACTGCCGGTCGGCGGCTGGGGCACGCTAAGGAGCCTCATTCTGCCATCCATCACCTTAGCTGCTCCCTATGCCGCCTACATTGCGCGGCTGACCCGGGCTAGCATGTTAGAGGCTCTAACCCAGGATTTTGTTCGCACCGCGCGCGCCAAAGGCTTGCCGGAGAGCCAAGTCATTTATAAACACGCCCTCAAAGTCGCAATTCTGCCGGTGGTATCTTTTCTCGGGCCGTTAGCGGCTAACTTGCTAACGGGATCCATAGTAGTGGAGAACATTTTTTCTATACCTGGGGCCGGTGGTTTCTTTGTCAATTCAGTGCTTAACCGGGACGGATTTCTTTTAGGCGGCATCGTTATTGTGTACTGCGTGCTGCTCGTGGGGTTCAATCTGATGGTGGATATCCTCTACGGTTGGCTTGACCGGCGGATCGTTCTGTATGGTTAACACCCGTTCGCCTTGGGTCAGGCTCCGGCGAAATCGCGCCGCCATGGTCTCGCTATCGGTGCTAGTCCTGGTGGCGGCGGCTGCAGCGATCGGACCGCACCTACTGCCGGCGGTGGGCGTCAACGCCAGTCAGAACAGTTTTTTGCCGCCATCCTGGCTCCATCCGTTCGGCACCGATTTGAACGGGCGGGATTTGCTTTACCGGGTTTTGCTTGGCGCCCAAATTTCGCTGTTAGTCGGTGGCGCTGGCGCCGCGGTCAGTTTCGCCATTGGAATCACCTACGGCATGATCGCCGGTTATTTAGGAGGATCGGTCGACTCCCTGATGATGCGATTAGTCGATATCCTCTACGCGATTCCCCGTCTCATCTTTCTCTTAATCTTGATCAGCGCTGTCGATCCTATTCTGCGCGCAAGCCTGGCCACCCATGGGTTTCAAAGTTTGGTAGGTTATTCGAAAATCTTCATCCTGGTCGCTTGCCTCGGTTTTACTGAATGGCTGACTATGGCCAGGATCATTCGAGGTCAGGTGCTCAGTTTAAAATCGCAGGAGTTCG
>DASUWQ010000082.1:0-7732 GCA_036378375.1 Chthoniobacterales bacterium
CTTTATCGTATCTTAGCGCCTTTGGGTTTCAACCCTCGATAAGTCGCAGCGTTCAAATGGAGGGGAGCCGCTTTGGAACGTGCCTTAAAAGCCCGCGATATTCTTTCTTGTGCGAGAAAGGCCAAATAGGGGTGTTGGACAGGCGGCTCCCGGGGACGTTTCAGCGCGTCAGTGGTTTATGGGCCCGTTGATCGGATAAATAATTTCGGAACCGTAACGATGGGCAGATCATCGCGTGCGGTAATTCCCGGGAGCCGCCTGTTTAACACCTTGTTTGGCCCTTCCTCGCTCGGGCAAGAATATCACGGGCTTCTTTTGGCACGGTCCAAAGCGGCTCCCCTCCATTAGGAGCTTGCGGTTTCTGCTAACACCCAGGTTGCAGCCAACGGTCCCGAAGCTATCCTTCAACTTATTATGGAACCGGGTGGAACGGACTTAGCTGCTGCCGGAAAGCCAGGCGATTACGCGAACGAATCACTGGTCCCGGCTTTTCTATTCGATCTGGACGGCACGTTGGTGGATAGCGTCTATCAACATGTTCTAGCGTGGCGAGAAGCGCTAGAGAAAGCGGGAATAGAATTATCGGTGTGGAGGATCCATCGCCGTATCGGCATGAGCGGCGGTTTGTTTATCAATGCACTTCTGCGCGAGACCGGTGGAAAGATTGATTCCGAGAAAGCGGATGAACTGCGCCGGTTGCACACGGAAGCTTATAATCGGCAAAGTAAAACGGTTCGTCCGTTGCCTGGCGCGCGCGAACTGCTTCGTCATCTCGCCGCTTTGAAGGTACCGCACGCGATCGCCACGAGTGGCCGTCTCGAGACAGCCGGGCCTAATTTGGAAATGCTCGGTCTGGCGCCGGGAACGCCGGTGGTGACTCGCGACGTGGTTCGTTACGCTAAGCCGGATCCGCATCTTTTCTTGGAAGCGGCAGCTCAACTTAGCGCCCCCATCACCAACTCAATTGTGGTCGGGGATAGTGTCTGGGACATGCTAGCCGCTAGACGAGCCAGAGCGCTCGGGGTCGGCCTGTTATCCGGGGGATACGGTTCGGACGAATTAGAGCGAGCGGGTGCTTATCGGGTGTATCAGGATCCAGCCGATTTGTTGGCGCATTTGGACGAGGTCGGAGTCAGACCCTGATTGGGAGGAGTTCGAGGAAAGGAGCTAGGAGCCAGAATTCAGGAGTCAGGAGGCGGTTAGAATCATCTTCACTTCCGATCGTTGCGATCGAATAATGCGATTGCTACGGCGATAGCCGGGGAATCGAGTTTGTGTAATTTATATTGGTAACTTGCTCGGTTCCAAATGACGGCAACTTCAAGCTGGAGGGCTTTACGGAGCCCGACTTTTCGCAGGCTCTGGCTGGCAACGATTGTTTCGGGCACTTTCGTATCGGCGCACGACACGGCTGCCACCTGGACGATGAACAGCATCAGCCGGTCGACGTTATTTCTTTCCCTGATTTCGACTGCATCCACGCTGCCGTTTTTCCTGTTTATTCTACCGGCAGGGGCCCTGGCTGACACAGTTGAACGCAAAAAGGTCCTGTCCGCAGCTTACATTTGGCTGGCCGTGTGTGCCGGCGGACTTGCGCTCTTGGGCTGGCTTCATCTCCTGACTCCTTATCTCATTCTCGGCTCGGTATTTCTGATTGGGATGGGATTCGCGCTTAACGCCCCAGCGTTCTCGGCCGCGGTACCTGAGATGGTATCTAACGAACAGCTTCCCTCCGCTTCCGTCTTGAGCGGCCTGCAGCTAAACATTTCGGCAATCGCAGGTCCAGCTTTGGGAGGGGTGTTGTTGCTTTTCGTCGGACCTAATACCGTTTTTTTGCTGAATGGTCTCTGTGCTCTGCTGGTCGTGGTGGCGGTTTCGTCGTGGAGACCGCAGGTCTCGAAGCTTCCGCTCGAGAGTTTTTTCGAATCGATGACTAGCGCCATCCGCTATGTTCGCTATTCGAAAAACGTCCGCATCGTTTTGATCCGCAACGCCATTTTTTCCTTCTTTATTTCTGTCATTCCGGCACTGCTGCCCGTGGTTGGTTTAAAAAAACTGCATCTTAGCCCTTCAAACCTCGGGCTGCTGTTTACCAGTATGGGTATCGGCTCAGTGATGGCTGCCGTGATCATTCTACCATGGGCGCGTGCGCGTTTTTCGCCGAACACCTTGACCCGATTGGCCGCGGTAGTTGGAGCTACCGTTTCGGTTCTAATGGCGTTCGTCCGGGAAGAACCGCTATTTCTCTTAGTGGCTGCTGTCGCGGGGATCACTTGGACCGTGTCCGCAGCCGAACTTTGGGTAGCGGCTCAGCGCGCGATGCCTGGATGGGCGAGGGGCCGCATGAATGCGACCGTTATCATGGTATCACAGGGCGCTATGGCGCTAGGCGGGATTCTTTGGGGTACGATCGCAGCGACGGCGGGAGTACAAACGTCGCTGTTGGTTCAAGCTATCGCCATCGTGTTTGTGCTCGTCCTGATGGTTTTGCTGGGTAACCCCTGGTCTATCGACTTCACGATGACCGCCGATCTCAATGCGGTGCCGGCGACAGTGATGAACGTTGGTTACAAAATGTTGTATCGGCCGGATCCGAAAGATGGGCCGGTCCTGGTAACGCAAGAGTTCGAACTCAACCGCGCCGGAGGGGCCAAGTTTGTCGAATTGATGCGGGAAGTGCGGTTGGTCTATCTACGGAATGGCGCCTACAGCTGGCAGTTGTTCGAGGATCCGACTCGGAACAATACCTTTCGTATGGAAGTGATGGTTCCCTCTTGGACTCAATATCTGTTGCAACAAGACCGGATGACGAAGACCGACCGTGAGCTTATCGAGCAGGCTGAATCACTGCATGTGGGTGAAAAGGCGCCGGAAGTCCGGATGTACCTTGGTGTGAATAAGGAGCTCCTGTCATATAAGCGAAAGAACCAGCCAGGTTGACCGCGAATGGACGCGAATACGGTCCGAACAGCAGGTAGTTGAAGAGAACTAGCCGCGAAAAGACGCAAAAAGGGAACGCGAAATGGAAGCGAATACAACGCGAACAAAAGTTGGATTTCAACAGGCGGGTCCATTTCGCACTTTACATCTCTGCATCACTGCATCAAGATGCGATGGTGCGGACGACTCTGTCTATCGATCAAGATCTTTACGATCTTGCTCTGGCTATCGCCCGAGATCGGCGACAATCGTTGAGCGCTGTTATCAATGAGTTGCTTCGTAACGGTTTAACTGCAACGAGCGAAGGGCCTTTGCGCGTTTCAAAGCGAGGCTTTCCTTCGTTCAGAACTCGTCGACGGGTCACTATGGACGATGTCCGCAGCCTGGAGGATGAAATTTGACTTGGCTGCTTGATGCCAACGTCTTGATTGCGCTGAGCACACCCGATCATGTTGATCATACTAGAGCCTCGAACTGGTATCATTCCGAAAAGAATAGAGGCTTTGCTACCTGTCCGATTACGCAGGGGGCATTGATCCGATTTCAACTTCGCTTTGGCCGCGGGATTAAAGCCAGTCAAGCTTGGCAATTAATAGCAGCGGTTTCTACATTCCCAGGCCATGAATTCTGGCCGGACGATCTAAATTTCAGAGATGTTTCGAGCAAGGGAATTCTAGGACATCGCCAGGTAACCGACGCCTATCTGGTTGCGCTAGCAGCGAAGCACAAGGGGCATGTAGCCACTATGGATGAGGGCCTATTCGCTTTGCATCCCTCTCAATCGACTCTAATTCCGCGGTGATGCCAAGCGTCAGGAAGTTGCCAAATTCCTAGGATGTACGCTCAAGAGGGGAGATCCCGTCGGCCTCGTCCCGCAGGTTGCGGCGCCTTTCCCACCACTCCATGACTGTGTTCGCGCCGGTTTCGAGCACGAGGACGATTTTGCGGTGCACGGGTGGCTACCCCGTTGGAAGCATCATCTTGCGGACGGCTTCGTATGGGTCGCCGTAACCCATTGCGATTGAGTCGATGGCGAACGTCTGTCGATCCATCGGATCGTAACGCAACGGGACTTCTGCTCCGACACGCGCGGCGCGCTGGGCTTTTTCCGGATTGGTAAACGAGATGACGAGGGTGGCCTGGTAGGGAGATGAACCGTCCTCCGGTTTCACGTCGACGACGAGTTGCCACTTGCTGCAGCCTCTGGCTTCCAGTGCCGGGTTGTTCATCGGCTGTTGGATCGCTGACACAATGGTTCCGGTTGCTTTGGCTCCGTCTCGAAGAATTTGTGGCCCTAGAACCAACGGGTCTAACCGGTTCG
Source organism: Chthoniobacterales bacterium (assembly GCA_036378375.1). Lineage (GTDB taxonomy): Bacteria > Verrucomicrobiota > Verrucomicrobiia > Chthoniobacterales > JAFAMB01 > JAFAVN01. The sequence continues at coordinate 4,262 of DASUWQ010000082.1, forward strand.
CCATGACTGGGATCCGTTGACCATTTGTCATTGATACGGGTAGAAGGGCAACCACATTTGGGTCGTCCGAATCGACCAGGATATAAACGCGTTCTCCGACGTCAGGGGGCGGGCCGTCGATTATCTGAGTAATGGTTGCCCGGCGCGCGGCGACCCCAATCTTATCGATATCAAGCACTAACTGCTTGGCCGTGGTGGTAGTGGACGAGATCGAGACCACTTTCGCGATGCCAAGTTGGCCATGTTCGCGCAGCCGGGGGCTAAGCGCGACCACATCGCGTACACTGTCATTGCCGAGATCGACTTCAACGGGTGAACCGCCATCGGCGGAGACGGTTGTGACCTTGATCCCCGCTCCAGTAGGAGAGGGAGCCAGGGTGGCACGGTCCGGGTCTTTCGGGTCTATCATGACGTAAACCCGTTCACCCGCTCGTGGCATTGAACCCAGGTCAATCAATTGCGCGAAGGTGATTCGGCGTGGTTGCTCACCAGCGCGTTCCACATCGACAACCAACCGCATCTCCGGCACATCGTTAACGCTAGTGCCGGTCTGAGAAATGGTTACGACTCGGGCAACGGCCATCTGCCCGTGCTGGATCAGATGGCGGCGTCTCTTAAACCTGGCTAGCTGTACGCCGATCACCAGTGCGGTGATACCGATCGCCACGATAGCGATCAGCACCGGGATGCCGATTATTAAGAAGTCTTCCATGTGATTAGCTCCTGCTCAGAAATCGGTGACCATTAGTAGAGAGAAATCATCGTTAGCGCAACCGGGGAAAGCAGCAGGCCGTTAACTGGCAAAGGCTCTGTCCCGGAGAGGATTGTCGGACTTTGCCGCGACTTGTCCGACGCAGCTAAAGGGGGAAGATGGGGCGAAGTCGGAAGCGGCTATACAGAACAGCCCAGGATTTTAACCCTGGGTCAGGTGGTCGATGAAAGGTGCCCTGAAAGTGGCACCCGATGTTGGGCATGGCGGTGGGACAACACACGAACGGCCTAAAGACGAGCCTCGGGCGCCACTTTCAGGGCGGATTTCGTGCTACGCATAACCCAGGGCTAGAGCGCTGGGCTATAATGTGTAGCCGCTTCCGACTTCGCCTCGTCTTCCCCCTTTAGCTACGTCGGACAAGTCGCGGCAAAAAGTCCGACGCGTATCGGCTGAGAATTAGAGATACATGAGATTAGGGCTTGCGATCGGCCGGGATGCCATCTAGATAGGTGCATATACACTGATATTAGGGTTTCAGCCTCTATCTTCCAATGATAGCCAATACTACAACCGGCCAGGGTAACCTACCAAATCGCCGCCATTATCCTTTTCTGGTAGTCGGAACAACTTTCGTCACGCTGGTTTCTGCTGCCGGCGTGTTATCGTCGCTAACCATGTTTGTACGGCCGTTCGAAGCTGAATTCGGATGGTCCGCCGGTCAGATCTCCGGTGCTCAAGCTCTGCAGATTGGGCTTTTTGGGGTGACCGGGCCGTTCGCGGCCGCAGCCATGGAACGGTACGGGGTCCGCAAAACCATTGCCGGCGCGCTGGCGCTGCTAACCTGTACGTCTTTGTTGATAACTCGCGTAAGTGCAATCTGGCAATTGCTGCTATGTGCCACGTTCGTCGGCATCGGAGCGGGTTCGATCGCTCTAACACTCGGAGCGACGGTGGCGAATCGCTGGTTTGTGAAAAACCGCGGAACGGTAATCGGGATTTTCACCGCGGGCAATGCCACCGGCCAGCTCGTATTTTTGCCTTTGTTCGGCACGCTGATCGAGCACCAAGGCTGGCGCGTCTGCGCGTATATCCTGTCCGGCCTCATGGTGACGCTTATTTTGGTTTTCTGTTTGCTCATGCGTGAACGTCCCGTGGATGTGGGGATCCCTCCTTGGGGCGGTAAAGCCATCGAGCCGGCCCCCATGCACAAGCGGGACCCCTTAAGTGAAGCTTTCGCTACTTTGCAACATGCATCGCACTCCAGAACATTCTGGTTGTTGGCAGGGTCCTTTTTTATCTGCGGAGCCAGCACCAACGGACTCATCGGTGCACACTTGGTTCCAGCCTGCGGCGATCGGGGAATTCCGGAGACCCGGGCGGCAGGGTTGCTGGCGCTGATGGGACTCTTTGATTTGGTTGGAACGACCATGTCAGGCTGGCTTTCAGACCGGTGCGATTCGCGCTGGTTACTGTTTTGGTATTACGGCCTCCGCGGCTTATCCCTATTGTTTCTGCCGTTCGCCTTCGGCTTGGGGCTGTTTGGCTTGCCTTTGTTTGCGGTGTTCTATGGGCTCGATTGGATTGCAACGGTTCCACCAACGATTCGGATTGCGACAGCCGCATTTGGCCGGGAACGCGCGCCCATTGTTTTTGGATGGATCGCGACGGCCCATCAGATTGGTGCGGCGTCTACCGCTCTGGCCACGGGTTGGTCACGGACGGCCAGTGGCACCTATGATACTGCTTTCGTGACCAGCGGCGCGCTCTGTATACTTGGCAGTATGTTAGTTTTATGCATTGCTGGCCGGCCTCAGATCCTGCCCACCTTTACCGAGGCAACAACGTGAGCCGGAAGAAAATCTCACGCAAAGACGCAAAGGTAAGACAAATGGCCGCGAAAAGGCGCAAAAAGGAGAGAACGACAATTGCACAAAAGGTCACTTCCAGGCAAAGGCGGATATTTTGGTGTTTGGCGGATTCTACGGTAGGAATGAACTCCTGCTAGTCCGGTCTTTGTCTATGCAATGCGCCGGATTCAACACAAACGTCGGATTAGCGGTTAGCTTATTTTTACCTATTCTTTCGTTTTGTGCTTTCTGTGCCTTTTTGCGGCTATTAAATTGTTTTGGTCGTCTATTCCCATATGCCGGATGATGTTACTCAGGATCGTTTGCCGCCATCGAAGCTTGGTCCTTGTACTTGTACCGATATTCGGAGAGCCGCCCGGAAGTTAACTTCGCTCTATGACTCGGCGTTAGCGCCGGTGGGAATTACCATTACTCAATACTCAATTTTGGCGAGTATCGGTCGAGCAGGGGAGCTCAGCCATACCGTATTGGCAGAGAAACTTGGTATGGACAGGACGACTCTGACCCGCAATCTACGGCCGCTTATCGGAGCTAAGTGGGTCGTGGTAGGCAGCGGTGAGGACCGCCGTCAACGCTGGTTGCACTTAACTGCAGCCGGGAAAACGAAACTGAAGCGCTGTCTGCCATTGTGGGAAAAGGTACAGAACGAATTCGTATCTGAGATAGGCGCCCAGCAGCTACAGGAGCTGCGCACGCTTCTGCGGCTGGTTGAGTCAGCGGTGGTTAGCGCGGGTAGTGGAGAGGAGTAAACGCTCCTCTCCAGAGCAAATCGTTCTCGTCCTCGTCCTCGATGGTCTGGGGTGGATTTCACGCAGAACCTTGTCATAAGGCTCTAGTTCCGCGACTCATAGAGCTATGTCGAGCCAAGACAGACGACCGATTATTATCGAT
>DASUWQ010000083.1:0-9565 GCA_036378375.1 Chthoniobacterales bacterium
CGGTCAGAAAACCGGAACGTGCTCGCTAGCTCCGGGATCGATTGGTTGGCTTCTTCCATTCGATCGAGGTAACGCAAGGCGGCTCCAACCACTTTCTGTTCCGAGTCGATAGGCGCATTGCCAGGAGCCAACTCAGGCCGGCAACGCAGACAGGGCCGATAACCGGCTACCTCAGCTGCTGCCGCCAGCCGGAAGAATTCGCAGTGGTGTGCATGCGGACGCCGGGATGGACAGATCGGTCGGCAATAAATTTTAGTCGTCTTCACGCCGACAAAGAAAACGCCATCGAATCGCCGATCCCGAGCACTCAGCGCCTCATAATACTGATGCGAATTCATGGTCACCAGTATCGGTCGCCTTTTGGTGGTTGTCTCGCCGTTTTCGGCCATGTAGATTTGGCGGGAGTAAGGGAAATCACGGTGGGCGGCGGCTACTGTGGACGCGAACACGGATGGGACTTATGCGACTCATGGGACTTATGTAAGGCCGGACCCATTAGTCCCATAAGTCCCATAGGTCCTTTCCGTTGCACCGCCCCGAGGGTGCCCGCCTCACAAGCATGCCCACTACTTCGCCGACACCTGACCCACCCCCGGCATTCCGCCGGCAAAGCCGGTCAATTCCAGATAGCCTTTGCCCTTCACCGGTTGCTGATTTCTGGTGCCGCTAATCCGCACACAGCCTTCCCAATACCTGACTCCGACGTTCAGCTCTTGGTCCTCAACCGGGGTACTGATCTCGGCATCTACTCTCAATTTCTCTATCTTCAGACGCCAGCCGATTGGATAAGTGGCGCGTTTGTCCGGGGTCGCCCAGAAGCGAGTTGGTTGCAGAACAAACTCCCCATTGGCGATGTCGACAGTATGTCCGTCGGGGTCGATCCACTTACCGCTCGAACTGGGATCGATGGTTCCGTCTTTCAATCGGATCTGGTAAATCATCAAGTCGGAACCATCGTCCAGCTGAATACCAAGCCAGTTCCAGCCGGCCTGATTCGGCGCCAACTGGTTTGTGCTCCACTCACGATCAAACCACGAGAGCCCGGAGACTTGAAATTTCTGACCGTCGATCACTACCGATCCCTGCGAGCGCATTCGAGTAATCGAATAGTACTCCGACGCATGGTCACCGCTGCTTGCCTTCCGGCTGTAACCATTTTGTCCCTGAAGCACCGGTTGTTTTTCCGGGTCCAATTCCAGGTCGATGGAGCAGCCAGCATTTTCAGCTTTCGCCTCAAACTGTTGTCCAAAATCCAGCTCCCAACCATCAATCCAGGCTAGGCGTGATCCCGAAAGAAATCCGGCATCGCCATAAGCTCCTCGGCTGGTGCGTTCCGCAACGTGAAAACGATTCGCTTGTACATCCGTGACTGTGAAGTGGGCGAACTTCACATCATCGACTACAAATCGAGATTTCACCGGAGTCCGCTGCACAGGAGATCGATAACCGTACCGAAAGAAAGTCAGTTCGTAGCCGAATTCCCTTCCATCAGCAGTTTGCAGATTACCCGTGAGATACCACCATTCGGTCCGGTAGTCAGGATGAGGGCCGTGATCTTGTGGGAAATGAAACTCGTAGCCCGGCTCCGCTAGCTTCCATCCCTCAGGTGTCAACGCCTGAGAGAACGCCGTGAGCGCCGCGATCGCCGGGAACGAAATAAGCATACCAGCCAGATGCAGACCGGCGAACCATTGTCTTCTAACTTTCACGTTTGACCTTTCACATCTGGCTCTTAAACCATCGAACGGAGGACTCTAAGGTTAGAAGGCCGGGCAGCGACAAGCGCAGGGAAAAGCCCAGCGAGAACACCGACTCCGATTAACAGCGCCCCAATCGGAGCGATATCGATCCAAGGAAAATAGACCGGGATTGTCCAACCGAAGAAGGTCACGTTGATCACATTTGTCAGGACGATCGCCAGAGAACAGCCACCAATGATTCCCAACACCACAGCCACTAGGGTTAGGAAGAACGCTTCCAGTAGAATAAGGAACAGCAACTGAAACGAGGAACCACCGAGGCTCCGCAGCACAGCAAGCTCACGCTCTCGCTCTTTCACAATAACAGTGAGATTCAGAACAATTCCGATGATGGCCACCGCCAAAGCAATCCCTCGAAGCAAATTGGTAACTTGGAAGGTTTGGTCAAAGATTCTTTCCACGACTCCACGCAATTCGCGGTTTGACTGAAATGCATAAGCTTCGGCGCCCGGGTAGGAATTTCGCGCCCGCTCAAGGACGCTTGCCACAGAAGATCCCGGCCTAAGATAAAGCGATACCGCCTGTACCCGGCTATCGGCCCAGAATCGGTTAAAATTCTGTCTCTGCATCATCAACAAACCTTGATCGCTGGTATAATCGTAGAAGATTCCGGCGACGGCGAAGCCTCTGTCTCCAAGCGGTGTAGGAATTAGAATCCGCTGGCCCACCTTCAATCCCAGCCGCCGGGCAAGCGGTTCGGAAGCAATCACAGTATCCGGTTGATGCCAGGCCCGCTCTTTCGCCGCGTCGCCGCCCCCCACAAATTCAGGGGAGTTTTTCGGTGACTCCATCGTAACGCCCAGAGTGACCTCCTGACCTTTGATCGTGACCGGAAGTTCGCGATAACTCGCCATGCTCTCGACTTCCGGAAAGCCTTGCAAAAATGAAATCAAATTAGGGCTAATAAAACTATCGAACCCTGCGATTTGATTCTCGGTCGTCGTTACGAAAACATCCGCTACTAAACGCCGGCCCATCCAACGATCGAGCGTCAGCCGGAACGAAAAGATCATAATGGAAACGCTAACCAGGAGCGCTACCGCGCAACCGAGGGCGGCGCTGGTAACCGAGTTTCGGTACAGCGAACGAACCAGGTTCTGAGCGGACAGCCGAATCAAGTATCGCCGTGGAAAAATGGTCGCAATCAAACTACCGAGCCCCTGAGTAACGCTCGGGGAGAGCAAACAAGCTGCAAGCAAAACCAGCGCGGCAGACGCAAAACTGAGTATCCGAATATGCCACCAGAGCGCCAATAAGCCGCTAAGCACCACAAGGAAAATAGAAATGATAGAGAGTACCAGTGTCCAAGGCCGGAACTGCTGACTGCCTTCGATTAACAGCCCCAGATTCAGAGCCCGTAACGGCGGCAACTTTGCGGCTTGGGCTGCGGGAACCCATGCTCCAACGCAGCCGGTCAGTAGGCCTAAGACACTTACCACGGCGATCTGATCCCAAGGAATATAGGACTGCTCAATGCTCGTCAAAACGTACAGATTGCTGATCGTTTCCGATACTATACCTATACAGCGCGTGGCTAAAACCAATCCCAGTACGATCCCGAGAATTACCCCGCAAATCGAATAAAAGGCGGCCTCGGCCAAGAAAAGCATCCGCACGCCCGTTCTAGACACACCGAGTGAGCGCAGGACTCCAATCTCCGGACGTCGCCGAACCACAGAAGCAGAGACAGTATTGTAGATCAGAAAAACGCCGACCATCAGCGAGGCCATGCTGAGCGCACTTAGATTAAGTTGGAAACCTGCCACCATCTTCTCGACCTGAGAACTACGGGACTGTGGCGTCTGAATCGACACGGTTGGCGGCAAAAGCTGTTTCAAGCGTCCAATCACTGGCGCCGGGTCCAGCGGATCGCTCACGCGAAACAGCACCGACGTCAGTTTACCAGCATCGCCAGACAACTCTTGCAGCCAACCGATATCCATGGCAGCCAGATGAGAATCGCCTTCCGGTGCATCTAACAGAAACGCCACCGTCAGCGATTTCACTGTCTCACCCAGGCGCACCCGAAATGTGCTGCCAGCGTCGAGGTGATGCGATTGAGCAAATTGCTTCGTCACCGCAACCGCGCTCGGGTCACTGAACCAGCGGCTGCTGTCCATTTTTTGACTGCCAAGTTTCTTAACCTCAAAGGTGCGGAATTCGCTATCGGTGAACGGATCGACACCTAGCAGATGCAAATACTCGCCTTGATAGTCGGGGAGAGTGACGATCTTTTCCAGCAGAGGCGTCGCCGCCACGCAACCAGGAACTTTCTTTAGCTCCGGAAATATTGCGTCATCGATCTCCCCTTCTGCTTCCAGATTAGCTCGACCCGCGATTACGTCGACACTTGCCGCCAATGCCCGATTGGCGCTGTAGTTAGTAACCTGAATAGCCAAGTAGACAGCCACCCCTAAGGCGACACTAAGAATATTGATCGAAGTGAGAATGGGATGACGGAGTGCATCCCGAACCACTAAGTGGTAGAAGAACCGCAAGGGATTCATGAGAAACACCGGCACGCGGCGATCACGACGATCTCGGCGTTCGCTCTATCTTAACCCCGGTGGCCGCTGTTAATAGGCTGGCACGAAGCTGGGCAATCAGCGATTGACTGCTTAATTTTCTACCTTCAGCGTCATTCACATAAAAGCTGTCGAAGGCAGCGCCTTTCTCCGTGGCAATTCTGGAGTGAGCGATATTCATTTGAACCGACGCAAAACAACGAAGCACATCATACAACAATCCCATCCGGTCCGCGGTCTGAAGATCGATCACGGTATACGCCGGGTGTACTTCGTTCGAAATGGTCAGCTTAGTTGGAAGTTCGATCTCCGCGCTTACTTGATAGACCGGTCGCCGCCGGGCCCTCTGTAAAAGCGGACCAAAGTCGAACTCGGGTACGCTGAGTGCTAGACGCAAAACCGATTCTACCTGATGCCGTTCGGATTCATCGGTAACAGGCTGAAAGTTCGGGTCACAAACGCGAAAAACTCCCAACATAATATCGTCATCGCGAGTATAAGCATCCGCGCTCAAAATATTGACCGAGGCAGTAGCAAATGAGCCGGCTATTTTCGCCATCAAAGCCACCCGATCCCAAGTACAGATCCATACCTCGCTATGACCCTGATCCGGTTTATCCTGCCAGCGAATGGCGGCACTCAACGCTGCGGCCGGATCGTTATACCGGGCTTCTAACCAGGTTCGAACCAACCGGATGTGTCCGATAATGTCGTTAACGTGCGTACTCTGAAAGTATCGTTCGGGCATCGACTCGAAATGAACCGCGATCTCTTCTCCAAAATCGCGGGCCATTCGTTTGCACACCGCCTGTCGCAGATCTTCTCGCTCAATGCGTGCCTGTCTGAAGAATGCCTCTTCATCCCGTAGATAGCTCGAAGCCGCGTTATACAGTTGCCAAACCAGAGTCTCTTTCCAATCCGACCAATTCTGTCCGCTGGTACCTTGGCCATCAGCCAGGGTTAACAACATCAAGTGATCCAGATTGACCTGGTTCCGCACATTCTCAGCAAACGCGGCAATGGTGGCGGGGTCCTCGATATTTCTTCGTTGAGCGATCTCGGACAACGTGAGGTGATGATCGACCAGCAAAATGAGCCGGCTTCGTCGTTCAGGCGAGAGTTGAAGTCGAGCGGCCACCTTCTGCGCGTTCAGGGCACTGGCCTCAGAATGGTGGCGGGCGCCGGCCGCTTTCCCCGTATCGTGTAACAACAAAGCCAAATAGAGGACAAATGGATCCTCCAATGCCCTAAACAGAACTTGGTAATCGGCTAGCTTGGGGTCGGTGGTGTCAATTAACTCATCCAACTTCTCGATACATTGCAAGGTATGCTCGTCCACCGTGTAGCGATGGAAGAATTCGTGCTGTACCAAGCAGGTAATCTCGCCGAATTCCGGGAAATATCGCCCCAACACGTCGACCTCATGCATCATCCGTAAGATGCGGCCTACCTGACCCTTGCGGGAAAGGATCGCTTGAAAAGTCTCCCGGGCTGCTCGCGCGTACTGGAAGGTTCGATTGATCAGCCGGGTCCTGCGCCGAATCAATTGTTCTAATTCCGGGCTCAGGTCCAGTTCCCGTTGTTGGGCGTGCAGAAAAACTCGCAACAACCTGAATGGATCTTCCTTAAAAACGTCCCGGTTCTCGAAATAGATAAGCCCGTTTTGACTATAAAATCCGTCGAAATGCTCGGTCTTGAGTTTTCGTTTCGCTAAGAAGCCAAAGATCGGACGCGTGTCTTTCGGCGTACTCTCCGGCAGAAGAAACCGCTCGGTAATCCGGGTGGTCGTCAGGTAAATCGTGCGGGCGTGCTGAAAATAGTCCCGCATAAAGGCCTCACTTCTACGCACCACCGTTTTCTGAGGGTAATTAAAATGGTTCGCGACTTGCCCCTGCAGAAAGAGCGTCAGCACGTCGGCCGGTCTCTTGTTGATGTAGTGCAGCTCCGTTCTAACTCGTTGAAGAAAATCGTAAGCCCGGTCAATCGCCCGCCGATCGCTTTCAGCAATGTACTTCCGCTCTACCAATTTTGAGGTGCTCATCACGCCGTCCCGGAAATAGCAGATCCACTGCATGTTCTGGTAATCGCGTAGCCCGCCGCAGCCGCTCTTGACGTTGGGCTCGAGCATAAAAACCGAGCCGCCATATTTGCGATGACGCTCTTCCTGATTAGCCAAACGCCAGGTGAGGTAAGCGCTTACCTGTCCGCGAACGCAATGCTCGAAGAAGTCACGGCGAAACTTTGCATAGAGATTCCGGTTGCCCGACAGAAACCGGGATTCCAGCAGCGACGTTTTGGTGAGAACATCGGAGTTAGCCAGCCGGTTAGCCTCCTCAATCGATCGAGTCGCGTGTCCGACCTTAAACCCTACGTCCCATAACATGTAAAGGACCTGCTCGATGACCTCTGCGGCATCGGGTTGCAGCTTCCCGGTGTCATGCAAAAACAAGATATCGACGTCGCTATACGGATTCAGCTCGCCTCGGCCGTATCCCCCGATAGCCACCAGAGCGACTGGAGGCGTTTGGGTCGCAAACGGTGAAAACTCCACCGCCCCGTCGAACAGATGCCTGAGTACAACGTCGAGCAGGGTGGCTCGATCATGCACTACTTCCAGTCCCCCGACTCCCGAGTAGTGCTTCAACCGGAGCCGATGCTCTTCGAGCTTAAGGAACTTCTTGTAGAGGTTCAGTCTTTCTCGAAGCCGCTCCTTGCCTTCGGAAACAAGTTGTCGCTCGGCGTGAGCCAAGATTTTTTCGAGATGTTGAGCCATCAGTCAGGCGGAAACTCAACCGCAGATGGACACAGATTTACGCAGATTGAATTCCCTAAAACAACTGTAGCAAACGAAACTTGGCATTGCCTCTCTTAAATCTGCGTCTATCTGCGTTAATCTCCGGGAGAAAGCTTGTCTTACGTTCATTCGGCCATTGAACCCAGGCGGTCGCGGAGCTGTTCTAGTCGACCTAGAAAGGACGTCTCTCGTTTGCGGTGCTCTTCCACAACCGCGGCCGGGGCTCTATTCACGAAGTTCTCGTTGGCCAGCTTCTTACGCACCGTCTCAAGTTCTTCCTCTAACTTTGCGATTTCGCGCGTCAGACGCTGTTTTTCCGCATCCAGATCCACAGAGCCTTCCAAAGGCAAGAACACTTGCCCAATTGGGGTAATGGCGACCGGTTCACCCCGAGCTGCTTGATAGTCAGGCATCGCTTCAAGAGGATCTGCTCCGCAAAGACGGCCGAACACAGTGAAATCCCCAGTGAGTTCGGGTTTCAAAACGATCCGGATCTTTTTATTCGACGCAATCCGGTATTCTGCCCGCAGATTTCGGGTAATCGAGGTTGCTTCGTAGATCGCGGTAGCAAACCGCACAGCGTCGCCGGCTGGCGGCAGATCAACCCGCAGATCTGCAACCGACGCAAATTGGATACTGCCGGAGCCGTAACCCATCCGCTGCCAGAGCTCCTCCGTGATATGCGGCATAAAGGGATGGAGCAATCGAATGACAGCCGAGAGCACCCGGTCCATAACCCAAAGGGTGCCCGTGCGCTCTTGTTCGTTTTGCAATTCCGTTTTCGCCGCCTCCAGGTACCAATCGCAAAAGTCGCTCCAAAAAAAGTCGTATAGAGTCTGGACAATATCCGTAAACAGGTACTCAGCGTAGCCTCGTTCGATTCGGTCAACCGCCTGATTGAGTTGAGAAAGAATTTTGACGGAATAAGGCGAGAGACTCGACACATCCGGTTGCTCATCGGCGCTGGCCCCCTGGAGTTGGCGAAAGCGAAACGCATTCCAGAGCTTGTTCGCAAAGTTTCGTCCCTCCTCGATTTGCTTCTCGTCGAATCGGATATCTTGGCCATGCGGCGCAATCCGCAGAAGGCCGAACCGAAGCCCGTCAGCTCCGTATTTGGCGATTAACTCCAAGGGATCGGGTGAATTCCCGAGACTCTTGGACATTTTGCGGCCCTGCGAATCCCGAATGATCCCGGTAAAGAACACATCCGCAAATGGTCGCTGGCCTTGGAACTCAAAGCCGGCCATGATCATTCGGGCCACCCAAAGAAAGATGATGTCCGGACCGGTCACCAGATCCTTGGTAGGATAAAACCGTTGTCTCATGCTTGGCGTCATGGTGGCAAACGGCCAGAGCCACGATGAAAACCAAGTATCCAACACATCCGGATCTTGCTCCCAATTCTCCGGATCCGGAGGTGGCTCCGTTGCAACGTGGAGCCGGCCGGGTTCGCTCCGGTGATACCAAACCGGAATTCTATGACCCCACCAGACCTGGCGGCTGATACACCAATCCTGGATATTCTCGATCCAGTGTTCGAGATTCTTAACCCAACGTTCAGGACGCAGGCGGATCTCGCCTGACCTCACTGCTTCCAGGGTTCGTTCAACCTGGGGATAACGAAGAAACCATTGTTCGCTGAGTCTTGGCTCAATCGGAACTTTAGCCCGCTCGCTATAACCGACAGTGTGATCATACGGTTCCTCTCGGACCAGCAACCCGAGATCTAAGAGCTTCTCAACGGCTAACTTTCGGGCCTCAAACCGATCCACACCAACAAAATCCGCCCCGGCCAGCTCATTCAGGGTGCCGTCCGGATTGAGCACATCGATTATCTCAAGTCCGTGGCGTTGACCAATGTCAAAGTCGACTTTGTCGTGCGCCGGGGTGACTTTCAAAACCCCGGTCCCGAATTCAATATCAATGGCGTCGTCTCCGACGATCGGGATCTCGGCTCGAGGAAACGGCCGCCAGCAATGTTTCCCAATCAGGTGCGCATACCGGTTATCCCGCGGATTAACCGCAACACCAGTGTCACCCATCAAGGTCTCTGGGCGGGTGGTCGCGATTTCAAGAAATTGCCCGGGCAACTCGACAATTTCGTAGCGCATCACATACAGAAACCCTTTGACCAGAGTCGGCTCCACTTCTTCGTCGGATAAAGCGGTCAACGAACCCGGGTCCCAATTTACCATCCGTTTTCCCCGATAAATCCGGCCCTTATTATAGAGATCGACGAAGGTGGCTCGGACTTCGCGGGTATAGTCCGCGTCCATGGTGAATCGTTCCCTGGCCCAGTCACAGGAACAGCCAAGCTTCTTAAGCTGCTCGATAATGATTCCGCCATGCAGTTCTTTCCATTCCCAGATCCGCTTGATCAATTCATCTCGGCCAACGTCAAAGCGGGTCTTTCCTTCTTTCCGCAGCTGCCGTTCCACGACCGTTTGGGTCGCAATCCCGGCGTGATCGGTCCCAGGCAACCAAAG
>DASUWQ010000084.1:0-13590 GCA_036378375.1 Chthoniobacterales bacterium
TTGAGCATTGCTTTAATTTTCTCTTTATAGCGAAACCCGGCATGATCAGAGCCAATCGAGATCTTCATAGGCCCAACTCTGTGGTAGGAGTTAAAGGAGTTCAAGCGAAGGAGTCAGGAGCCAGAATCCAGGAGCCAGGAGGATTGCGGTGGGGCGAGCGTTCAACTGGAGGGGAGCCGCTTTAGATCGTGCCTAAAAACCCCGCCATATTTGTCTCGGCTGTGGAAGACCGAAATTTGCGCTTAACACGCGGCTCCCGCGAACGTTTCAACGCGTGTTAGGCTAACGACACCTTACGCGGATGAAGAATCTCTGAACGGTACGCTGGGCAAAAGGTCGCGTGCGGTAACTTCCGGGAGCCGCCTGTTGAACACCTTTTTCGGCCTTCCTCGCTCCGGAAAGAATAGCGGGAGATCCTTAGGCACGTTCCAAAGCGGCTTGGCCCGACGAAGCCTCCCGGAGTCTAAACGATGGGGCGAAGTCTGGCTCCCCTCCATTCGCCTGTATACCCCTGTGCGGTCACGTCTCCTGAATTATGGCTCCCGGCTCCTTCGACCCCGCTTCAGTCCCGTGCCGGCAGCTCCCTCGGTGTCACCAAGAAGTCCAATATCTCCGTGCCGCGGACGACTGTCAGCACCGATCTTTGTCCGATTTCGCTGCCTACCAGAAAACGGTGCAGATCATCGATAGAACTCACTCGAGCAGCTTTGAAGGAGATAATTATATCGCCTTCCCGCAGACCGGATAGATCCATTGGGCCACCCGGCTCGATGCTGGCAATTAATACACCCGATTCCTGGTCCAGGCGATGAAACCGAGTAATTCTCGGATGTAACGGCACCGTCTGACCGCCTAGGCCGAGATAGCTACGGCGGATCTTGCCGTCCTTGATCAGCCATCCGGCAACCAGCTGCGCGGTATTTGCCGCGATAGCAAAGCAGAGCCCTTGGGCCGGTAGAATCACCGCTGTATTAACGCCGATTACCTGCCCGCGTGAGTTAACCAGTGGCCCCCCGGAATTGCCCGGGTTAAGCGCGGCATCTGTCTGCAGAATATCGTCCATGAGCCGGCCCGATTGAGCTCGCATCGAGCGACCGAGTGCACTGACTACGCCAGCCGTAACACTTTGTTGAAAACCATAAGGGCTCCCGATCGCCACCGCGATCTGACCGGCCCGTAGCTTCTTCGAATCTGCGAACTCGAGATTAGGGAGCTGGTTGGCTCCAATTCGGAGAACAGCGAGATCTGTATCCGGGTCTTCACCGATCAGGTTGGCGGCAAATGTGCGAGCATCCGCTAAGGTCACTTCTATCTTCTGCGCCCCGTGCACAACGTGGCTGTTGGTTAAAATGAAACCATCGGGCGCGATAAAAAATCCGCTTCCATTCCCTTCGCCGCGGCGTCCGGTCTGAACTCGAATATTGACGACGGCCGGAGCAACCTGGGCAACTACCGAGCTAATGGTTCTGGAATACGAGTCGAGCAGCGAATCATCGCCGGAACCGTCCACCTGAGTTGCCCGTGGTTCCGCGTTATTGTGTCCAGATGCGAGGGTCTGCGAATAAAAAGGTTTTACAAGCATAATACTTCCCTTATTGGCCAGGAATATGTAATCGTATCGATTACAAATCAAGAGCCTGCGTTGTCCGTAAAGGCGCATGCCTTTACGGACAACGCAGGCTATGGCCGCCAGACAAAAGTTGCACTTTTGTCTGGCGGCTCGTCTTTGAGGCGATCTATTTAATCCTTCCTCTCCATTATCAATTAACAGGAGAATGATCCGGCGTTAGCCGGGTTATTCTCCTGTAGTAGCGGACGTGGTGAGGCCGGCACGGAGGTTGGGTTGCTTTTACCAATCTCTAGCGTTTGCCGACGACTCAGGCGCGATGCAGCCGTCTCACCACGTCCGCTAAGGAGATCATTTGCAGCTCGCGAGAGAACGATCGGTTGGCTCGTCTCTCAACATACCCAAGCACCTTCCCAATTCCTTGACCGACCGGACAGTCTGGTGACGGCGGATTGGGGTGTTGCCCAAACATTTCGCGTGATTCAACTGCCGAATGAATCTGCCAAAGCGAAATGCTCTTGGCAGGTTTTGCCAGGACGGCACCCCCTTGCGGACCCCGCGAAGTCCGGATCAGCCCGGCATTCTGGAGATCAATTAACAAACGACGGATAACAACCGGGTTGGTGTTAACCGTTTCGGCCAAGCTGGCAGACGAGGCGCATTTGTCTTCGTTGGCCAGAACGGCCATGACATGAACAGCAAATGCAAATCGACAGCTCTGCATATGCGTATGTAACATACAGAATTACTATAAATCTGTCGATGGGTTTTTTGGGGTGATGGGTTGATCTGGTCCGGTAGGGATGAGCTCCCGCTCATCCGCTAAAGTTCGAGGGACCCGTGGCCGACAGCTTAGCTCCGTAGGAGCGAAATCTAGATGGGAAAGCGGAACGCAAGGACATGACGCTTCCGCCCGACGAAGAAACTACCATCGCCGAAGGTTGGCCTTGCTTCGATCGCCACTCGCAAAGCTGCATTCCCTATCACAATGATATGCCGCTCCTACGGAGCTTTCGTCTTTTTGGACGCCGGAGGCTATAAAGATTTCGCTCCTACGGAGCTAAGCTGTCGGCCACAGGGCCCTCGCACTTTAGCGGATGAGCGGGAGCTCATCCCTACCGCACCTAATCGCCCCTGCTTTCCGCGTCCTCATGATGATGCCGGTGCGGCGTCTCATGGGCAGAAGCTTTAGTTGGCTTAGGTGAAGGGCTAGGGGTGGGCGATGCCGGTGTCGGGGAGGGAGTTGGTGTCGGTGACGGGCTAGATGTCGCAGACGGTGTCGGACTGACGGAGGCAGACGCCGAACCAGTCGCGGCCGGGCTAGCGGTTGCGCTCGGGGTTGGGCTGGCGGTCGGTGTCGGAGATGGGGTCGGGGTCGCGAGAATATCCGTCCATTCCCACAGTTGCCCGGAAGTACCGCCAATCTCGTTTAACAGCGTTTCGCAACGATCTCGCATTTTCTTTAGATCCGGTGGGCCTGGGGTCGGATCTGCGGTTGCCGGGAAAACCAAATAGGTGACGTTCAGGTTTGATGCCGGACGATTGTAGGCGTTTGCGCGAGGATCTAACTGGGTCGCCAGGCGCAGCGACGCTTCTCCGATCTTATAAGAGGGACCGACATCCCCTAAAAGTGCCGGGTAGAGTTTGTCGCCGTAGATTACCACCACATAATCGCCAAGCTTCGGTAAAAACGCGTGATTGGCCTGCCGGAGGATGAAACCAGGCAAGACAACGAAAGGGTCCGCTTTGGAAATAAGAAAACTGAAATGTTTCAAATCGCCGATTTCCCGCTGCAGCTCTTCGACCTGTTCGTGTAAAGCCTTCTTCCGGTCTACCGACGTGTTTTTCAGAGAAAGCTCCGTTTCTACCTGCTTTAGCTTAATCTGGGCATCGCCCAAGAATACGCTCGGTTGGTCCGTTCGCTTTGGCCACCGGTAGCTAGTGTAGGGCTGGAAATTGGTTGAAGAACCGTCAACCTCCGACGTGCGATCGGAGTCGGAACCGTCCGCGTTGACATCCATGTCGCTTTGGATGAGCAACACTTTGCGCGCGGACTGGGGGTTTGTCATTTCTAGGATGGTGTTGCAATCAAAGAAATTGTGTTTCGACAGGAGCTGTTCCAGTCGCCCAAGCTCGCGCCCTACAGACTCTACCTTCAACTGATAGAGACCGTAATAGAAGTCTGAGACTTTGCTGGTCGGCAACATTGCGGCCAATCCGGGTAAAACCGTGGGTAAGGACGGATCCGGTTCACTGAGCTCGGCGATGGTTTGCGCGGCTTTCGGAACTCGTAGGTGGACTTGTAAATCGAGCACGTAAGAATCAAGCGCCCGGCGTTCAACGGAAGCGATATCTCCAATCCCGGATTCCACCTGGGAATGCACTTCGACTCCGCTAAAAAGACGAGCAACGTCTTTGTGTGAGTAAGGAATTATCGCCTCCGGCAATGGTGTTGGCGGCGGGGTCGGGGCGGCGGTAGGAGACGAGGTAACGGTAGGAGTTGGGGTAGGTGATGGGGTGACAGAAGGCGGCGAATTGAATTTTGGGCCCGGGCACCCAGCGAGGAGGATACAGGTCAGGAAGAGTGGCCCTGCCAGTGTACCAATACTCCGACACTTTAGTACTGCATTGTCGCGCGAGCGTCTTCGAGGACGAGGACGACGACGAGAACGAGCACGAGTAACGAGGTCGATGTCGAACGGAGTCATCTTTCCCGGCGTTGATGACGTTCGGTGAGAAACCGCATGGACCTTCTATTAATGGATTAAATGTCGCACGGTCAAAGCGATGCACACTAGACTCAGCAGAATCATGGGGACGGCGGGCATCGGCTTTCTACTGGCCACGAATGAACGACCAAAATGAGCCAAGAGTAAGACACTAACGACAATGCCGATCGCGTATGGAACGAACCCTCTGGCCAGAATGCCGGCCAAGATTAAGAGTGCTCCGGAGACGCCTCCGGCGATAATAGAAGCTTTGCTGCGAGCTCGCGCATACCCTAATGCGCCTCCCAGGATACAGACGATCCCAAAAAAGATATAATAGTAAGCAGTCACTAAACAGCATTAAATGTGGGAGTGCATTTTTGCACCCAGATCTGAGCGAAGATTCGATCTCGGCGCACCTTCTCGCCGGAGCTGTAGATCGTAGATCAATCGTTTGAGAAACATTGGGACGAATAGCACTAGCGTTACTATCATTTGCAGCACGATCCCCGGAACTAAACGCGGACGGTCTCGCGCGACGCTGGCCAGTGCTTCTTGGACCACTCGTTGTACCGGGATAGTCACGAAATCGGGCGTCGTGCGTCGATCGGCGCCGGAGCGGGCGGCCACGGAGTCGAATTCGGTCAGGACCGGTCCAGGACAAAGTACCGTGACGGAAATATTAGATGACCGCAGCTCCGCTCTTAGAGCTTCGCTGAAACTCGTGACGTAGGCTTTGGTCGCGGCGTAAACGGCGATAGTTGGCACCGGAGCAAAACCGGCCACCGAACTAACATTCAAAATGGCGCCACACCCGGATTTCCGCATGGATGGAAGGATTCGGTAAGTCAGGTAAGTCAAAGCATCGATATTGACGCGAAGCATCGCGTTCACTTTGTCCCAGTCGCTATCGATAAAGCGACCCCTGTCCCCCAGACCGGCGTTATTGATCAGGAGGTCGACGGCTAATCCGCTTTCCTCGAGCCAGTTACAGAACTTCGCAAGATCGTCATGGTTCCGAAGGTCGAGAGCACGATAGAAAACTTCCAAATCGGGGTTAATGACCTTCAATTCCAGCTCAAGAGCTTCCAAACGCTCGGACCGGCGAGCAACCAGGATCATAGTACCCACCACTGGAGCCAGCTGGCGAGCGAACTCGCGGCCAATTCCTGCCGAAGCGCCGGTGACCAGAACCGTGCAGCCGGCGAAATAACTGGTGCTCATTCGGATCACGTAAGCCGGAACTTTCGCGCCGTCAATCGGCGAGACAGTTGACCGGTTGGAGTTCACAGTTCACCGTTCGCAGTTCACGGTTCACACGCCGGGCCATAGGCTGCTTTCGTTGCATGGAGAAACAACGGCGAACGGTGAACCGAGAACTGTGAACCGTGAACTTGTTATGGCGAGCACATTGGCTTTAGAGTCGTTTGCAATCATCGGAGAAGAACTAGCCATTCGCTGGAAAGATGGCGTCGAGACATACATTCGTCTGGAGGACCTGCGGCGGCACTGTCCGTGTGCGGTTTGTGCGGGAGAAAAAGATCTGTTAGGCCATCAATACGGTGGTTCGCCGACGTTAGTTCCCGACAGTTTCGTGTTGAAGTCGTGCGGTCCGATCGGTGGTTACGCGCTCCAGCCGGTATGGGCTGACGGCCATAGTTCGGGGATTTATTCTTACGAATATTTGAGGTCCTGGGATTCAGGGGATGCGTAGGCTGCTTGGGTTTCGTGCTCGTACTCGTCGTCGTCCTCGTCCTCGATCTGGGCGTGCGGCGTTGGTGACGGTCACTTCGCGGGAGCAGCCATAGAGCGTTGCACGAATAGGACCTATGGGACCTATAGGACTAATATGAATCGCTGCGGTTGGGGCGAGCGTAGTTCAGATCAGATCCGATCGAAATCGACGACGAGTACGAGGACGAGGCGCCTTGTGGCGCATCCTATAGCAGATGGTACGGATCCACATCCACGCTCACCTGAACCTCGTCTGGAAAAGAAAGGCTATCCATCACTTCTCGGATCGTTCTCGAGAGCCGGAGGATAGCTCGGGTACGCAGCAGGATCTGGAACCGGTAAAACCCTTTTACCCGTTCGATCTGGGCGGGGACAACAGGGTGGAGCGTGACCGATGAGTCAACCTTCTCGCTGAAACGGCGGTGGAGCGTCTCCGCCGTGAATTCTGCTAACCGTTGGTGTTCGGATTTTACCTGGATCAAAACGAGATGATTAAACGGCGGATAGTCGCAGCGTTCACGGAATTCGCGTTCTTGGTCCCAAAAACCATCGAAATCATGGTGCCGGGCGAACTGGATCGAAGGGCTGAATGGTGTGGCCGTCTGCACGAAAACCTCACCCGGGGTCTCACCTCGACCGGCCCGCCCAGCTACCTGGGTCAGTAATTGAAAGGTACGTTCGCCGGCTCGGAAGTCCGGGATGTGAAGTCCGATATCGGCGTTGATAATCCCAACCAAAGTTACATTAGGAAAATCCAATCCTTTGGCGATCATTTGCGTACCGATCAGGATATCGATTTTTCCGCTGCGAAATGCGCCGAGTGTGGTTCGATAAGCATCTTTTCGGGACATAGAGTCTGCGTCCATACGAGCGGCATGCGCTGTAGGAAACAGCTTCTCCACCAATTCGATGACCTTCTCGGTTCCATATCCGCTGTAGCGAATGCCAGGGTCGCCACAGCCCGGACATTTCTTTGGCGCTACTGCTTGATAGCCGCAGAGATGGCATTTGAGACGACTTTCGGCGAGATGAAAGGTTAATGGGATGCTGCAGTTAGCACATTCGCACACGTACCCGCATTTAGAGCAAAGTAACGAAGAGGCGAAGCCGCGCCGGTTAAGGAACAGGATCGATTGTTCGCGCTTTTGCAGACGATCCTCGATGGCCTGGGTTAAACGGCGGGAAAGGATCGACGGATGTTTGCTCTTGGCGAACTCCTGGCGAAGGTCGATTACTCGAATCAGGGGGAGTTGCCGATCGTCAACCCGGGCGGTTAAACGAGCCAGCTCATACTTCCCGTTGCGAGCATTGTGATAACTTTCCAGTGAGGGGGTGGCCGAGCCAAGCAAGACCGCGCAACCTTCGATGTGGCCGCGTACGACCGCCAGGTCCCGGGCATGATAGCGGGGCGTCTCCTCCTGTTTGTAGGAGTTCTCATGTTCCTCATCCACCACGATGAGGGCGAGGTCTTTTACGGGCGCAAACACGGCGCTGCGCGCGCCGATGGCGACCCGCGCGTCGCCTCTTCGCAATCGATGCCATTCGTCGTGTCGCTCACCGGCGGACAAATGGCTGTGCAAAACCGCGATCAGCTCACGAGCAAACCTGGACTTGAACCGTTCCACCGTCTGCGGCGTCAGTGAGATTTCAGGTACTAACACTAAGGCGCCGCGTCCCAGGTCGAGACAATGCTGGATGGCCTGAAGATAGATTTCGGTCTTGCCGCTACCGGTGATCCCGTGGAGCAAAGTTGGCTTCGTTTTGCCTCGATCGATTGCCTCGTTCAACATCGTCAGAATGCTGAGCTGGCCTGGATTCAACCGCAGCGGAGCAGTGGACACATACTCTTCGCCTTGGGATGGATCACGTTCGGCATTCAGCATTTGCAAGGTCAACCAACCCTGGTTCACCAAGTGTTTGATGGTGCGATCGCTGGTCGCGGCGGCTTCAACTAGCTCAGCCCACCGGATCGGACCGGTGAACTGCAAGGCTACTTCAAGAACTTCCGCCTGGCGCGGAGCCCGCACCTTGATTTGTTCTAAAATGTTCTGGTCCGGGGGAAGAGTAACCGATAGCCAACGTTCGCGTTTGAATCCGCCCGATCGGATCACTTGGGGTAAGGTACAGCGGACCGCGACGTCTAACGGACAAGAGTAGTAGTCTGCCATCCACCGTGCGAGCTGTAGCATCCTGGGGTCCAGGACTGGCTCCTCGGAAACCAGGCCGGTCACCGCCTTGATTCCGGGTGCCGTAGATTCAGCGACCAATTCAACCACGGTGGCAAAACTGTTTCTCGATCGCAAAGGCACGTTGACCCTGGAGCCGACATGGACCTTGCTTTCCCACGGTGGTGGGACGAGATAATCTAGTTCTTTGTTGGTTGGGTCATCCGTGACCACCCGCGCATAGAGCGGCATCGTTTCTTTAGCAATGGCGTCCAGGTCAGAACGAAGTCAAATCGGGCGTCTGCCCAGGTTGCTGGTTAGTTGGTTACTCAAACTGGCCCTGGTATTATTTTTGTCGGGAATAGCGGCGGTCGGATACTTGGTTCTGCGCACGAAAGATCCGTTTTACGTATTTCGTGAGCTTAAGAATTGGAGCGACTATAAAAGGTACGATAGCCTGATAACTCAGATCGCCAACGAACATCTCTTGGATCCGCGTCTGGTTAAAGCCGTGGTGTGGCGCGAGAGCCGGTTTCAAACCGATATGATCGGCAAAAACAGCGAGAGGGGGCTTATGCAAGTCTCGGAGATCGCCGCGCGTGATTGGGCTAAATCAAATTCGGTCACTAATTTCGAACCGAACCAATTGTTCAATCCTGAGGTCAATTTGGAGATTGGCTGCTGGTACTTGAGCAAGGCGTTACAACGATGGAACTCGCAAACGGAACCGGTTCCGTTTGCATTGGCCGAATACAACGCCGGTAAGAGCCGGGTAGATCGTTGGATCCGGGTTGCCTTACAACGAACTAAACAGCCGCTCAGCGCAGAGGCCTTTGAAGACAGTATCGATTTTCCGTCCACCGCGCATTATGTGCGAACGATTTTGGCCCGATATGATTTCTACAAGCGTCGAGGGCCGTTGGCGGGTGAGAATGGGGCGACGACGACAGAATGAGTGATTAGTGAAAGGTGAGAGGTGAAAAGTGAAAGGTAGACACTGGCGAATGGGCGAAACGGCGAGTCGGCGGCTCACATTAGTCCCATAGGTCCCATCAGTCCCATCCGTGGCAGACTTTATCGGGTGCCTCTCGACTGTAACCCACTGCGACCCGCGCAAATCGAGGAGGAGGACACGACGAGTACGAGAACGAAGTGATTGGTTGTCGCTCAGGTAATTAAGAACGTACAAAGATACAAGCCGGAGGCCCGTTCTTCGTGGCGCTCGACGGAAGCCCCCAGAAGTGTTTCGAACATTTCTTTTTCCAATCGTCTGACCAGTGGAAAAGCATCGACCAGATCCAGAATCGGAGAATGGTATTCCTGGATCATCAGATCGGGGACTTTGACCACTTCAGAGAGATGCCCTTCCAAATCGCGTAGACGAGCGAGGGATTCCGCTTTGGCCTCTCGGGTATCGCCGCGCAGATTGTGCGCGTAGGTCTCGGCCTTCTTTCTGAAGAGAGCAAGCAACAGCTTGTCCGAGGCCGTTGCCCCAAATAGTTGCCGTGCCGCATTTAAAATATCGATAGTGCTCACGTTTGTCTGAGCCGGGAAGAACACGCTGGCCTTTGGTGTCAATCGATAGACTAACTCGGGGCGTCCAACCGGTTTGGGCCGGCGCCAGGTATCAACTACCCCCTGTTTTTCCAATTCGGCGCAATGTTGTTTGGCGCCCATATAGCTCAGACCTAGACGACTCGCTATTTCCGTAACTGCCAGCCCTCTAGTCTTCTTTAGTAGATGGATTATCCGCAATCTCTGGGAGCGACCTAATTCACTGATCCGCGATCGTCGCAGCTTAGGTCTTGTACGTTCTGAGGCACCGTCTCGCATATCGATTCTATCGAAAAAATTAGCAACGTAAGGATGGGCCGAAATCTCACAGCAAGGTCACGAAGATTACAAAGACCAACACCGCAGTTTATTTTCACAGCAAGGCCACAAAGGCCGCAAAGATCTGAGATAGAAATACTCCTCTTTGTGGCTTTTGCGTACTTGTTGTGAAAAAAATCATTTCGATGGTTTCGCTTGCGAAATCCTTGCGTTAGAAAGTCGGAAGGCCGAAGTTTTCCAACTTCGGCCTTCGCAACAAGGAGAGAGAACTGGGGGTACGACTTATTTACCAGATTTAACAATAGAATAGGTCTTTATTCCGCGCCGGTCCAGCAAAAGCAACAGATTGGTTTTGTTTTTTTGATCTCCGAGCGCCTTCTGGAGCATGTCCAGAGATGAAACCGGCGTTTTACCTACCTCTGTGATCACATCGCCGGGTTGGATATCGGCGATCGCCGCGGGGCTATTCGGCGCGACCGCTACGACGACCAATCCCGAATCGGTTTTCAGACCCAAATCGCGTTTCAGGTCCGGGGTCACTTCTTGCAACTGAAGTCCAAAACTGGTGTTAGCCACCGGCGCCTGCGTGGGCGTGGGTTGAGCTCCTGCCAAACGGTTCGGCTCAACCGGCAATTCCTCAGTCCGAACTGGCACAACTAGGCGTTTGCCGTTTCGCCAAATGCCAAGGTTAACCTGATCACCCACTTTCTTTTTGAGGATCTCACGTTGCAGATCCCGCGCGGATCCGACCCCGACCCCGTCCACCTCTGTGATCACGTCAGCAGGGCGAAGATCGCTTTTGGCAGCCGGCGTGTCGGCTTGAACAGTTCGGATAACAACCCCTTTGTCCACCCCTTTGAAAAGGTCGCCTCGATTCTCGCCGTTCAGCGATTCAATGATGATGCCCAGCCAGGGTCGGACAATCTTGCCAGTCGAAATAAGCTGATCGCTAACTTGCTTGAAAAGGTTGCTGGAGATCGCAAATCCGAGACCTCGATTCAGACCGTGGATCAGCGTGTTCATCCCGATCACCTTACCGTCGATATCGCACAACGGACCTCCGCTGTTACCAGGATTTATCGCGGCGTCCGTTTGAATGTAGTCCTCGTACTTGTCGGCCAATAACTCGTTGCGACCCTTCGCGCTAACCACTCCGGTAGTGAAAGTGTATTCAAACTTATACGGTGTGCCGATCGCACAAACCAGTTGCCCTACCTTAACTTGGTCGCTGTCCGCGACATCCACAACCGGCAGGTTCGTCGCATCGATCTTGATGACGGCAACATCCGTCCGATCGTCGGTTCCAATCAACCGAGCCGTTACCACCCTTCCATCTTTCAGTTTTACCTGAATCTTATCCGCACCTTCGATAACATGGTTATTCGTCAGAATGTAGCCGTCGGAGCGCACGATAAAACCGGAGCCTTCACTTTGGTCGGGTTGGTCACCCCCTTCGTCACCTTGGGGTCCGTGGAAGAAATCGAAGCCTTCGAATGGGTTGTTTCCATTGCTCGGGTTGGCGTTTTTGCTGATGTCAATCACGACAACGGCGGGAGCAACGTGATCATATACTGACTCAAGAGCCTCGTTTAACTGGTGAACCAGATCGTGGCCGCTGGTCCCGGCGCTCTCGCAAACGGCAGACGTATCAAGGAGCAAGCCCACACTCACGATACCGAAACCCACCGTGAAAACCCGAGCGACGTTCATATGGCTAAATTCATCTTAATACAGCGAGAATGCGGAGTTGGTCCCATCGGGCCAGTAGAACCGATCGCACCAGCTAGCACCGCTGACAAATGCGTAATAGCATTTGTCAGCGGTGCTGGCTATGGCAGTCGGTGGATCCAAGGCCTTAAGCAAAATCGATTTTTACATAAGAAAAATCACATAGCCTGCCCCGCGGGGGAAACGCGGACCATTTACCCCGCGGCGCAGGCTTAATTGACAAGAACCGAGCGGACTTTAACTTTGTACCAACTAGTCAAGAAATGACCGAATCCATTGTTGTATCGAACAACCAGCAATTTACTTCTCACGCTCCCGGCTACTGGCCAGATGTTCCGGCCGATCTTTGGAATGACTGGAAGTGGCAACTCAAAAATCGAGTGGCGTCTCTGGATGCGCTCGAATCGAAAATCCAGCTGACGAAGGAAGAGCGTGCCGGCGTGCTGCTAGCCGGTCAGAAATTAGCCTTTGCTGTTACTCCACACTTTTTCAACTTGATCGATCCGGAAGATCCGGAGGACCCGATTCGAAGGCAAGTAATTCCGAGAATCGAAGAGTCCGTACGCGCGCCTTGGGAAGTCGCAGACCCGTGCGGCGAGGATTCTCACATGCCGGTTCGCGGATTGGTACATCGATACCCCGACCGAGTGCTTTTTTTAGTCACGGACCGTTGCGCGTCTTATTGCCGATACTGCACTCGCAGCCGCGTGGTCAGCGGAGTTGGCGAACAGGAGCTACACACCGACTTTGAGGAAATCTATACCTACCTGCGCTCACATACCGAAGTGCGCGACGTCTTGATTTCTGGTGGAGACGCTCTGCTGTTTTCCGACGACAAATTGAAGGGGATTCTGACCCGGCTTCGTGAGATTCCCCATATCGAGTTTCTCCGGATCGGCACTCGCGTGCCGATTTTTCTTCCCCAGCGGATCACGGAGGAGTTTTGCCAGATGTTACAGCAGTTTCATCCGCTCTGGATGAGTGTCCATGTCAATCATCCCCGGGAATTGACCACCGAGGTTAAAACCGCGCTGGAACGATTGGCGAACCACGGCGTTCCGCTTGGTAACCAAAGCGTTCTCTTAAGGGGGGTTAACGATGATCCCCAGGTCATGCGGACACTGGTACAGAAGCTATTAAGGTGCCGGGTTCGTCCCTACTACCTCTATCAGTGCGATTTGATTCACGGTTCTTCGCATCTTCGGACGTCGGTGGCCAAGGGCATCGATATTATCGAGGCGTTACGTGGTCACACGACGGGGTATGCGATTCCGCAATTTGTGATCGATGCCCCTGGAGGCGGCGGTAAAGTCCCCATCAATCCCGATTACGTCTTGTTCCACGATCAAGACAAAGTCGTGATTCGCAACTACGAGGGCAAGATATTCGAATACCCTGAGCTGGCAGAGAAACCGAAGTTCCAACGGGTCATCGAGCCGGCGGACGAGTTGCTGTTTTCGTAGAGAACGGAGTAATAGCCGCGAAAGAACGCGAGGAACGCAATGACTAGGAGTCAGGAGCCAGAATCCAGGATCTAGGAGGCGCTGGGTTCGAGCGCGGATCAGATTGGAGGGGAGCCGCTTTAGCCCGCGACCTACGGATCTCGCGTCATTCCTTACGGCGCGTGTGCAACCTGAGAACGTGAAAGCAAGCGGCTCCCGGAAACTACCCAGCGTGCACCACTACCCATCGATTCTGGTGGGTCTAAATGGAAACCGGAGGGTTTGATGGAGCTGGCACGCGTCGAGACATTCCCGGGAGCCGCCTGCTGCCTCGCCATTCAGACGTGCGGGACGCCAAAAGCAAATCGGCGCGAAAATCCGACTTGTACATACCGAAGCGGCTCCCCTCCAAT
>DASUWQ010000085.1:0-21334 GCA_036378375.1 Chthoniobacterales bacterium
AACACCCGTCATCACTCACCGGTTTCCGTTTCTGGAATTCGAAGAGGCTTTCGCCTTAATGAAATCAGGACAATCCGGGAAGGTTGTGCTGCACTGGTCGGATCTCTAAGAATGGATTTAAAGCGCCCTCGTACTCGGAAAGGGTTGGCACGTTGAACAGGCGTGTGATCGCCCAGCGCCTGGAGGGGAGCCGCTTTGGCGTGTATTCCGGGACCCTCGCAATATTTCGTCTCCGCGCTGATGCCGCGGAAATGTGTGAAAACGGGCGGCTCCCGCGAACGTCTCTACGCGACCCATCTCCCCGTGGCGTTCGATTTGTTTACACCCGGCTTATGATAGAGCTGCGAAGCGTCGAGACGTTCACGGGAGCCGCCTGTTTGCCAAGATTTGAGGCCATACACGCCCTAGGCGAATATCGTGAGGTCGTCATATAACGCGCCAAAGCGGCTCCCCTCCAGGCGTTGGGAAAAAACACACCTGGTCAACGATCCATGTTTTAGAGGACGAGGACGATCGCCGATAAACCGCTATCTGTACTCCACGCGCTACTTGCGATATCTTCAGCCGATGCGGCTTTTAGCTCTGGATCCGGCGCTTAGAAGCTCCGGATTCGCAATCCTCGAAAAGCGGGAGCAAAAGATTCGTTCTTTGGCGTATGGCGTTATCCAAATCCGAGCGGATGTGGCGATGGCTCAATGCTTGGTTGAGATTCATCGCCAAGTATCTGACTTGATTGATCTGCATCAACCGGAGGTCTGCGCCGTCGAGAGCGTGATTTTCGTACAAAATTCCAGGACTGCCGTCACGCTCGGCGCCGCTCGAGGTTCTGCGTTACTGGCCGCAGCCCAGCGCGGCCTGAACATTTTCGAATATCCTCCAAAACGGGTTAAACAAGCGGTCGTGGGAACGGGGAGCGCGCAAAAGAGCCAAGTCGGATTCATGGTGCGAGCGCTACTCGGGTTGACCGAGAACCCTCAATCGGATGCAGCCGACGCCTTGGCGATCGGCTTAACCCATTTACAAATGCAGGATTCGCCGCTGCGTTCGTTTCAGACCGCGCGAAGATTATGAAGGTAGTTTGGTTAGGTCGAATCGAGTTTTCCAAAGGGCTAGAAATACAGGCCGAAGCTTTGGAGCAGTGCGATCGGATCGGCGAAGAAACGCTCTTTTTGCTCGAACACGAGCCGGTCTACACGATTGGCCGGCGGCTCGACAAATCGAGCCTGGGCAATACCTCATATCTGCCTCACCCGGTTTTCGAGATCAATCGCGGCGGGCAGGCTACCTACCATGGACCCGGTCAACTTGTTGGCTACCCGATTCTCGATCTTAAGAAGCGCGGGAAAGATCTCCACGTCTATTTGCGATCGCTTGAAACGGCTGTGATTCGGTTAGTGGGAAGCTTTGGCGTGCAGGCGGCGTTCTGCGACGGGAAAACCGGAGTTTGGGTGGAGAATCGCAAGATCGCTTCGATCGGGATCGGTGTCCGCCGCTGGATCACCATGCACGGGTTTGCTTTGAACGTATCGTCTGATCTAACCGGGTTTTTATCGATTACCCCATGCGGTTTAACCGGAGTCCGGATGACATCGCTCAGCTTGGAGCTCGACCGGGAAGTATCGTTAGAGGAGGTCCGGGATAGGGCGGCCGTGGTTCTCGAGGCGGAGTTTGACGGAGCCGTCATTGGTGATTAGTGCTTGGTGATTGGCGGGGCTGCAGCCCTGCTTGGTGGGGCGAGGCTCCCGAAAGACCGCAAGGTTTCAGTAGGGGAATCGATAGGTACCAATTTACTTGATGAGCTACGCCCATCGACGCGCCGCGCCGTGGTCTTGCGCTGGGCCACGGCTCGGCGCGCGTTTCGGCCCAACCCACCATATTACTTGTGTTCGCCCTTGGCCCTGGTGAAACCTTGGGTCTTTCGGGAGCCTCGCCCCACCAAATTGGGCGCCGCCGCTACCAATCACTAATCACTACTCACCAATCACGCTTGCCTCAGCTGCCGGATATTTCCCAACCATGTCGTGCTGACGGAAAGCAGGATCACGGCGCAAAAAGCGGTAGCGGCGAGGGTATCTTGAACGTCGAAATCGGATTCGAGACAGAACAACCCTAAAAGTCCGAGCAAATAGACCAAGCTTCCGCAGATCATGAACAGGATGCGCCCGAACCGGGAAGGATTGGTGAAAACGAGAGACATCGGAAACGCGCTTCCCAGCAATGTAACTCCCAAGAGGAGAGCGACATCATGATGGCACAGTCCGACGGCGAACATGGGTAGCCCCACGAGGACACCGCCCCCGACCACACACGCTTCCCATTTTTCGGACGGAAGAAGGGCTCGCCGAGCGAAGTTATCGAACAGGAGAAACAGATTGCCGACACTCCTGGCAACCCATACCCAGAGGCCGAACAATACGTAGAGTAAGATCAGGGCCCAGCCGACCGGCGCGTAAACCCCCATGAACAACCCGGCAACCAGTCTCGACAGTAACAGCAAGCCGAGAATAAACGGCCAGCGCCAATAGCGCCGGAGCCGTTCCAGGTTCAAGGTATAATAAAGATAGATCCGATACAGCGGGGAACGCGCGCGAAACGCGGTTAGCAGGCCTTCTCGCGCGTAGTCAGCATTAGGACTTAGTCTGAGCGCCTCGAAAAAGTGCCGTTCCGCATCGCGCGCTTTGCCGCGCTGGAGGGCAGACCATCCGGCGGCAACATGAGTACGTTCGTTCTCAGGGTTCCGAGCTAAAAGAGCTTTTATTTGTTGCTCGTTTTCAATGAGTTTCCCTTGTAAACGCAACGCATGGGAAAGCTGATTGCCGGCGGGCTCATATTCAGGATCGATCGCCAGAGCCTGACGGGCGGCCGATTCCGCCTCGGCGGTTCTCCCTAGAGCCAGCAGCGCGGCGCCCTCTGCAGCGTACGGTTGAGGAATTCCCGGGTCGATCCGGCGCGCTTCTCGAGCCTCGTTCAGCGCCTCTTTCGACCGATGCAGTAAGATCAATATCGAGGAACGTTGGCAATGAATTAGAGGATCGTTCGGCCGCAAACGCATGGCTTCGTCTATGGCGCGCTCTGCTTCCCGATAAGTCTCGGGCCGTTTGGTCAGGCAACAGGCCAATAGGAAAAACGCCCGAGCATTCTGCGGGTCACGCTCGATCGCGTCTCTTAGAAAAGGCTCCGCCTCGGATATCCGTCCTTGCTCAATCAACACCATTGCGCGTTGGAGGGCCGTATTCATCTTACCGAGCTTAAGGAAAAGACGTTAGACGATTCTAATTGGATTCAGCTATTTTCGCAGATTCAGAAACGATAATACATCGTCGTAAAAGCCGCTCTGGTTGGCGTAGAGCGCATAGTTCTTGGCGCTCTCAAACCACGCTTTTGCAGAGGGTCTCAGATCTCGTGCAGTTTGCAAAAGATCTTCTGTAGTTAACGGGACCACGCGGCCTTCTCGCATGGCGCGAGCCAATGCTTGCTCGGTCGTGATATCGAACATGGCCTTAAGGTCGGCGCCGGAAAACCCCTTGGTCTTACGCGCCAACATGGCCACGTCCAGGCGCTCGACCGGCTTTTCCTTCGCCATTAACTCGATGATCGCGATCCGAGCATCTTCATCGGGCGGCGGAATAAAGATAATGCGATCAAACCGGCCGGGCCGGCGGAACGCTGCGTCGAGATGCCAGGGAGCGTTGGTGGCGCCAAGGATCAGAATTCCCTCGTTATTAGCCACATTGCCATCCATCTCTGCCAGAAATTGGTTGATCAGAGTTCGCATCCCGCTTTCCCTCAAGTCTTTTCGGTCGGCAGCCAGGGCATCGACCTCATCGAAGAACAGGATTGTCGGAGCATGATCGCGTGCGAGCTGGAAAAGCTGGTGCAGATTCTTCTCACTATTGCCGATGTAGAGATCAAGAATCTGATGGAGGGCAACCGAGATAAAATTCGACCGGATCTCGCCAGCCGTGGCCTGACTGATCAGGGTCTTGCCGCAGCCGGGAGGCCCATAAAGCAGCACACCGCCTCCTAATTTCTTTCCGTAAGCGCGGAACAAGTCCCGGTTTTGGAGCGGATAAATGATCTTCATCCGGATCTCCTCTTTGACTTCTTCCATTCCGCCCACGTCAGCAAACGAGATCCCGGGCCGGCTTACTTCGTCGGTAAGCCGCTCCGCAGAAAGCTCGTCATCGTACTCACCTTCGTCTTCGGGCCAGCGGTTTTTCTCGGTGCCGCTGGCGGATGCAGTAGCAGCGCCTCGAGTCGAAAGCCCGACCAGTTTCTCCAAAGCGTTATCTTTAAGGGCCGGCCGCAGTTGGAGCGCTTTTTGGTAATGTTCGGCTGCGGATCGGTGGTCGCCGTCTGCGAGCTCAAGCCGGCTGAGTAGCAACCAGCCCTCGGCTAACTTCGGATCCGCTTGAACCAGGGCCTCGGTCCGGACGATTGCCTCCGATATGTGGCCCGTCAGTTGTAACAGTTGCGCGATCCCCAGCTTCGCTTCCACGCGCTCTGGCTCCTGGGCGACCACATGCTCATACGCCCGGCGAGCCTCATCGAAGCTAAGCTCGTCGATACAGGCCTGGGCGTACAGCATCAGCAACGGAACGTTAGCCGGCGACACCGCCAACGCTTCTCGTAGTGATTGGAGCTTCGACATAACCTTTACCTTCTCAATATCAAAAAAGGGCCAATCAATCAGCTTTCTTTTCGTCTAAATGTATACGCAAATATATCCAAAGATTGCGAAATTATTCACTACTGCTTGGACAAAAGTACGGCCGAAACGATCAAATTCTGGACGACCGGACTAAAAAGTGCCTCCAGCGGCCTCGCTGGAGGCGTGAAAAGTGAGAGGTGAAAGGTGAATTGGTGAGAGCTTAGGCGTCCGAGCGCGAACGACTTGGAGGGGAGCCGCTTTGGCACTTGTTCTTAGGCCCGGCGCGTTTAGTTAAATCGCGTGTACCCGCCCAAACTGTCGCAACAGGCGGCTCCCGGGAACGTCTCGACGCTTGGTTGCTCTGAGGCCTGCTAGAATGGAACGGTCTCGACCGCTCGACAAAGCAAACGACCCAGCGCGATGCTTCGCTTGTGGCCCTCGATTCGCTGACACCCGGATCGTAGAGCTACATCGCACTGGGTAATTAGCGGGAGCCGCCTGCTGCGACATTTTTGCGACGGCTCGCGCGCTGATACGGATATCGCGAGGTCGCCGTATACGTTGCAAAGCGGCTCCCCTCCAGGCGGTGAACGATGCTACCTCACATGACGGCTCCGCGGGTTTCTAAGCTGTTTCGGGAGCCTCGCCCTACCAAATAAGGAAGACTATTACGTCTTCAAAAAGTTCAACAAGAGCTGCTTGCCCACGCCGGTCATAATCGACTCCGGGTGAAATTGAACCCCTTGAATGGGATAACGGCGGTGACGAAGGCCCATGATCTCTCCCTGGGCGGTTTCGGCGGTGATCTCTAACTCTGGCGGCAGGCTTTCCCTTCGCACAATCAGAGAATGATAACGAGTGGCCTCGAATGGATTTGGCAGAGTCCGGAAAACGCCGTCTCCCTCATGGACGATCGGCGATGTCTTCCCGTGCATGATCCGGTCCGCTCGGACTACTTCACCCCCGAAAACATGTCCAATACACTGGTGCCCAAGACAGACTCCGAGGATCGGGGTGCCAGGTCCAAACTTCAGAATCAGATCGTTGCTGACCCCGGCATCGAGCGGGGTTCCCGGTCCTGGGGAGATACAAATCCGGTCGGGATGCATCTCCGCTACCTCGTCCAGAGTCACCTGATCGTTTCGTTTAACGACCAGATCCGCTCCAAGCTCGCCAAAATATTGGACCAGGTTGTAGGTAAACGAATCGTAATTGTCGATGACGAGCATCATATAATGGCTTGGGCCCTTTCTATCGCTCGAAACAGCGCCATCGCTTTATTGACGGATTCCTGGTACTCCAATTCCGGGACCGAATCCGCGACCACGCCGCACCCAGCCTGGGCAAAGGCGATCCCGTCCTTCAAAACGATCGTTCGAAGCACGATGCAGGAATCCAAGTTCCCGTCGAATCCGAAGTAGGCGACCGCTCCCGAATAAACGCCTCTTTTCCCTTTCTCGAATTCATTTATCAACTGCATTGCCCTCACCTTAGGAGCTCCGGATACCGTCCCAGCCGGAAATGTAGCCCGCATAACATCGTCCGCATCGCGACCCTGCTTCAGTTGGCCTTCGATATTGGAAACGATATGCATGACGTGGCTGTAGCGCTCGATGGTCATGAAATCACTAACCTTGATCGAGCCAAAGTCGGAAATCCGTCCGACATCATTGCGCGCCAGGTCGACCAGCATGAGGTGCTCGGCGCGTTCCTTTGGATCCTTTAATAGATCGGCAGCCAGTTCCTGGTCTTCCTCCGGTGTAGCCCCTCTTCGGCGCGTCCCTGCTAAGGGTCGGATCTCGACTTTCCGATCGCGAAGCCGCACATGCACCTCTGGTGAACTTCCGATTAACGAGAAGTTTTCCTCAAGCCGCAGATAAAACATATATGGAGAGGGGTTCACGAAGCGCAGAGCGCGGTAGAGCGAGATGGGATCGCCATCGTAGTTCGCCTGGAACCGTTGAGACGGAACGATCTGAAACACGTCTCCGGCACGGATATGTTCCTGACAACGTCGAACAATGTCACAGAATTCGTCGCGGCTGGTGTTCGATTGAGGCGAAAGATAAGGCGTCACTTGAGCTGCGTTCATCAACCGTGATTGAGTCGGTGATTCTAGTCGCTCCAGAATCTTGGCGATCTTAGCGCCGGCCTCTTCGTAGGCGACGTCCGGCCCTCTCTCGTCGATGAAGGCGGGTGCGAAGATTTTCAGTCGCCGGAACCGATGATCGAATACGAGGAAAGTGTCGGTGATGATAAACACCGAATCCGGAACATTCAGCTGGTCGGGCGGCGAGGGGGTCACCGTCGGCTCAAAAAAGCGGACGACGTCGTACCCAATGTAGCCTACCGCCCCTCCGACAAATGGGGGTAACCCTGGGTATTCAACAAAAGAATACCGGTCCATCAGCTTTCGAAGCTCAGCTAGCGGATCGCTATCTGTCTCGAATTCGCGAACGGTCCCGTTTTCTTCGATCCGAATCTTGGAGCCACGGCTTTCAAAATAGACCCGCGGCGAGCTCCCCAGAAAAGAATATCTGCCGACATGATCACTGGTCTCTGCCGACTCGAACAGAAACGTTCGCCGGCCGTCATCGATTTTTTCGAGAACTCCAACTGGAGTTTCATAATCGGCTACGAATTCCGAGTAGACAGGAATTAACTTCCCGCGCTCCGCAAGTTTGAGGAACGCTTCTTTGGGAGGGTTGAGTGGCGCGGTCGTCATTCTTGGTACACCTCCGCCGGGTCGAAAACCTTCTCTTCTCCGGTTTCCTTGGGTTGCCCCTGAAAATCTAGCTCCTGGAAGAAGCAAGACCGGTAGCCGGTGTGACACGCCCCGGCCACTTGTTCGACCTCGAAAAGGAGCGTGTCACGATCGCAATCGGTAAACCAGCGGACGAGCCTTTGTTTATGACCGCTAGTCTCTCCTTTCAGCCAAAGCTTTTGGCGGGATCGGCTCCAAAAGTGCATAAACCCGGTTTCCAAAGTGCGATCCAGAGCATCTCGGTTCATCCAGCCGAGCATCAGCACCCGACCCGGGGTGTCTGATTCACGAATAATGGCTGGAATGAGACCATCTTTAGAGTATCGAAAATCGAGGTTCATTTTATTTGAACAGCAGCGCCGGAAGGTCCGGCGCCGCCAAATTTAGAGAAATTGTCCATTACCTCAGTGCGACCGTTCGTGCAAGAACCAGACCGTAGGAGGAACGGTAAGGATGAGCTCGCGACTACTCTCCCAGCCGCGGGACTACGTCGCGGCCAAACTCTATACGCCGGTGAGTTGCGAGCCCTAGGACGCGCCAAAACGAAGCGACGGCGGACCTGCTCATTCGCGGACGTTTCGATGACCTCCCATTCTCGCAGAAAATAGATGAGTGGAAGCTCGTCCCTCGTCTTTTCTCGGATGAGCAGGAGCTCATCGCTACCGTTCTTGTTGCGCAAAAGAGGCTAAGCTTTCGGTAAATGTCTTGATGATCGATCCGAGTTCGAACAAGCTGTTTGGGGTCACAGGTTTGCGTGTGTTCTTTGAAGCTACACTATAACTGAATCCGTACGGTTCACCGATGCCGGACGCGGCGGCCGTTATTCGTGGGACATCGTATTTGGTCGTTACCGGAATCATTATGCCGTTGGTCGAGTGCTCAACCTGGACTCGCTGATGGCCGGCAGCAAGACTGGTCGCAATGGCGAACAAAACTGATGGGACGATGCGGTTTCGATTTGATCGGGAGCGCCGGGATTCTAGTCAGGTTCGGCCGTTGTCCGATTGAGCTGATCGAAAATCCTCCCTTTGAGTGATGGCCTCCAACAAAATCAAATCTACCATTAACTTGCTAGACACATCGCCAGCGGAAATTCCCCCGAAAAATCTGTCGATTATTAGAAAAACTAATGGACGGATCGAGCAGACCATGAAAATAGAAAATGCGCGCGTTAATACCAAGGTGTTGGTTGCTACGCGAGCGAAGCGTGGGTAAGAGTTGCAGGACAAGTATCGTGCTCAACCATCTATACACCAGGTACTCGCTTGCGACACGTGGCTCAGGACGAGGCTGGCTGCTCGTAGGGTTCACGGTCGCGACATTTGTTGGGTTCCTTTCATCGGCACCCGTTGCTCAGGCTCAAGATTCAACGATCCGAGCGGTCCAAAACATTTTTAATCCGCTATCGGCGCCGGCCGAGACGCTTTACTCCGTCTCAATCTTGGTGATGGTGGTTTGTGCCGTGATTTTCCTGATCGTGGGCGGACTGCTAACCTACGCGATTATTCGTTATCGGCGCCGCGGTCCGGAAGACGACCACGAAGAACCGCCGCAGGTTTACGGAAGTGCCGCGATTGAGCTGGCCTGGACGGTGCCACCGATCTTGATCGTGGTGATGTTAGTTTTGGTCACTGCCCGCACGATCGGCGAAATCGAACATCATCAGATGCCGGCCGCGGCGGAAGAGATTCGCATCATTGGACACCGGTTCTGGTGGGAGGTCCGCTATCCTAAACATGATGTTGTGACGGCTAATGAGATTCATGTGCCGCTCAGTAGCCGCACAAATCGGGTGCCCACTGAAATGGTGCTTGAGTCCGCCGACGTGATCCACGGATTTTGGGTGCCCCAGTTGAATGGGAAAACCATGTTGGTTCCGAACTACAGAAACACGATGTGGATCGAGCCTTATGCGACAGGCATCTATTTGGGAAACTGTACCGTTCTCTGCGGGCAGCAGCACGCCAACATGCTAATTCGCGTCATTGTGGATACGCCGGACGTCTATCAGAAATGGCTCGAGACGCAGAAAGCGAAACCGGTTTCAGACCCACAAACTGAGGAGGGGCGAAAGCAGTTTGTTGCGAGTTCGTGCGGGACGTGCCACACGATTCAGGGTACACCTGGAGCCAACGGCGTATTTGCTCCGGACTTAACGCATTTCGCCAGTCGGGCGACGCTTGGATCCGGGGTGGCGCCCAACGATGAACAGAATCTCCGCAGCTGGCTGAAGGATCCGCAGACCTTAAAACCGGGTTGTCTGATGCCGGACATGCAACTCTCGGACAACCAAGTTAACGCGATTTTGGCTTATCTCCGAACCCTCAAGTGACCTGTTATGGCAGACCCCGCGACACTCAAGGAAATAGGAACAGAACTTAGACCAGCCCCCCCGGGGCATGAGCACGGTAGTTTAACTGCTTGGATTCAGGATCTGATCTTCACGGTCGATCATAAAAAGCTAGGGTTCCTGTACCTGGGAGCGGGGTGGATGTTTTTTGTTCTCGGCGGAATCCTGGCTTTGGGGATTCGTACGCAAATAGCAGTACCGAATAATCACTTCATGGACGCGGAAGCATTCAATCAGGCGTTCACGATGCATGGCACCACGATGATCTTTTTCTTCGCCATGCTGATGGTTTTCGGGTTAGCCAACTACATTGTGCCGCTGCAGATCGGCGCTAGAGACATGGCGTTTCCTCGTCTGAACGCGTTTTCATTTTGGGCGACGTTTTTTGGAGGCATCTTTCTTTTCCTCAGTTACATCTTCGGTCCCGGGTTATACGGAATGGGCGCCGCGCCTGATGCTTCCTGGTTTGCGTTGGCTCCTCTCACTTCTCGAGCTTTTTCACCTGGAAATAACATTGATTTTTGGTCGCTGGGCCTGCTGGTCAGCGGGGTTGGCAGTATAACGGGCGGCGTCAACGTCATGGTCACGATCTTTTGCTATCGCACCAGGGGCATGACCCTCTACCGGATGCC
Source organism: Chthoniobacterales bacterium (assembly GCA_036378375.1). GTDB lineage: Bacteria > Verrucomicrobiota > Verrucomicrobiia > Chthoniobacterales > JAFAMB01 > JAFAVN01. The sequence continues at coordinate 10,398 of DASUWQ010000085.1, forward strand.
GCTGTTCACCTGGTTGGTCCTGGTGACGATGTTTCTCGTAGTCATGTTTATGCCGCCGCTGTCGGCTGCCCAGATCATGTTGGTCCTGGAACGATTCTTCGGCGCAAAATTTTTTGAAGCACAAGCCGGCGGATCACCGGTTTTATGGCAACACTTTTTCTGGATCTTCGGCCATCCCGAGGTCTACATCCTGGTGCTGCCTGCGTTTGGCGTTATTTCGGAAGTGGTGCCGGTGTTTTCGCGAAAGCCGATTTTTGGTTACCCAATGATGGTAGCGGCGACGGTAATGATTGGTTTCATCAGCGCGGGAGTATGGGCCCACCATATGTTCACGATCGGGATGGACTCTTTCAGTGTCACGTTCTTCGCTTTTGCCACTTTCGTTATCGCGATCCCGACCGGTATCAAGATCTTCAATTGGCTGGGGACTATGTTCGGCGGCAAGATCCGCTTCGAAATTCCGATGCTTTTTGCCATCGCCTTTTTGTTCCAGTTTCTCATCGCCGGATTAACCGGCATCATGTTGGGATGTGCGCCTTTTGATTGGCAGCTCAACGATTCGTACTTTGTTATCGCTCACTTTCACTATGTGATTGTCGGCGGGATCGTTTTCGGGGTCTTTTCCGGCTTCTATTATTGGTATCCTAAAGCGACCGGCCGAATGCTAAACAAACGGTTAGGCCTTTGGAACTTCTGGATCTTTACGATTGGGTTCCACCTCACATTCGATCCGCAACACTTTTTAGGCATCCTGGGTATGCCCCGCCGAATCTACACCTACCAGGAGGGGCGGGGCTGGGAGTTCTTCAATATGATTTCCACCATTGGTGCATTCGTCCAAGCCGTTGGCGCGATCCTCTTCATTGTGAACATGATCTATTCAGCTCGGAAAGGACAGGTTGCCGGAGACGATCCCTGGGATGCTTGGACGCTGGAGTGGATGACCTCGTCACCGCCGCCCGAATACAATTTCGAACAGCTACCGGAAGTGCGCAGCCGGCGTCCGCTGTGGGATTTAAAGCACCCGGAAGATCCGGATTGGAAGTTTGAGTAACCAGCAATTACTGAATTTGTGAGCACTGATCTACTGGCAACGGCTGAAACGGAGTGGCGATTACCATCTCCACGAAAAGTTGGGTTAACCCTGGTGATCCTGACCGAGTCTTCCCTTTTCACTATCTTCGTGGTGGCGTACCTGTTTTATCTTGGGAAGAGTTTGAATGGGCCCTATCCCTGGGAGGTCTTGGAGTTTCCTTGGCTAGGATCGTTCTTCCTTTTTTCCAGCAGCGGAACGGTGGTAGTAGCGGAGCACCGGCTAAAAAAGGGGGACAAGGCCGGATTTGAGCTTTGGTGGCTGATCACCGCGCTATTAGGTCTGGGATTTTTGATCTATACCGGCGCCGAGTGGCAGCACTTGATTTATCACGATGGTCTGACGCTGAGCACCAACCTGTTTGGCTCCACTTTTTATTCGCTGGTTGGCCTGCACGCGAGTCACGTGGTCGTCGGTTTATTATTACTTACGCTGATTTTAGTCGCGAGTGTGACCGGCAATATCCAACCTCGTCACCACGAACATATCGAGATGATCTCTTGGTACTGGCATTTCGTGGACGGGATCTGGGCCGTGGTTGTGACCGTAGTTTATATCATCGGCATGCAACACTAAATCGCCAATGGAAACCGAACATCATGAGCACGCCGATGGCGTGGAACTACCAACCCCGACCGCGTGGCCGATGATTGCTGCGTTAGGGGTCATGTTAATAGCGCTCGGATTCATCACCAGCATTGTGGTTTCGATGGTTGGATTTCTTCTGGGACTTATTGGCGGGATCGGTTGGTTTCGTGCCTTATTCCCGGTACCGAGTCACGAACTGGTGCCCTTTGCGGAGCCAGCTAAACGACCGGCAGCGATCAAGGTTTCTCAACGCCGTATCAGTCAATTGGCATTAGGGGCGGGGGGACATCGGTCCTACTATCCGGTGCGGGTTCATCGATATTCGTCGGGGGTCACCGGGGGATTAGCCGGCGGAGCCGCTATGGCAGTGTTAGCCATGCTCTACGGCCTGATATTTCAGCACAGCATCTGGTACCCGATTAACCTGTTAGCGGCCGCTGGCCTCCCGACGATGGAGACTGCGAATGCGGCGACGTTGGACCAGTTTCATTTGTCTGCTTTTATCATTGCCGTACTGAGCCACGGAGTATTGTCGATCCTGGTCGGGATGCTCTACACCGTGCTTCTGCCGATGTTGCCCGCGCGTTACGAATGGTTCTGGGGAGGGATTATTATTCCTTTGATTTGGACGGCGATGCTGTTTCCGATGTTCGATATCGTTAATCCAGCGTTAGCCGCACACGTGGACTGGCTGTGGTTTATTATCTGCCAGGTTTCATTTGGTCTCGTTGGTGGTTACGTAGTCTTCAAGTCCCAAAAGGTCGAGACGATGCAGACATGGTCGCTAGCCGCGCGCATGGGCATGCATGCAATGGAAGCCGAAGAGGACCAATGAACTTCTCCTGGCCAACCATTTTATTATACGCCTGTTGCGCGGGCGGCCTTCTAGCCATTTCCGGATGCGATCAACTCCCTGGTAAACCTAAGGAGAGCGATCGCTGGATAGCTCCGGACGCGATAAAAGATTTTAAACAGCTGTTCGGTACCAATTGCAGCGCCTGTCACGGTGACGATGCCGCGATTGGGCCAGCGCTTTCGGTGCAGAATCCGTTCTACTTGGCGATTGTACCAAAAGACGTTCTGAAGAAACTCATCGCGGAGGGTATCAAGGGAACTGCCATGCCGGGGTTCGCAAAAGCGAACGGAGGTAGCCTAACCGACGAGCAGATTGATATTTTGGTTAATAACCTGGCAGGTAAGGCTTCTACCCAACAAACTGCTGAGTCCAACAAAGCATCGCCAGGAAGTAACCTTCCGCCTTATTCAGCCCCACCGGGCGATGCCGATCGTGGCTCTGAGGCGTACAACCAGTATTGTGCGGGCTGTCACGGTCAAGCCGGGGAGGGCGGGAAAAAGGCAGGCTCGATTGTCAACCCGGACTACTTGCACCTAGTCTCCGACCAGTACCTTCGAAGTATCATTATCGCCGGGCGGCCGGAGCTCGGCATGCCGAACTATCAAGAGTTCGTGAAAAATCATCCGATGTCGCCTGAAGACATCGCCAATGTCGTTGCTTGGTTGGCTTCACATCGCCACAGCGCCAGCGAAGCCAGCGCAGCAGTTTCACCAACCGCAACCGCTTCTTCTCAATAACCATGGCTTCTGACGATCCACACGAAGATAGTGCGCACGAAATGCCGAAGTATGATTACTCGGCGACTCGGCGTGATTTCATGCTGAAGCTGGGGATAGGGATTAACGCGATTGCCGGAGCGCTCGTCGGTATACCGATCATCGGTTTTTTTGTTTCCAGCATTGTGAAGGCGAATCAGCCCACCTGGGTATCGCTGGGATCGATTGATCAATTTCCGGAAAATACCACCCGGATGGCGGTGTTCCTCAATCCGTATCGAACTCAAGCCGACGGCACCACCGCAAATGTTCCTTGTTGGGTTAAGCGGGAAAACGGCGAGAATTTCACGGTTTTCGCTATTAATTGTGCCCATCTCGGTTGTCCGGTCCGCTGGTTTGAACAATCGAAGTTATTTCTCTGTCCTTGTCACGGAGGAGCGTATTACGAGGATGGAAGCCGTGCGGCCGGACCACCGCCGCGTGGCCTTTTCGTCTATGAACATAAGATAGAGAAAAGTGAGCTGAACATCAAAGCCGGCCTATTGCCCACCCTGGCCAATCCTGCTTAGCCTATGATGTCCACACTAAGAAATGTCGCACTTTGGCTTGAGCGACGCCTGCACCTGACCAAGCTTTGGGAGCAGACTGCCGGGCATCCTGTTCCTGCGAGCTCGGGGAGCTGGTTCTATACGTTCGGCAGCATGACGCTCACCTGTTTCGCCATCCAGATTGTGACCGGCATTTTTCTGGCGATGGCGTATGTGCCATCGGCGGCCGAATCCTATCATAGCCTGGAACTGCTAAACTACTCCATCCCTCTAGGCTGGGTCTTGCGGGGCATCCATTTCTGGGGTTCGACATGCATGGTCATCGTCATGATGCTCCATATGACCCAGGTCTTTTTGTGGGGCGCCTATAAATACCCTCGTGAGCTGACTTGGATGACCGGCTGTGTTCTGTTGGTTGTGACGCTGGGTTTGGCTTTTAGCGGCCAAGTTATGCGGTTCGATTCTGACGCTTACTGGGGTGTTGGGATTGGAGCTTCAGTCGCCGGGCGCATCCCGGTTATTGGCGAGGCCTTAGTCCAAATCTTACTTGGCGGACCAATTATCGCGACGAATGCTTTATCCCGATTCTTTTCTTTGCACGTTTTCATTCTGCCAGGAGCTCTATTGGCTTTCCTCGGCGTACATTTACGGCTCGTCCTCGGCAAAGGCATCAATGAGCCACCCAAACCTGGCGTCCTGGTAAAGCGCGAGACGTACGAAAAGCATTATGGGGAGATCATCAAGCGGGAAGGGGTGCCGTTTGTGCCAGCTGCGATTAACAAAGACATCGTTGCCAGCGGCGTTTTAATCCTGGTCATTGTCGGCCTCGCGTTGTTTGTTGGTCCAAACGGCCCTGGTACACCGGCGAATCCGACCATCGAAATTGCGGACGCCAAGCCGGACACGCCGTTTCTATGGCTATTCGCATTGGCGGCGCTTTTGCCTAATGGGTCGGAGCCTTATCTTTTCTTTGTATTTCCGACGGTGGCGTCGCTGCTTTTATTTTTGCTCCCTTTCATCACCAATGAAGGGGAGAAGCATTGGCGACGCCGGCCGGTTGCGGTTGCCATCGTGGTTCTGAGCTACCTCGGCATAGGTCTGTTGACCTATGAGGCCATCACCGGACCCTGGTCGCCCCACATGGATGCCTGGAGTGGGTTACCGATCAAGGCGGAATATGTTAAGGAGCGCACGCCGCTAGAACTTCAGGGGGCTGTTGTCTTTCAAGAGATGCAATGCCGGAACTGCCATGCTATCGCTGGCGAAGGCGGGCACCGCGGGCCTGATCTGACTCGGGTGGCAACGCGTATGACCAATCCGCAATTGGTCCGGCAGGTAATCCAAGGCGGTGGCAACATGCCGGCTTACGGCAGGAATTTATCTCCCGAACAAGTCCGAGCTTTAGTCGCCTATCTCTGCTCCTTGCATCCAGCAAACGTTCCACCGGCACGGGAGGCGGTTGGTGTGTTGAAGCCGATCGGTGAGAGTCAGCCGACGCCAAGTCCAACGCCGGTGCCTGTTGCTGTGAAAGGTGAGAAGTGAGATGTGAGAAGTGACTGGTTCGGAGCCCAGCGCGCGAACCTCTCACTTCTCACTAATTACCTTTCACTGATCACAGAAGAATATGGAGGATGCTGCCGATGCCGTTATTGAATCTTGGTCGATTCAATTGTGGCCGACGGTTGGGCTCGTACTCCTGGCGGTCATTTACTTTCGTGGCTGGCTGAAGCTGCGGAGACAGGTTCCTCACCGGTTCGATGGGTGGCGTCTGGCGTCATTTCTCGGGGGCGTAGCCACTGTCTTCCTGGCGCTCGATTCGCCTCTGGACACGTTCTCGAATCTTCTGCTGCAGGCGCATATGATCCAGCACCTCTTGCTGATGATGATCGCGCCGCCGCTTTTGTTATTGGGCAATCCGTTCTTACCGCTATTGACGGGACTCCCACGTCCATTCGTTCGCGAGGTGATTCGACCGTTCTTGCTGTGGAACGCCTGCAAACGATTCGGGCGTTGGTTAACCAACCCGAAGGTGACCTGGATTCTGTTTGTAGTACTGACTTTAGGCTGGCACGCGCCTCCGCTGTACGAGTTGACTTTACGCTCACCGACCTGGCACATCATTGAGCACGCCTGTTTTCTTGGGTCGGGTACACTTTTTTGGTGGCCGGTCGTTCAGCCTTGGCCCAGCCGGCCGCAGTGGCCGGAATGGGCCATCATTCCGTATCTTCTTCTAGCCGACGTTCAGAATACGGTTCTGTCCGCCTTTCTGACATTTTCGGATCGGGTTGTTTATCCGAGTTACGGTCTCGTGCCGCAATTTCCTGGCATGAACCCTTTGAGCGATCAGCATGCCGCCGGCGCGATCATGTGGGTGCCAGGCTCGATTTTTTATTTAATACCCGCCGGCATCTTGGCGATGCGGTTTCTTTCTCCAAGGCGCCACGCGGCTGCCAGGGATGAGCTCCTGCTCAGCCGCTCGCGCGTGTCCGGTAGGGATGCGCTCCCGCTCATCCGCTCCTGGTTTAACACTGCCCGCTCCAAAAAAAGATCGGAGGAGCGGGAGATCGTTCCTACCGGACGCGTCGATCTGCTGGCGTTAGGTTGGGTTGGCCGAGTGATTCGGTCATTGGCGTTTCGACGAGTGGTCCAGGGCATTCTTTTCGGACTCGCCGTATTGATTGTATGCGACGGGTTGTTCGGGCCGCAGATCGGGCCAATGAACTTGGCGGGGACGTTACCTTGGACCCACTGGCGAGGCCTTAGCGTGTTAGCGCTGCTCGTTTTCGGGAACTTCTTTTGCTTTGCTTGTCCCTTTACTTTTGCGCGCGATCTTGGGCGCCGGATCCTGCCGGGCAACCGGCAGTGGCCAAGATGGCTGCGCACCAAATGGGTCTCGGCTGGCTTGCTTGCGATCTACCTATGGTCTTATGAAGCCTTTAGCTTGTGGAATAGTCCCTGGCTGACGGCTTGGGTTATCATCGGATATTTTGTGGCAGCCATTGTCGTCGATGGCTTTTTCCGCGGCGCCAGTTTTTGCAAGTATGTCTGCCCGATCGGTCAATTTAACTTTGTGCAGTCGCTGGTTTCGCCGTTCGAGGTAAAAACCCGCAATTTGGATGTTTGCCATACCTGTAAGTCTTTCGACTGTATCAAAGGAAATCAGCAACAACGCGGCTGCGAGTTACGACTTTTTCAACCAAAAAAAGAGAGCAATTTAGACTGCACGTTCTGTCTGGATTGTGTGCGGGCCTGTCCTCACGACAACATCGGAATCATTGCCGTAACACCCGGCCGTACCTTAGCTCGGGACCATTTCCGATCCTCAATTGGTCGGTTTGCCGAAAGAACAGATCTGGCGGCTCTGGTGCTGGTCCTCGTTTTTGGGGCATTCCTTAACGCGGCATCCATGACTTTGCCGGTCGAAAATGCATTGAGTTTTTCGCGGCTAACACTCGATCTGATTTCGCGGCCGGCTGTCCTGCTCATTTTTTTCTTCCTTGTGCTCGGCCTATTGCCGCTGATCGCCATCGCCGGCTGCGCGCTCGCTAGCCGCTGGCTCGGCTCTATCACTGGTACCGTGCGGTCGATTGCATGCCGGTTTACCATGACCTTGGTTCCGCTCGGCGCCGCCATGTGGTTGGCGCATTTTGGATTTCATCTTTTCACGGCTTTACTGACGCCGATTCCGGTTGTGCAACGGATCTTCCTCGATCTCCATATTGGCTCAAACGGCTCACCTTGGTGGAGTCTCCACACTCCCGCTATCCCTCAGTTACTAGATTTTCAATGCCTAGCCTTAGATCTTGGGCTGCTCGTCAGTTTATTTTTCGCCTGGAAAGTTTGTGTTAGGCTGGCAGCAAAACGGAAAGCCGTGGCTGCATTTTTACCCTGGAGCGTCCTGCTCAGTTTGCTTTATGTCGCGGGGATTTGGATTGTTTTCCAGCCCATGGAAATGCGGGGAATGCTGCATTAGCCATCAATAGAATGACAAATGACAGATGACAAATGACAGATCAACCTCCTCTGCGTCTCAGCGAGCTGATTTTGACGCGCTGCCTCTTAGGGCATTGCCTAGCCCATTTGTCATCTGTCATCTGTCATTTGTCATTCTATTGATCTCCTTTTGTCTAGCGGGCAATGCGTTTGCGGATGGGGGATCGGTTCAACTTCATTCGGTGAGTGGACCGTTCGATATCACGCTTTTTGCTGAACCGCCTGTGCCTCGGGCGGGACAGATCGATTTTAGCGCTCTGATCCAGGACGCGAAGAGTGGCGAACCTGTCATGGATGCGGTAGTTACTTTGGCGCTGACGCCGGTAAAGGTTCATCAAAATGCCCAGCCGGCTTGGTATCCACCTAGTTGTGCGGTTAGCGCGCCGGCGAATTTGGCAGCGGTGCCGCTTCTTCATTCGGGGGCATCAAATCGCCTCCTGTATGGCGCAACGGTGGAAATACCGTCAGCAGGTGTTTGGCATGTGCGCACCGAGGTTCAACGTGGTGGCGAACATGCCTCCGTTGAGGGGAGCGTGGACATCGCAGATCCATTCCCACCGGTCGCTAGTTATTGGCCCTTGTTTCTTTTTCCGGTAGTCGCCGTTGGGCTTTACGTTTTGCGGCAGCATGTGCAAAAAGCGTGAGCCTCGCCCCACCAAAGTGGAGTGGTCGGCCTGTCGGACAAGCCGCCGTTGACGGCGTTACCGCCGTTCCATACTGTGCCGCGTGATTGTGACCTGACCTGCTCAGCTAACACGTCTTAAAGCTTGTGAAAGTATTTCGTTTTCTTTTTATCGCACTCGGAGTCGTCATCGTGATTTTGGCGGCGGCCTGGTTTGGGGGATCGTTCTTTCTCGGCAGCGAGACCTTCCGCCACTTGATCAGCCGGAGCGTTAACCGGTCACTTCAAACCGAAGGCATACTGGGGCCTATCAGTACGAGTGGGGGTGTTCTCTATTCCACCGATTATACGGGCAAAGGGAGACCGAAAACTCATCTTGCTTCTATCCAAGCGAAAGAGCTTTCTGCTCGACCAAATTGGTCCAGGCTTTTTTCCGGGGTCTGCGATTTTAATGATGTCCTGATCAAAAACCTGGATCTGGTAATTGGAACACCGGCCCCTGATGCGCCGAATGGTCAACAGCCTGAGCATCACTCGCTGGGTATTAAGTTGCCCAGTTTTATTCACCCTAAGGTCGACGTAAACCGAGTCTCGGTGAAGGAGGTCAACGTGCATTGGTCCGCGGGAGAAAAGCCGGCAGAGATCACCGGGCTACAGGTAGCCGCGGTTCATCGTGGAGATAAACAGTGGGATTTATCGGCTAACGGAGGAACGCTCAATGCCACTGGTTGGCCTGCCTTGCAAATCGATGAGGCGGCCGGTTCGTATCGGTCACCGGCAATCACTGTCAATCAGGCAAAGCTAACGATCCCGGCCGGCGGCTCGATCGCGGTCAACGGATCTGTCAAGTTTGAAGGTAACCGCCCTTACAAGTTCCATGGCGATTTGGCGGGACTTTCGCTCAGTGAATTTCCTCCGACGAAGTGGCACCTTCAAGGACTCGCTTCGGGAAGCCTCGATTTCACCGGGGACTTAGGCGAGTCCAACTCCGGTCAAATTGTTGGAGCCGTGCATTTAGACAAAGCCAAGTTGGATTGGTCGTTGCTGTTCGGAAAAGTTCGCAGCTTGGTAAAGCAACTCGGTCTGAATGATTGGCAACTCGACAGCGTCGATGTCCAGATTAACCGCCAGGGGCAGCACTTTGACTTTTCTAATTTGTCCGTCAAATACCAAGATCTTTTACGTGTGGACGGAAATGGAACGATCGATGGAGACCAGATCAAAGCCAACTTAGCGATTGGACTATCGTCTACCCTTCTGGGCTGGCTGCCTGGGGTTCAACAGAAAGTCTTCACTGAACAGCGAGACGGCCTCTCTTGGGCGCAAATGCAGGTCAGCGGGCCACTGAATGATCCGAAAGAAGATCTTTCGAAGAGGATCTCTGACGCGCTCAATCAAGGAATGTCCAATCAGTTTAAGAATCAGGCCAAAAGCCTATTGGATCTGCTAGGGCGCTAAAATCGTGGGTACAAATACACCGATCTACCGGCCGAACGTCGCTGCGATCATCCGGCGTTCCGACCATAAGATCTTAGTCGGAGAGCGCTCGGATCGGCCCGGATCCTGGCAATTCCCGCAAGGAGGTATCAAACCTCGGGAAACTCCGGAACAAGCGCTTGAACGTGAATTACTCGAGGAAGTCGGCCTTCCCGGCGGATCATATCGAATCATCGAGCGCAAGGAACCTTACCGCTATCTTTTTGACGGTGGCCGAACCAAAGAAGGCTATCACGGGCAAGAACAGATCTACTTTCTGATCGAACTTTTGCCGGGTTTTGAACCCAAACATGAAACCAGTGAGCCTGAGTTCCGTGCGCTGAATTGGATCGCCCCGTCAGAGTTCAACATGAAATGGGTGCCTCCATTTAAGCGGGAAGTATACCGGCAGGTGCTAAGTCTTTTCTTTGATGTTCAAATGAAGAACGTGGAGTGACGGAGCCGTGGAGCGATGGAGAGGAGCCAGACTTCGCCCCATCGTTTAGACTCCGGGAGGCTACGTCGGGCAAGCCGCTTTAGATCGCACCGAATGAATCTCGCGCTATTTCTCTCGGCGCGTACATGGCGCAAATTTTGTTTAACCAGCGGCTCCCGCCAACGTGTCAACGCATAGTTTGTCTCTGGTCGATGAAATGGAGCAATCGAACCAGCCGCCGGACAAAACATCACGCTGCGTAATTTGCGGGAGACACCTGTTCAATCTGTGTTTTGGCCTTTCACGCGATGCAAACAATATACGAGTTGTTTGCGCAAGCACCAAAGCGGCTCCCCTCCATATCCAATACTCCATTTCGAACCGTTCATCGGATTTTTTAGCCTGATGACCACTTTCCTTTTGACTATGCGGACTAATTCCGGCATCACCATGGCGTATGCTGACCTTGGGAATGTTCCTCTTTCTAGGCTCTGCTCTATTGGGATGTGTATGGTGGGTGTGCATCAAGGACGACCCGAATCGCACTCGGTGACTTTGATCAAACAACGACGTCGGCTTTCTTTTGGCTAAATCATTCGGCGAAAAACG
>DASUWQ010000086.1:0-40026 GCA_036378375.1 Chthoniobacterales bacterium
ACAGAATTCGAGGGGTTGAATGTGCTTCAACCACCGGTCGCGCCGAGGCCTTTTATTGCCGGAAGCTGGTTTTTGCTGCGGATTAACCGGCTGAACTCGGGACGCGACTCCACGGCGTTGCTTCTCAGTCACGTATAACCGTAGGATATGCTCCTTCGTCGCGTCTTGCCGGGGAAAGACGCACCAGGCGTCATTGGCGGAGCGCTGGTCCTGGCTTTAGCGTTTTAGAAACCGATTTTTATTCCTGTATTACGTTAAAAATGAAGTGGCGCGTGGTTCTTTTTTTAAGGTGGGCATTTCGAAGCGTCTCGAGACGAGGTTTAGGTCGGACCGGCAAAGTCGCTGCCAGTATGATCCTCGACTTGAGCTTTGACCTGCGATACGGGACGGAAACATTGCGCTGGGTTTGGGTGGAAGATCTCGGCGCTAACAGTGAACACGATGTCAACGCTGTAGGCTACCGGGCGACTAAGGCCAGGTCTTTGCGGAACCTGATCCGCAAACTGGATTTGCCTCGCGACTGTGCGTTCGTCGACTTAGGGTCGGGCAAGGGCCGTGTATTGTTGTTAGCTGCCCAGCTTGGGTTTCAGAAGGTTGTCGGGGTTGAATTCTCGCCAAGGCTCTGCGCTATCGCGCGACAGAATGTGCAGATCTTTACTCGAAAGACGCGGATAACTGCTCGTATCGACGTTATTGAGTCGGATGTTGCACTGTTTAATATCACACCCGACCGGTGCATTTTTTATGCTTACAATCCGTTTGACGGAGTTGTCATGGAGCGATTGGTAGCCAATCTGCGTGATTCATTGATGCGATTTCCCCGGAGAGTTTGGCTTCTGTATAATACGCCAGTGCATGCCACCGTTATTGAGAAGTCAGATCTATTCTCCAGCGCCGAAGAATTTGAAATTGGTGGGGCCGAGTTCAAGGTTTACAAGAATTTTTAAATAAACAACGACTGCGGTCGCAGTCGCTGTAGCGCCGTCTTTGGCTACCTACCGTTGACAGGAGGGTCTGTTGATCAAACACTTTCGAACGTTTGCCTCACACCGGAGATTTCCGGAGCAGCGCATCGAGTCCATGGGATTGAATCGATTTGGGAGGTCGAGGGCGCAGAAACATTTCATAACAGAATGTTAGTTCTGCAATCGTCCTAGGCTGATATGGAAAGGAAGAACGTGCCAGAACAGCAAGCACCGTGCGATCCGCCCCAGTTGGTACCGGAGGCTACGAAACTACGCCCAAAGAGTGTGCTTCAAGTTCGCCTTTTCAGACGGCGTATGGTCTGGTGGCCGACTTGGATTACATGGTGTGGCAGTTTCGTAATCCTTCTGGCGGTCTTTCTAGCCTGGTTCATCTATGGTGAATCGTTTCTCTCGTGGACCAACAGGGTTTCAGCTGACATTCTGGTCGTGGAAGGCTGGATCGGTCGGGAGGGGGTTCATAGTGCTGCTCAGGAGTTCTATCGCGGCGGGTATAAGTACATGGTTACGAGTGGCGGGGAGACGTTTGACGGCTGGGGAGATCGTCCCGGAAATTACGCACAGATGGCAGCAAATGAGCTCGTTCGATCGGGCTTTCCTAAGGAAAAGATAATTGTAGCGGCGTCTGATAACGTTGAAAGTCATCGGACCTTCGAATCGGCGGTTGTTGTCTGGCGGGCCTTGCATGGCGCCGGCCTGAATCCTGCAGCAGTGGATGTCTTTACACTCGGGGCTCACGCCAGAAGAAGTCAGCTCGTCTTTGCGAAGGCCGGTCCTAGGTTTGCGAAAGTCGGTGTTATTGGGTGGCGGCCACTTGATGACGAATCCAAGGTCTGGTGGGAGTCCAGCGAAAGAGCGAAAATGTTTCTGAGCGAGACCTTTGGCTACAGTTTCGAACTCCTGCTCAATTCGGGCCGTTTTTCCAACGGAGCAGGTTCCCAAGTTAGCGCCGGTTCAGCGCGCTATCTCTTTTGCGATAGCAAACGGCCTTATCCTGTGACGGCCGCGGCAGTCGGCCACTTATAGGCCGTCGATAATCACGGCGAATTTGCCCAGCCAAGCACGGTAGAAAAGTCAGATTCAAATTATGATGATCGTTGCACTTCTTATTGGCTGCTTCTTAGCCAAGGACCATGCCTGGAAGGCATTTCTGTTTTGTTTGATCGCAGGGATTGAGATTGTTGCACTCCAGCCATTCACGGACGCTTTAGGCGGCCATGTTCGATTAGCAGAAATCCGGTCAGATATAATCTTGGGAACAGGATCGCTGACACTTCTCTTTTTCGCAGGGCGCGTGCTGCGATGGGTGTTTCTGCGGGAAGCCATCCTACCCTCGTTAGACTTGATCCGCGACGATTGGAGAGAATCAGAAGTGGTTAAGCCGGTGTTCTATGTGGGTTTAACCGGTCTTGGGATGACTTTGTTTGCGGCGATATGTCTCAGCGCTCCGACTGGCGCAGTTATTAAGGCGCCATCGCCACTATCTCTTTTGGTTGGCTGCGTTGCGCTCTTGTTGTTTTGGAGACTCCTTCCCTGGGCACGATACAGCAACAGGCACCGCATCCCCGCAGTTGTTTCTTTCCTGGCGGTTGCAGTGATTGCGTTTGCCATGACCGACACCGATTTTGGAGGTAATAAGAGCACGCTTGCGCCGAAACCGGGGTCCGCGGGAAACATCTATCGAGGACATTTTGCGACCGCGAACGAGTTGCCTCGTTTTGAGGACACTAGCAACTTCACCATAGGTTGGGCCACCGTAGGAGACAATTGGGAAGTCTGGCGGGCGACATCTGGGAAATGGATCAATCAGGGGTACAACGTTCCGGGGAAGGCTGGTGGCTCGAGACCATTCGGAATTGCGACAGCCACAGACGATTCCTTCGTCGTCCCGGCCGTCGGCGCTGCAGTCACAATTCGGGCTAGAATGCCTTGGGTTGATCCGGAAGATACTATTAACGTGACCGACGGGATTCGACGTTTCAAAGGAAAGGTATTAGCAAATACAGGCACTGCGATTTCTGTTGTGAATTGCGAGGCTGCCCGCAACGGAACAGGGACAATTGCGGCAGGGGCCGTGGTGTCTCTTTGTGGTGACTTCGATGGTAACGGAAAAGCGTTCTACGAATACGATGACTTCCTCTCCTTAGATGGTCCCACGAGCGCTGCCGTGACTTGGTCTTACATCGGTGAAAATGGCATCTCAAAAGTGAGTCGGCAGAGCGGTCGTTTGGGCGTTGTTTCTTTTGCTTCCGGCACGAAAAGCAGCGTTGATGAGTTAATCGCGAACCGTGGGGTTAACCTGAGAGGAGTTGATTTTGGAAGCGTGCGCAAATACGTAGTCCGTTGGATTGTTTCCTGCGACGGAACCTATTCTTCGCGGTCGTTTGATGGGGAGTGGTATGTAGGGATAGGGAATCCGGATGGAACAGGAAATATGAACGGCGGAGCATTATTAAGTTTCGCGCCCGGCTTTCCAGCTAAAGGTCTCCTCGCAGGATCTTACACCAGCACCTCCAGCCATACTGAGACTGAAACCCCTTTTAAGATTGCCAATAACACGTGGTATGATCTTGTAATATCCTGGACGCCGACGGTTATCAAATATTACGCCGCAGTCTGTGGCTCGACTCCAGAGCTTATCGCGACCAACACGACGAACATCTCGACTTTGCCACAGTTTCCGCTTGCGGGAAACAATCGTTACCTCGACGGAAACTCCCTAGTCACACTATTCGTCGACAAAGTGGAATGGTTTTACCAGACTTCCGGAGGCGAACCGGCCGATTCCCACACGGCAGAGCCTTCGAGCTATATCAACGCGTGCTCTGAATCCGATTCGTGTTCCAGAATGTGGTTGTCACATTCACGGCGAGGTTCTAAGGGCTTGAAATCATTACTCTCTCTGCTTGGCAAGTCGGTCAACCCTGTGCGGATGCTTCCATATGGGGCGATTCCTCAAAAGCTGGACCCTCTGACGAAAGTCTCTGGCATCGAGTTTGTGGATGACTGTCCAACGTCAGAAAATAATCCTTAGCTCAACCATAGTTCTTATGGCCGGTTTCGTCAGGAATTCGCCGTAATCGGTGGAGCTTCCTTGGACCGCTGAATAATATGTCTGGCTCTCTCGCTCTGATTCTCGCGTTGGGCTTTATCGCCTGTGCCTTTGCTCGAGATATTAAACGTCGCGGCGAAGCATCGCCTGCGGTGTGGATCGCCACGTTGTGGCTGATGCGGGTTGGTTCCCGCGGACTCGATGAGTGGAGGGGAGCAGGGATTTCGGACGATGGAGGGTCGGGCATCGATCAGTTATTCATCTTTGTAGTCGCCGTTCTTGGGTTTGTGGTGGTCGGACGCAGGTGGTCGCAGGTTCAGATGGTTTTGCGTCGGAACGTGCCCGTGGTCGTCTTTTTTGGTTACATCACACTTAGTGTTACCTGGTCGCAATCGCCGTTTGACTCAATCAAGCAGCTTTTCCGTGCTTTCGGCGACCTCTCGATGGTATTGCTGATAATCACGGAACGCCGTCCTCTAGAGGCCATGCTAACGATGTTTCGTCGCAGCCTGCTGCTGCTGATCCCTCTCTCGGTCGTCTTCGCAAAATATTACCCGGAGCTTGGCCGTATGCGTGAGAAAAACTGGGAACCCGATAGCTGGATCGGGGTGAGCACTCACAAGAACTGCCTGGGTCAATTGTGCTTTCTGGCCGCCGTGGTGTTCGTCATCGAAATCGTGCGGGCGATGCGCCGGCGAAAATTCAGAGTTTGGCAAGTACCTTTAGAAATGCCCTTTGAGACGATCTACCTTGCGATGAGTTTTTATTTGCTAAACGGAGGAGGGGCCCAGCGCAGCACGACCTCCATCCTGTGTGTGGTTACCGCAATTGGATTGTTCTTGCTACTCGAAAAGCTGCGATCCCGTCCTCGGGTTGCGTCTAAGGTTTTGTTGGGAATAATCTGTGGTATTGCCCTTCTCAACGTGACCGCCGACTTTTTCGGAGGATCATTGTCGGCCACCGTCGCGGAATCGCAGGGAAAAGACCCCACGCTGACCGGGCGGACCGAACTCTGGGCCGATATTACGGATGTTGCGAAGCAACGTCCAATCCTTGGGGCGGGATTTATGTCCTTTTGGACGCCTGCGGTTAAAGCCTATATTAAATCGATTCCGAGAGAATCCTGGGGACCGGTGCACGCAGATAACGGATACGTCGAGACTTACATCCAACTGGGATGGGCGGGCATACTGTTGCTTGGTCTGCTCATTATTCACGGATACGTACGGTCGAACAAGACGATGGCTTACGATTTTGACTACGGTCGTTTTCGGTTGGTGTTGCTTGTGACAGCTCTATTGCAGAACCTTACAGAATCGGGTTTTCCGAGACCGACACAGATCGTTATGTTCACTTTCCTACTCGTCGCCCTCGATATTCGCGCGCCTCGTGCACCTCGATCGGCAAGTACCGCGGGAAAGCAGCGTGGGTTGAGCCAATTGGGTGGAGCAAGCGGGCATGTCACCCGCGAGCGATTGGTTACCGGATCTTGGCCCAAACAACAGTTATAAGCGTGTGCAGGTGTCGCCCGCTTAACTGCGGGGCTACTGATATCGGCATGAAACTACCAGTAATACTTTTTAGCCTGTTCCTCGTGATTGGCTCGAGCGCAGCAACTATCACGGCAGCTACCGCTAGCCAAGCCAGTGTCCAGGCCGCAATCACTTCAGCAGCGGCCGGAGACACTGTCGTAATTCCTGCTGGAAGCGTAACCTGGTCTTCCGGCGTCAAGATAAACAAGTCCCTGACTCTTCAGGGATCTGGGCAAACCGTAACGTTGCTTACCCGTGGCAACGGGTTTAACGATCCGATGGTTTTGATTACTGGATTACTCTCGGACGTTCCAGTAAGGGTGACGGGAATCAATTTTAATAATGTAACTATCCAGCCTAACCGTAATACCTTCGATATTAGCATCCTGAACAGTCAGAACAGGTTTGGCTTTACTAAGATCAGGATTGATAACTGCGCGTTTACCGCAGGGCAAAGCGGTGTAGCGTGGCAAGGCTGGGCTTACGGGGTCACTGATCATTGTACATTCACCAATGTCTGGATAGGAATTTATATACGAGGGTCTGTGACCGACTTGGGGGATGCGCCTTGGGCCAGAAAAGACTATCAAGCTGGGAGTGCGAACTTTCCCTTCACGGAAGATTGCACATTTATATTGAACAACTCTTTTGGTATTCCGGGATCGCCGTGGGTAACCTATCACGAAAACGGCGGCAGGAGTGTACTCAGGCATTGTATAATCGATTCTCATTTAAACACTCAGTCCATAGAGGGACCAGTAGACTGTCATGGAAACCAATCGTATTGGGCTAATTCCGCAAATGACTTTCGAGGCACGATACGTTTTGAGTTCTATAACAATATTGTGCATATGAACCATTCGTTTCGGACTATGGATGCACGGGGCGGATCGTTTCTTATCCATGATAACTCCTTTACAACCGACGACGCACATCCTGATATCGTAGACTTCCGAGACGAAGAAGACGATCCAAAAAATACCCCCAGAATTAGATTAAGAAGTCCAGTTCAATGGCCTTGCGAAGACCAGATCACTGCCACTTTTATCTATAACAATACCTATAACGGAGCGGCTCAAGACGATTCACATATTGGTATAGGCGTATTCGGAAATTCAGGATCCAACGGAGATCCTTTTTATATTAAGAAGAACCGAGACTTCTGGACTAAGGCTCCGGATTCAACGACAACCACGGTTTATCCCGCTCCGGGAGCTCCTTCCAGGTCGAATTATCCGTCTCCGTACGCTACGCTGCAGACAACATCTTACACTCCGTACACTTACCCGCATCCATTGACGCAAAGGGGGAGCCCGACCGGTACAGTTACGTCCAGACAATTTAGAAGCGACTATGCGGCTAAGACCAAAAGTGAAGGAGCTTCTACCGAGAGTGGCACGTCGACAAGCCGCCGTTCAAAGTAGAGCAGATTCTGCGTATGTTGGCGGAGCATGATCTGCACCCCAAACGATTGTGGATGCAGAATGCGGGACCGGAGAAGCCTTGAGGCTACTCAGGCAAAGAAACCGCGCTCGCCGATGTGGCGGTGTCGGGACACTAAATCGAAGGCTAGGCAGGGTTAACATTAAGGATTGACAGTTGGCCGTTCCGTTGGTGTCGTCGTTGTGCGCACGTACGTAACGGTGAAGCGCCAACAATCACCGAACTGCTGACCGCTAACTGTTAATCGTGAAAACTGTTATGACTGTTTGTGACGTTGTGATTTTAGGGGCTGGCCCGTATGGGCTTTCCGCTGCGGCTCATCTCCGCACTATCAAAGGCTTGGATGTCCGGTTGTTTGGGCAACCAATGTCGTTCTGGGCCCAGCACATGCCGGTTGGAATGCTGCTTCGTTCCAACTGGACTGCAACCCAAATTGCTGATCCAAACTATGAATTAACTTTGGAAGCATACCAGGCGGCAACCGGAACTCATTTCTCTATGCCGGTGCCGTTGGATCGATTTATTGACTATGGGCTATGGTACCAGCGCCACGTGGCGCCCGATGTGGACCGCCGCAACGTCATCCGGGTGGAAGCGCATCGAAAAGGATTCCGGGTCACGCTTGACGATGGGGAAACATTGTTAGCGCGACGGGTGGTGACCGCTACCGGCATCGGATCATTTGTCAGACGGCCAGCCGAATTTCGAGATTTGCCAAAGGAAGTAGTGACCCACTCCTCCGAGCATCAGGAGTTCAGTAAATTCTCTGGTAAATCGGTCCTGATCATCGGAGGCGGACAGAGTGCACTTGAATCAGCAGCGTTGCTCCATGAGTGTGGCGCGCAGGTTGAAGTGATTAGCCGCCAATCTCACATCAACTGGTTGGGCGGATGGGCATCGAAAACCCTGCATCATCGCTTAGGTAAGTTCACTAGAAATCTGCTCTATGCTCCGACAGATGTCGGTCCTGCCGGTATTAGCCAGCTGGTTGCTCGACCCGATTTATTAAGGTTATTACCCCGAGCGGTGCAGGACAGATTGAGAAAGCGCGCAGTCCGGCCAGCCGGGGCGAGGTGGCTGGTTAATCGGCTGCAAAACGTACCAATTCGTTTGAGCCGCTCGGTTGTGTCGGTGTCAGTTGGCGATCGCGTAAAAACGCGCTTGGATGATGGAAGCGAACGGGCGGTTGACCACATTGTGCTCGGCACAGGCTATCGTGTCGATATCAGCAAATATCAGTTTCTGGCGCCTGAGCTGTTGGAGTCGATTGATCGTTTCAATGGTTTTCCTAGACTTAACTCGGGTCTGGAGACTTCCGTGCCAGGTTTACATATCTTAGGCGCTCCGGCGGCTTGGAGTTTTGGCCCTCTCATGCAGTTTGTGTCCGGCGCAGGGTACGCTTCACGCTCTTTATTGCGTTGTATTGGGGGATCGGTGCAAACTGAGCCAGAAAGAGTGGAATCGAGCCTGGCAGTCGCCAGGCCGTGAACACCGCCTTCTGAAAGACTTCCGAGACTGCGATGCCAAGGGCCTTTAAAGGACGTTTCGAAGCGCGGGACGAGCGGCTTCAATTCGCCAACTCCGAGCGTCATTCGAAGAAGGACGACGTTCGCAGTGCTCCAGCATTTCGCAACAGGCGCGAAACGCCGAGCTCCGACGGTCGGACACCCGACGCGAAATCCGTTAGTGGTGGGCGCATTGGCGCCGTAGTGATCGGCGGCGATTACCAAGGACTCGGTATTGTCCGCAGTTTGGGCCGGCGAGATATTCCGGTCTGCGTGATTGATGATGAGATTTCGATTGCGCGCTTTTCCAAGTACACAACGTACGCGGTTGGCGTACGCAATTTGCGCGACGAAAGAGCAGCAATTGATGCGCTCTTGGAGGCCAGCCGGCGGCTGGACCTTCGAGGTTGGGTGATCTATCCTACTCGAGACGAAACGGTCGCAGCCTTAGCTCAATATCGCTCCGAGTTAGTCACCGATTTTCGCGTTCCGACACCCGGTTGGGAGACAATTCAGTGGGTATGGGATAAACGGAACACCTACAGATTGGCCCAGGAACTTGATATACCGACTCCGCGAACTTGGTATGCGAACGATGAAAAAGATCTACAGCTCATCGACGCGGCGCCTCCTTTTGCAATTAAGCCTGCCATCAAGGAGCACTTCATTTACGCAACTAAAGCCAAAGCCTGGCGCGCTAACAATCAAGCAGAATTGCGTGACCTATATTGCAAAGCATCGGTGCACGTCGGAACCGGTGAAGCCATGATTCAGGAGTTTATTCCGGGTGACGGACGAAACCAGTTCGCTTACTGCGCTTTCTACAAAGAAGGGCAGCCTGTGGGCAGCATGGTTGTACGCCGAACGAGGCAACATCCGGTTGAATTCGGCCGCGCGAGCACCTACGTCGAAACAATCGATTTGCCGATTCTCGAGAAGTATTCCGAGCGCTTTTTGAGAGCAATTAACTACTACGGGTTGGCCGAGTTAGAATATATACTGGATCCGCGTGACGGTCAGTACAAGCTGCTTGATGTCAATGGCCGCACTTGGGGTTACCATACCCTCGGAATGGGGGCTGGCGTCGATTTTCCTTCCCTACTTTTTGCTGACCAAGTCGGTGAACCCGTGCAACCGTGCCGCGGTCAGCCCGGAGTGAAGTGGGTCCGGTTACTTACGGATCTACCGACTGGGTTTGTCGAAATTACCGGGGGTCGGCAAGGTTTGGGCTCTTATCTGAACTCTTTAAAGCAAATCAATGTCGAATCGGTATTCAGCCGAGACGATCCATTGCCTGGGCTGGTTGAATTGGCCCTGGTTCCTTATTTGTCCGTCAAACGCGGCTTTTGAACTCTCTAACATCCTCCGGTCTCGTCCAATCCCGTGGCCTGAAGCCGGCGCGTATACTGGCGTATTCCCTTTCGATCGCAGTACTGCTAGGCGCCGGCTGGCTCTGTATTTACGGTGAATCTTTCTTCTCACTGACTTGCCGAGTACCGGCGGAAGTTCTGGTGGTAGAAGGTTGGATTGGTGACCAAGGCGTATCAGCAGCTGCCGAGGAATTTATGCGGAGCGATTACAAATATGTGGTTGTGACCGGCGGACAAACGGATGGTCGACCGTCTTCTTCGAATTATGCCGAGATAGCCGCAGGGGAGCTGAATCGATTGGGGATTCCCGAAGATAAAATTGTTATCGCCAAGACCGAGGGAATTGAGCGCGAACGTACGTTCAAGTCTGCCGCAGCCGCCTGGCGCGCCCTTCAGAACAAGGGCATTCACCCGAACGATATAAACGTGTTGACCTTAGGCCCTCACGCGAGGCGCAGCCGTTCAGTGTATGGCAAGGTGTTTGCACCGGCTACCCACATTGGCGTTATCGCCTGGGTTCCAGCCGGCTACGGGAGCGCCCCTTGGTGGAGGTCGACGAGGCGAACCAAATGTTTTCTTAAGGAAATTGTCGGTTATCCATTTGAACTCCTACTAAACTCCGGTCGCATTTCCAACTCTCCGGGTTAAGACGCTTTACTATTGTCTACTATTTGTCGTATTTCGCTCAAAGGTTCGTTTGCTAGCTAAGGGCGGCTATGATGTGAGAGGAGCAGACTCCACCCATTTTTCGAGCTGGGTCAGCTGCTGCACGGAGATTCCGACTGATTGCATCTTCGTGAATAGTTCGCTTTCCCACGCGGAGTATGAACCGCCGGATAACGTAGGAGGATTGAATGCCATCCAGATTTTGACTTTGTTGATTTGTGCCTGCGAAATCCCAAGCCTTTGCATCTCGTTATACAATGCGTTTTCCGCAGCCTGATAGGAAGGCGGGGGAGTAGGAGTAGGGGTAGGAGTCGGACTAGGTTTAGGGGTGGGAGTGGGAGTGGGTGTTGGGGTGGGAGTGGGTTTCGGGGTGGGAGTGGGTTTCGGGGTAGGAGTGGGTTTCGGGGTTGGTGTTGGGGATGAAGATGCTCCACCTCCACCGGTAAAGCCAGAATTGGTTAATGGATGGGGATATTGAAAGGCCTTGTACGATGTGACCGGAGCGTAATAGCTACTCATCGCACTCGTAGAATACTTCGTCGAACTAAGAGACCCCGGGACCGGATATCTCGTGGCGGTGCTACCGCCGGGCTGGGTAAGAAAGTAGTCGCGCCCTGCTTGTATAAAGATGCTGTCCGTAGAATTCCATCCAACAAATTCCCCACTATCTTGCGGAGCGCCATTATAGGTATTACCCCAGAAGAAAGTATTGTTCACCTGATCCTCAGCAGGCCAGGTTTTACGTAAAGGATTAAACCAATCTTCACTCGCCCCAGGCCCATCGTAACCTTCCTCCTCCGTCATTGAGGCAATTGGAGGAGTCGAATTAGGGAAACTAAAGTTGTTGTTATAACAAACAGTCTGACCACCTCTTAAATAAACTATTCGATACGCTTGATTGGTAGTGACTGTGTTATTATACAGCTCTAAGGTACATGCTCCTCGTAGATCATTCGTTTCGCTGTTTGCCCAATAAGCTTGGTTACCGTGCATCATCCAAACTGATCCGAAATTATAAGCAGTTGTGAACTTACTAAAGTCAATAGCGCAATACCTCATACACATTCTGCCGCCGAAATCTTCATCGGTCAAAGTATCGAAGTAAGTTATTCGACCGTCCATTATAAACGTACAGTCTTCCACGTAGACTTCATTAGCTGTACCAAATTGGACAGGTCGCATCCAAGCCGTGTCGTTATCCGCGTAAGACTGCACTGCATAAGGGCAATCGGTGAACGTACAGTGGTCAACCACCCCGTACGCCCAGCCTTCCCAATCGACCGCACAAACCCCTCCGGTGAAAGAGCAATTGTCAATTCGAACCTGGGTACATCCAGTAGCTGGACCATTTACCGTAATGGAAGGAAGCCGGCTGTAATTTTGTCCGATTGATTCTGCGTTCCAAGCGATACCCGTAACCCGAATAGGAACATCAGATGCCGGGTTAAGCTCAAGAACCGCCGGAATTATCGATCCATCTGGAAGCGGCGTAGCTCGATTAATAAACGTTGAGGTAACGCCTTGGCCTTTAAGTATTAAAGATTTTGTTATCGATAATGTTCCGCTCCAAGCAAAAGTACCAGATGGAATAATGACAGTGTCTCCACTTGCTGCCGAATTTACGGTATTCTGAACATCGGATAACTTTCCGCTAGGGGAGTTCCAGGTAGCAGCAAGAGCCGAATTACAGAGCAGGGCAAGGAGGAAGATGGATACCGGTCGCATAACAGGAAGGCAAGTTTTTGATCTCATCGACTGCGGGACATTGGCAGTAAATCCAGTATTTACAGAAAAAGATGGTTTATATAAATAGTATAAAATTGACGGCTATAGCCATCATTTTTTCAAAAGCCGTGCGGCACCACTGCAGTTAGGCACAGTCGTCACCCCATCCATGAAGTCACAACCCGCACGGCTCGTCGTCGACTCCTAGATCCCGCCAACCGAGTTTCGTCGGCTCTGCATCATTCAAGGTGCAATGTTCCTAGCAGACTGCTTGCTGAAACAGCTGTTAGCACAAAAAGTCCGATTTCGTACAACTCGTTGGGTATCTGGCGCTTCTTTCGACGAAAAAAAGGCTTTTGCAAGAGAAAATTGCAGATTTACGACAAAGTTCTTTATCTCGACGAGAGTCAGAATTGATGACTGTTACCGGTAAAGGCCAAGGCCGTTCTTTCGCAGCGTCAGGCCGCCCGCAAACAATCAGGAGTGGAAGCTAGTTTCCGCCGGTGAATCCGTGAGTAGTTAAGGGATGGGGATATTTAAAAGCCTTGTAAGAGGTCACCGGCGCGTAATAGGCCTGCGCCGGATAGCTTGGTGAGCTAGGATAGCCGGGAGACGGATAGATTGTCGCTGTCGATGAACTAGGAGGCGTCGTCCAATAATCCCGGTCTTCTTGAATGAAGATGTTATCGGGCGGAACGTTCCAATCGCTAAAGTTACCATCGCTCTGTGCGGCACCGTTCACCGTATTTCCCCAGAAAAAGGAATTGTTCACCTGATCTTCTGCAGGCCAGGTTGTCCTGAGCGGGTTAAACCAGTCTTCGTCCGTGCCCGGCCCATCATATCCTTCTTCCTCAGTCATCGACACAATCGGAGGGTTGGAGTTAGGGAAAGTGAACTTATTATTGTAGGCTATTGTCTGACCGCCACGAAGGTAGATTATTCGGTAAGCTTGGTTGGTCACAACCGTGTTGTCGTAAAGCTCAAGCGTGATAGCACCACGGACGTTGTCCTGTCCCTGATTACCAGTCCAGTTCGCCTGATTTCCATGCATCATCCAGATGCTGCCAAACTCGTAAGCAGCCGTAAATTTTCGAAAATCTACCTTGCAATGTCGCATGCACATACGGCCTCCGAAATTCGCATCGGTTAGAGTATCGAAATAGTCGAGGTTGGAATCCATTATGAACGTGCAATTCTCTATGTAATCCTCATTGGAAGTCCCAAACTCTATTGGGCGGGACCACGCGGAGTCTCCATCCGCATACGAGACCACCGCATATGGGCAGTCTAGAAACGTGCAATGATCGACGACACCATATGCATAATAATTCCATTCCACCGCGCTGACGCCGCCAGTAAAATGACAATGATCAATGCGGATCTGTGTTAATCCCCAACTTCCGCCTTGGGGACCGCGCACCGATACGCTGACCAGCTGGTTGTAATTCTGGCCGATATTCTGTGCATCGAAATTGATTCCAGTAATCCTCACAGGAAGATCGGACGTCGGCTTGATAACAATTAGTTCCTTGGCGTGACCCATATTCCTAAGGATAAAGGTCGAGTTCCTTCCTTGTCCCTTTAGTATCAACGACTTATGAATCTTCAGAGTGTTGTTCCAAATAAAGGTACCAGCCGGAATAGTGACAGTGTCTCCGTGCGCGGCTGAATTCACAGCGTTTTGAACGTCGGATAGATTCCCAGTACGTGCACTCCAAGTAGAAGCGAATGCCGAATTACATATCAGCGCTAGAAAGAGGGGTACGCATCGCATAGCAGAAGTCAGAATGGTTATTAACATCGATAGCCCGCAACTGCTGTTCCTCCCATATCCTCACGGGCATAAAGACGGACACTAGCAGTAGATCACGCAGTTTTTTTTGTAAACCAATCATTCCCTAAGAGTGATTGATTCATGATTTATTAGATCCACTTATTTATTGAACAGCATAAATGCGACGAGATTGACAGTCCTAAGTTTTCGTTGTTCAAGAGCGTGCGGCGGCACCACAGATTAGGCATTGCCGTCACCCTTCCCATGCAGTTACAACCCTACCGCTCGGCGTCGACTCCTAGACGCCGCCAAGCGAATTCCCGTCGACTATGCACTAGTCAAACGACACCACTCATCCCTCTGACTGCTGGCCGAAAAGGTTGTTACCGCAAACAGTCCAATTTGGTACAAGTCCTTGAATTTCTGGATCTTATTTGGACGAAAAAATGACTTTTGCAAGGAAAAATTGCAGATTTACGACAAAATGCCAGACGGCACGGAAATCCGCTTTCGCTGTTCAGATCGGATAAGTTGAGGAGCTTGGCAGCCCTGGCGGTGGATAGGTAGTTAGGGTTGATTCGCTGGGAGGCGTAGTCCAATAATCTCTTTTCTTGAATAAAAATGTTGTTTGATTGGTGTCTTCCCAACAGCAAAACCTCAGGGCTTTGCGCTGCGCCGTTCACCGTATTACCCCAGAAAAAAGAATTGTTCACCTGATCTTCAGCCGGCCAGGTTTTTCTGAGGATGGAACCAGTTTTCTGCGGGTGAGCTTCTTCTATCGTAGCCCTCCTCTTCCGTCATGGATACAATTGGGGGGCGTGCAGTTCTGAAACTAAGGATGTTATTACACACTAGCGTCTGACCGCCGCGTAAATAAATTATCCGGTAAGCCTCATTGGTCGTAACGTTATTATCATAACAGTTCGAGAGTAATGGTTCCCCTGACGTTGTCTTGATTTTGATTGCCCTTCCAATACGCCTGATTGCCATGTGTCATCCATATACTGCCAAATTCGTAACGGGCCGTGAATTTGCTGAAATCGATCGTGCAATGGCGCATACACATCCGTCCGCCGAAATCTTCATCAGTCAGGGTATCGAAATAACTGATCGGTGAGTCCATTATGAACGTGCAATCTTCTGCGTAGGCGTCATTGGAAGTCCTCAATGCTATTGGACGTGACCAAGCATAGTTCGCCATCTGCGTACGAGATTATCGCATACGGGCAATCCAAAAACGTGCAGTGGTCTACAACACCATATGCATAAAAACTCCACTCCACCGCGTTGACGCCGCCTGTAAAACAAGAATGGTCGATGCGGATCTGGGTTAGCCCCCAGTTTCCTCCCTTTGGACCCATACCGATACGCAGGCAATCGATCGGCGAATTTGAAAGAGCGAGCTAGTTGTGCTCAGTCACGAATTGATTGATTTGAAGGGAGAAAGGAAAAAAAAGTCCATCAACCGATTGAGGCTTGCGCGGCAAGAAAACTGGCCAATCGGTTTGGAGAGAACAATCGGGCTGATTACGGTCACGGTTATTCTGATAATCAGCTTTGCCAGGCCACTCTCCGATTTAGCGTGGTATTCGCTGCACAATGAGTTGTATTCTTACATTCCGCTGATCCCATTGATCAGCTTGTACCTGATTTGGTCGAACAGACGAGGTCTGGTCCTGGCATACAAACCCGCGCCCCGTTTCGCCGTGCTGTCCCTGTTAGGGAGCCTCGCGATCCTATCGGCCTTTTACTGGGGAGTTAGCACGGGATGGAGCCCCACTACCAACGACTATCTCGCGTTAATGACACTATCCTGTCTATTGGCCCTTCTAGCGAGCTTTTTCGTGTTTCTTGGGCGGGAGACCTTACGCACAATAGCCTTCCCTCTGGGGTTCCTCATCTTCGCCGTTCCGCTTCCGGGGTTCTTGCAAACCTCGATAGAATGCTTCTTCCAATGGACTTCCGCTCTAGCCGCCGAGGTCTTTTTCTGGATGTCGGCCACGCCGGTTTTCCGGCACGGACTTGTATTTGATTTTCCAGGTTTCGGTCTCGAGGTAGCCCCGGAATGCAGCGGAATACATTCGAGCGTGGTATTGTTCATCACTAGTCTAGTCGCCGGCCAGCTCTTCCTGCGCGGGTTCTGGAATCGGGTGCTGTTGACCTTGTGCGTGATCCCTCTGGCCATTCTGAGAAATGGTCTGCGCATTTTCGTTATCGGACAGCTTTGCGTGCGGGTCAGTCCAGATATGATCAACTCGTATGTCCATCGCCACGGCGGGCCGATCTTCTTTGCTTTTGCGCTGATCGCGTTCTTTCTGGTGCTGCTCCGTCTTCGAAAATTGGAACGCAGAGGCGGCTTTTCGTCTTGAAATGGTAAAATTGATCGAGGCAAAGACGAATGGCCTTGTGACTGATGCCTCGACCCGGTAAAAAAAACGTGTGCGGTGCGCTGCCCCTCGTCTAACGGATTTTGTCGGACTAGAGAACCATTTCCTGGCAGCCGCAATGGCCTTGGCCATAGCTGGACCCTCTGTCAGCGTCTTTGGGCAAGAATTCCGGCAAGAATCGATCAGAACTCCTGAGCCGCCTCACTATCAGACCTTTGCCTTCAATCCGGAAGAGCCAGTTCTCTTTAGAGCCGGGCCATTCTCGGGAACGGGCGACGTAGGATTGGGCTATAGTTATAACGATAATGCGAATACAGCCGGCACCAGTACTGCCGGGATCAGTAAGCTGTCGTCGAACCAGATTTTTGAGAATCTCGATCTCAATTTGGCGTGGGTGCTGAGTCCGTTGAACCGAATTGATATCCAATTTAACGGACAACTGCAGGAGAATTTCTACTCGAACGGCACGAACGTATTAAACCTTGCTATACAAGCCTCTCAGATCCGTTTTCAGGCCACGGTCGGTGATGTTCTGCTTCAAACTTACGAGCAGTTTGCTCTCCTTCAGGATCCGGTGTTAGACCCCACCATTGCCGGTGCAACTAATCTCAACCGCCTCACTAATACACTTGGCGTGAGTGCGTCTGTCCCCCTTTATCGGGCTCAGCTCGGGTTCGAATTGGATTACACTTATAGCGACGTCCTAGGGATTGGTGGTACCGGTAGCAGTATTGGCGGTAGCCGGGTGGCGGGCTCGGAAGCAGCGATTGTACGAAATAGCCTTCACGCCGGCAGCAATTTCGGTTTCGAAATTGCGCCATCTCTCACCCTGGGCGTGGAGTTGAACGCTAGCCACAACACGGGCGCCGGCCACTTCGACACCAATGTGATTAGTGGAGGAGGTTTCCTCCGGGGCAATCTTACCCGTCTAATCGAGGTGGATACCGGGGCCGGCGTCTTAATAGGACAGGGGCCCGTCGTCGACCAGCCTCAATACTATGTGTATCTAACTGCTCACCACCAGATCAGCCGAAACCTACAGCTGCTACTTGGGGCTTCTCATGATATTGACTTTTCTAGCGGCGACGGCATCTCTCTGGATAACCAGTTTAATATCGGGGCCCTATTTCAAGCCAGCCGGCGATGGACCATCGAGGTGTCGCCCTTCATCAATTTTGGGGATGTGGTTGCCGGCACGGTACCCGGGCGCTATACGCAGTACGGGGTGACCGTGGATACGGTATACCTATTGAGTGGGCATGTTAGCGTTGATTTTAATTATCGATACGCGAAGCGAGAAGGAGAGGGGCAGTCGGCCAGCTACGGCCAAAATCTCTTCACTTTCTCCGTTAAATATATTTTCGGAGCCAGCGCGGAATGAGCTATTTCGGTAAAAGAAAGATTGTAAGTGTCGGTTTGATTCATTGTAATGGTGGTAGAACCAAGAATCTTGGTGCCGGACGAAGCAAAAAGTAAACGAGTTTAACTTGAAGAGTTGAAATGAGACAATCTGATTGGCTTAATGGCAAACTGTTAGCGGCAATCAGCGGCTTAGCGACGATTTTAGTGTTTGCTTGCACCGGGTGCCAGAGCTATCACGGCGAAACTCTTCCTAGTGCTAGTGGCCAAAAACCCGGCCTCTTAGCACCAGGGGACACCATCAAGATATCCTTTACGACAGCGCCGGAGCTTAATCAGTCTGAAAAGATCGAGGCGAACGGGAGAGTGACCTTGCCGTTGGTTGGCGATGTCTACGCCGCCGGAAAGACCACAGCTCAATTGCAAGCGGAATTGACCCAACTCTACAAAACCCAACTTCAAGCCAGTGATGTTATTGTCACTTTGGAGACCGTCGCTATACCGGTCGTCGTGTCCGGGGAAGTGAAAAACCCCGGTAAAATCGTGTTCGAACGTCCGGCAACCGTGCTCGAGGCGATCATGGAAGCCGGCGGTTTTACTCCTTATGGAGATCCAAAACGGATATCGGTCATCCGTCAGGTGAACGGAGTACAACACACTCAAATTCTAGATTTGAGTCCAGTGCTTCATGGAGTTCCGACCCGGGTGATGTATGTCAACCGGGGAGACGTGATCTACGTGCGGCCAAGATTTATCAGTTTCTAAGTTTGTAAGTTTATGTGCGGAATCATTGGGTACATTGGGCGAGCTGAAGCTACTCCAATTTTGATGGATGGCCTTAGACGACTTGAGTACCGAGGTTACGATTCGGCCGGAATCGCTTTGGTAGCGAATGGAGCGATGCAAATCCGGAAATCTGCTGGCCGGATCAGTAGTCTAGCCCAATTGATTCAAAAAGAACCGCCTCTGGGTTCGATCGGCCTCGGGCACACCCGCTGGGCGACCCACGGTGCTGTTACCGACGAGAATGCTCACCCCCACGTCGATCAATCCGGAAAGCTGGCTCTGATCCACAACGGCGTAATCGAAAATTTTCAGTCACTCCGAGACCAACTCCTTGGGCAGAAACACCAGTTTCGCACCGAAACGGATACTGAAGTCCTGGCTCATCTAATCGGACAAATCTTCGATGAGCTGCCGGGTCCTCGAACGAAACAAACCTTGCTGGAAGCGCTTCGCCAAGCGCTTAAGCAGGTCAACGGTACTTACGGATTAGCGCTAATCCATTTGGATGTGCCCGACGTGGTCCTGGCTGCTCGGCGAGGCAGCCCCTTGATTCTGGGCATTGGAAAAGGGCAGAACTTTATCGTTAGCGACGTAAGCGCCATTGTCGGCCACACCCGCGACGTTGTTTATCTGGATGACTACGACCTGGTGACAGTTGAGCGCGATCACTTTGAGATCACCTCGCTGCTGGGCACTGATGCGAAATTCCAAGTCAGTAGAGTGGAGTTTACCAGCGAAGAAGCGGATCTGGGAGAGTACCCGCACTACATGCTCAAGGAGATTTTTGAGCAACCCAACGCGATTCGAGATGCGATGCGGGGACGTCTGTCTTCCGAGGATTCGACCGCGAAGCTGGGTGGTTTAAACATGTCGTCCAGAGAGCTGCGCGAAGTCGAACGCATAGTGTTGACCGCCTGCGGTTCTGCCTTCCACACGGCGTTGGTAGGAGAGTATTTGTTAGAAAACCTGGCGCATTTACCAACTGAATGTGAGTTCGCCAGTGAGTTCCGTTACCGGAATATGCCGATGAACAAAGACACTTTAGTCTTTGCCATCAGTCAGAGCGGAGAAACCATCGATACCTTGGCTGCTCTGCGGGAGAGCAAACGGAAAGGCCATCGCACGCTCGGGATCTGTAACAACGTGGGAAGCACCATCGCCAGGGAAAGTGACGGCGGTGTTTACATGCATGCCGGGCCGGAGATTGGGGTTGCCGCGACTAAATCTTTTACTTCCCAGATCACTTGTTTAGCGCTCCTGGCGCTCTTGTTAGGGCGAATCCGCCATTTATCCAGCTCCCAAGGAATCGAAGCTATTCAAGCATTAGAGAGTATGCCGGACAAGGTCCGGCAGGTTCTCGGTGAGGCCGACGGTATCCGAGACCTGACGAAAAAGTATGCTGACTCCGCTGGATTCCTCTTCTTTGGCCGGCAATACAATTACCCGATCGCGCTCGAGGGCGCTTTGAAACTGAAAGAAATCAGTTACCGATTTGCTGAGGGACATCCGAGCGCAGAGTTGAAACATGGGGTGATCGCGTTAGTACGGCCGGAGGTCCCGTCGATTATTATTGCTCCGGACGATGCTGTTCTGGAAAAGAACATTAATGCCATTGAGCAAATCAAAGCGCGCAAAGGGAAGGTGATCGCCGTGGCCACCGAGGGCCGAAAAGACCTAGCTCGACTTGCCGATGATGTTATTTACATCCCGAAATGTCCAGATTTTGCTTCGCCGATTCTCACGGTGGTCCCACTCCAACTCTTTGCCTATTATCTTGCCGTCGAACTCGGATGCGACGTCGATAAACCGCGAAATCTGGCCAAAAGCGTGACGGTGGAGTAATAGGAGCGGCGGACGCATACAAATGGCGGATCATAAGTCGTCGCTGGACGCGATGAAAACCGCCAACGGGATGCTGATACGAGGCGGCTAACGGAAGGCGGGTTTTGGCCCGACCGGTTGTGGACCCAGGAAGGTTGAGGCGAAGGCCTGAGGCGACTCGGGGAGCAACAATCCATATGAAATTCGCAGTTTTCGCGGCAATCGCGACAGCGTTAGCCATCGCCGTCTGCGGATGTACAACGATAAAATCGGGTGGCGTGACGTACGATTCCATGTCGCGGACTACTATCGTCACTGGAAAAGAAACCACGATTTCGCCGTTGGCCGGTCCTGTGAAGACCCTATTCTTAAAGGCCGAGATCTCGCCCAGTGAAACGGGACTTTACTTGGTCGTGTTATATCTTTCGGTGAATGGCTGGCTGTCAGCCGACAAAGTATGGGATTCCGATGGTCACCGCCTTGAAGGTTTGCGCGGCTCCGAAGAAAGCTTCGACGTAAAAAACGGCAAAGTTACCAAGGAGATTTATTACATACCGTTGACTCGGCCTTATCTTGAAGCCCACCGGAAATCCGGGATAAACATTCGTTTGCAAGGTGCGAAGGGCGCCGTTGCCGCGACGCAACCAGGAAGTTTTGTGAGTGGATTTCTAACGAGCTTTGATGCCACCAAAAAGAAGCTGAATGGCGAAGTGACCGTTAAGAAGTTAGTTCCTGACCAACCAAAGAAACGAAGCAGAAAGCCAAAGTAAATCAATTCAACTAGCTGTTCTTTTCGAACCGCGAATCGTGTAAAAAAGGCCGTCAAGGCCTTTTTTTTGCGATACGGTACGAGAATGCGTTTCCGGGCTCCGATGGCGTGTCGACAACGCCGTGAAGAGAGGACGTGCGTCCTCGCGCGCCTGGAACGGAGGGGAGCCGCATTCCGCGTTCCCCTGCCACCGGCAATCTGCTACAGGCCTGGTGTCTTTGGTCCGAATCGCGTCGTTAGCCGCCGCTCCCTTTGGGCGTGTGACCGGTTCCTAGACGTGCGACCTCTCATCGCGTGACCCCGTTTTCGGGCGTCGCGGGTGTGGCACGTGATCTACCCTGTTCCCGATTTCCGGTCGGACACGCCCTATACCCACCGAACACTGAATGCGACGCCCCTCCGATTGGTGTGTCGACAACGCCATGAAAGGAGGCGCGCGTCCCCGCGCGGGGAACGGAGGGGAGCCGCATTTCGCGTTCCCCTGCCATCGGCAATCTGCTACAGGCCTGACGTCTTTAGTCCGAATCGCGTCGTTAGCCGCGGCTCCCTTTCGGCGTGTGACAGGTTCTTAGACGTGCGACCTCCGATCGCGTGGCAGCGCGCATGAGCACTGCCGAATGCCTGGCCATCAGATCCACCAAAATACGTACCGATGTTGCATTCTGCGGTGCAATTCATATGCAGTTGATCCGATCGATAATAGAAAATTCGGTTTTCCATAAGTTCCCTAGCAGAGAGGAAAACTGCGCGCTGCGCTGTTCTGAAAAGAATTGATTCGTCAACGGACTTCGATCATTCTCCGCTTCCAATACCACTCTGGGATCGCCGATTTAGCAAATCTAAGCCGGTGTCAGGACGGTTTCCCGGGCCTTTGCGGTAGCGGTGCATACCGGACTGAAAAAACTGTTGCGGTTCCAGCGAGATCGGGGTTTCCCCGGTGGCTCCACGTGCGGAAGCTTGCCTTAATTCTCCTGTTAGCGGCGCACTCACAGATGTTTGATCCCAGTGCTGGTGCCGACGACAAAGGCGCCCGGGAAGTGTCAATGGAGGGCGCCCTAGAAGCGATTGAGTCTGCGAGTACTTATCAGTTCGACTCATTGGTTCATCAGGTTAAAAGCCTGGCATTTTGCATCGCAAATCGGTCTTCCGACCTTGAGTGGCAAGAGAATCTTCTATTTCCCATAAGTGAGTTACAGAGAGGAGCTTGCAGGTTCTGGGCTTTGGCTGAAAACGATTGATCCATCTTACGCGCTTCGGCCGACGCCAATGTGAGCTGGCTTGCCTTAATTCTACTCACAGAACTCACACTCATACATGTTTGATCCCAATACTATTGCTACCGAGAAAGGCGCCCGGAAAACGGTAATGCGGGAGGCTCTGGAAGCGATTGAGTCTTTGCAGGCTCGATTGGACCGCTTCGAGCGCGCTCGGACAGAGCCGATCGCTATCGTGGGTCTTTCCTGTCGCTTTCCGGGGTCCGAAAATCCAGAGGCTTTTTGGCGCCTCCTAAGCAGCGGAACAGACGCTGTGAAAGAAGCGCCCAAGGATCGATGGAACAAAGTTCCGCCTGATAGCGTGCAGACGCCGGTGCCGGGCAAAACCCAGAAGGATTATGGTGGTTTCCTAGACCATATCGATCGGTTCGACGCGGCTTTTTTCGGTATCTCCGGGCGCGAGGCGGAGCAGATGGATCCGCAGCAACGCCTTCTGCTGGAAGCCACTTGGGAAGCATTAGAAAACGCGGGAATTGCACCGGACCAACTCCGCGGCTCACGCACCGGTGTATTCGTGGGTATTACCAGCTCCGACTACTTTCGTCTGGCGCTCGCTAACAATCCGACCGGCTTAGAGATTTATGCTGCTACAGGAAACTCGCTTAACGCAGCTGCAGGACGCCTCTCATACGTATTCGGCTTCAACGGGCCGTCGATCGCGATTGATACAGCCTGTTCATCATCGTTGGTCGCGGTACACCTCGCCTGCCAAAGCTTGCGTGCAGGCGAAGCCGATCTGGCCTTGGCGGGAGGAGTCAATTTGCTGCTCACGCCGGAGCCTTTCGCTTGGTTGAGCAAAGCGGGTTTGATGGCGCCTCAGGGTCGCTGTAAGACATTCGACGAGAGTGCCGACGGCTTCGTCAGAGGCGAAGGATGCGGGATGATCGCCCTCAAGCGACTCGCCGACGCGGAAGCAGCAGGAGATCGGGTTCTCGCTCTGATTCGTGCAACCACTGTTAATCAGGATGGTGCGAGTGGCGGATTAACAGTTCCCAATGGACTTGCCCAACAGGCACTAGTTCGAGATGCGCTGAAGGCCGCGCATTTGGAGCCTATCGATTTGGACTATATTGAAGCTCATGGTACAGCCACCGCGTTGGGTGACCCGATCGAACTTGAGGCCTTGGCGGCGGTATTAGGAAAGAATCGGCCCGAAAATTGCCCACTGCGCGTGGGGTCGGTCAAAACGAATATCGGTCATCTGGAGTCGGCTGCGGGTATCGCAGGGCTCATCAAAGTTGTTCTTGCGCTGGAGCATGGCGAACTACCACAGCAGCTGCATTTTCATAAGCTCAATCCACGAATTTGCATTGGCGACGCATCGATTGAAATCGCAGCGACAGCGACTGCCTGGCCTCGCTCGAGTCGACGGCGGATAGCCGGGGTCAGCTCATTCGGGTTGAGTGGCACGAACGGCCACGCCATCCTGGAGGAAGCGCCAGAACCGAAGCAGGTAATTTTCGCGGCGGGAGTTCAGGAGCGTCTAGTGCATCTCTTGACGCTCTCCGCCGCGTCTCGGAACGCACTTCGCGAATTGGCACACGCATACCACAAATATCTGGAAAACAATCCGGGCTGTTCGCTGGCAGACGTCTCCCATACTGCCGCGGTTGGAAGATCCGCTCTTCCTCATCGTCTGGCAATTCCAGCCAACAGTGTAGCGATGGCGACCGAGCTACTTGGGTCGTTCCTTCAAGGCAAACCGCAATCTGCGATCAGCTCAGGCCGCATGAATGCGGACTCTAGGATCGCTTTTCTGTTTACGGGACAAGGGGCGCAATACTTGGGAATGGGGAGAAGGCTGTATCAATCCGAGCCGGTTTATCGCGCTGCCTTCGATCGATGCGCGGATTGTTTATCCGGTTACCTGGATCGCTCTCTAAAAGAAATCGTCGGGTATGATGACGACCGCGTTGCCTCGCCCAATGCCCTGAACGAGACGTGCTTCACGCAGCCGGCGATGTTTGCAGTCGAGTACGCGCTCGCGTGCCTGTGGCGATCTTGGGGCATCGAGCCTGCGGCTATTATAGGACACAGCCTTGGTGAATATGTCGGCGCGTGTGTTGCAGGCGTACTTGAGTTGGAAGAGGCAATTCGTTTGGTTGCCATCCGTGCTCGCCTGATGCAAGACCTGCCTCGAGACGGTGCCATGGCGGCAGTGCTCGCCGGCGAAGATCAGGTGAGAACGCACATCGCGCGTTATCCCGATAGTCTCTCCATTGCTGCAACCAATTCGCCGCGAAACACGGTTATTTCGGGCAGAACTGAGGCGGTTCACGCCGTCTTAGAGCAACTCGAACGGAAAGGGATCGCCGGGAAGCTGCTGGCGGTGTCCCACGCATTCCATTCTCCGTTAGTTGAGCCGATGCTGGATGAATTTCAACGAGTTGCGGAAACCGTCGAATACCGGGCGTCCGTCCTCGACCTGGTATCCAATGTCACCGGACAAATCCTGAATTCGGACACTCCGATCGACGCTTCTTACTGGCGGCGTCATGCTCGCGAACCAGTGCGATTCTCCGAATCGATAAGCACTCTTCGCAGGTGTGGAATACGCATCTTCCTTGAGATCGGACCTGCGCCTGTGCTGACCGGGATGGCGCGTCAATGCGTCGAGGATTCAGAACCGGTCTGGTTGGCCTCGCTTTGCAAGGATCGAGACGATTCGTCCCAGATGTTGTCTAGTCTAGGAGAGCTCTTCGTACTTGGCGCTAAACCGGATTGGCGCGGATACGATCGACCGTATCGTCGTCGTCGTGTCCCGTTGCCGACCTATCCGTTCCAGCGCGAGCGACATTGGCTTCCAGCCGCTCCTGGTGGGTCCCCCCGCAAACCGCCGGGGTCGGCAGGGCATCCGTTACTGGGCACGCAGGTGCCACTAGCCGCACGTGCAGGAGAGCACGTCTGGTTTGGAGAAATCAGTCTGGAACTATTTCCTTGGATTGATGATCACCGCGTACAAGGTGTCGCAGTGCTGCCGGCCACAGCCTATGTGGAGATGGCAATAGCCTCCGCCACGGAAGTCGTCTCAGAACTCCCGGTCGTTCTTACACAGATCGAGATCGAGAAATCGCTGCAAGTGCAGCCTTCAACGGTGTTCCAAATCCAAACTCAGCTTGTTCGCCGGGAAGATGGCTGCTTCACCTTCCGAATCCACAGCCGGCCGAAAAATGCCGAAGGTAATTGGACACTCCATGCAAGCGGCACTCTCAAGGCAGGACAAACCATAATCCCAGAGACTAGCCTCGGTGCCGCGGAGAGACAGGCCATCGAAAAGCGTTCGGTCAGGTATTTAGAAGGTCCCGAGTTTTACCGCCTCCACGCCGAGCGCGGCAACCAGTGGGGTCTCCGGTTCAGGGGTGTCAACAGGGTATGGCAGGGGGAGGGAGAAGCATTGGCCGAGGTAACAATGCCTGACGGCATTGAACAAGAGCCGTCTGATTACCTTTTTCATCCGGCGCTTTCGGACAGTGCCGGTCACATCCTGACCGCAACCATTCCGCTGGAGAAATCCGATCACAGCTTAGGCGGTGCATTTGTTGGTGCAGGTATCGAAGAAGTTCGGGTTTATCGTCGACTGACCGACAAACGTTTCTACGCTTACGCGCGCTTGCGCCGTGATGAGGCCGGACCGAAAAACATCCTGATTGGGGATGTCAAAGTCTTCGATCTTTCTGGCAACCTCATTACCGAGACACTCGGGGCGCGATTGTGGTACTTGGATTCCGCTCAGAAACCCGAAGCACACGAGTCGGTAGAAGACTGGTTCTACGAGCCTCGGTGGCTGCTGGATGAGAAATCCAAGGAAGCAAGCAATGAAGCCAGAGTCGGCGGAACCTGGATCATCTTTCGCGATCGACAAGGTGTGGGTGATGCCCTTTGCGCACAGCTCAGAGAGCGCGGCGCAACCTGCCTCACCGTG
Source organism: Chthoniobacterales bacterium (assembly GCA_036378375.1). Taxonomy (GTDB): domain Bacteria; phylum Verrucomicrobiota; class Verrucomicrobiia; order Chthoniobacterales; family JAFAMB01; genus JAFAVN01. Next base: position 26,369 of record DASUWQ010000086.1, read on the forward strand.
GATCACGGTGAGCGGCACTCGCAGACAAGTGATTTCCAGGTGACGATTGGAGCGGACGAGGGCGATCACTACAAAACCCTGGTCAGCGCCGCGATTCAACATCGCGACGGGCTGAAAGGTATTATTCACCTATGGAGTTTAGATGCCTCGGATTCTGAAAAGGCGGATTCGGAAGCGGTGCAGAAAGCCCAGACACTGGGTCCCGTCAGCGTCCTGCATCTGGTCCAGGCTCTCAGCTCCAGAGGTCCGGTAAGTGCGCTCAAGCTCTGGTTGGTCACACGGGGGGCGCAGCCTGCAGGAACAAAGCCGGCACCACTTTCTCTGTTTCAGTCCCCGTTATGGGGTTTGGGACGAACCATCGCACTGGAGAGCGGCGACCTTTGGGGCGGCCAGGTTGACTTGGATCCGGCGGATCTGCCAGCAACTGCAGCCGGCCTCCTGCTCCAGCAAGTGGCTGTATCCAAGGACGAGGATCAGACTGCATTTCGTAACGGGAATCGTTACGTTCTTCGCTTAGTGCGACGAGAGAAAGGTAGATCAGCAGCTCGGCCGATCTCCATCGTCCCGGACGCCACTTACTTGATCACTGGCGGGTTAGGCGGAATCGGACTAACACTTGCACGGTGGTTGGTCACTAGCGGTGCCCGGCATTTGATTTTGGCTGGACGCAACCGATTGCCGGATCGTCAGGAATGCAACGGTGCTCACGCTCATGATTCTCGAGTTATCGCGATCCGCGAGCTTGAGAACCTGGGCGCAACTATCCGAACAGAAACGGTGGATATGTGTAACGAGGCTTCGGTCCACAATCTCGTTAGCCGATGTTTAATGCCGGATCAGCCGCCTCTTCGCGGTGTATTCCATGCCGCCGGGGTAATGCAATACGAGCCGCTGATTAATCAGACTTCAGAACAGATGCGTGATGTCCTTGGAGCAAAAATGTTCGGAGGATGGCTTCTACATCGCCTGTTGATAAATGTCCCGCTAGATTTGTTCGTTCTTTTCTCATCATCGTCGGCGTTGCTGAGTTCACCGATGATGGGAAGTTATTCCGCGGCTAACGTATTCCTCGACTCGCTCGCCCATCATCGTCGCGCGATCGGGCAACCGGCCCTGAGCGTCAATTGGGGGACCTGGTCCGATGTTGGAATGGCCACTCGCTTTCAAGACAAGGAAGAGTCCAAGCGCCATGGCAGGACCGGAGCTATCAAAGGCGTCGGTTCGTTCTCGTCACACCGAGCGTTAGAAGCTTTGGAATGTTTGTTGGAACAGGATGCGGTCCAAGCCGGGGTAATGCCGATCGACTGGCGCGCCTGGCAGCAGTCGTATGGTAGCCTGGCAGTTGCTCCCTACCTGTCGCTTCTCGTCTCGGTAGAAGAATCTGTCGTGACGGGTCGTTACACCAACGACAGAATTCGTGAACAGATTTCAGCCGCTCAACCCGAAAGGCGTGGAGACATGGTGAACGACTATCTGGCGAAGGAAACCGCCCGAATTCTTAAGCTGCCGCTCGCTTCGGTAGATCCGGAAAAACCGATGTCGAACCTGGGGTTCGATTCGCTGATGTCTATAGAGTTAAAGAACCAGATTGATATCGACTTAGGAGTAAGCGTCGCGATGGCTCGGCTTATTCAGGGGCCGACACTCCGAGAGCTCACGGATTGGGTTATAGAATCTCTTGCCTTCGCGCAATCAGCTGCCGCGACTGTCACCGATGCGCCGGCGATCAACGAATTCGAGGAGGGTGAACTGTGAGCCACCTATTACATCTGTTCGATTCCTTGGCCGAACTGGGTGTTGTTCTCTGGGGCGAGGGGAGTCGTTTGCGCTTCCGCGCCTCGAAAGGCGCTCTGACGGACGAGATGCGTTCGGAGTTAGCGTCAAACAAAGAATTGGTTCTGGCTACGTGGCGAGAGCGCGCCCGCCAAGAGATCATTTCGCATCCCGCGTCACATGGACAGCGAGCGCTTTGGTTCCTGAACCGGTCTAACCCGGAAAGCGCGGCTTATAACGTCGTATTTTCTGCCCGGATCCGTTCTGGGATTAACCTGCCGGCGCTACAGCGCGCCTTTCAGGCTCTAGTAGATCGCCATCCGTCTCTGCGGACAAGTTTCTACGAAGAGTCAGATTACCTCGTCCAACGAGTGCATGGTTACGCGCCCGTCTGCTTTGCCGTTCACGACCGAGCCGGTGTCGAGTTAGGAGTACTAGGCAAAGAAGTCCACGCATCGTCTCTCGCTCCGTTTGACCTTCAAAACGGACCGCTGATGCGGGTGGATCTTTATACCCGAGACTCAGACGACCACATCCTTCTCTTGACCGTCCATCACGTCGCGGCAGATGGTTGGTCACTCTTTCTACTGCTTGATGATTTGCGGCGACTTTATCCATTTGAGTGCGGGACGAGCGCTGCGCCGCCGTCGCGCCCAACGCACGACGTTTTTGAATATTCGCGTTGGCAGGAGAATATGCTGGCCGGACCGGAGGGTCGCGCGCACGAGGAATATTGGCTGAGCCAATTCACAGGTGATCTTCCGCTGCTATCAATGCCGGCTGATCATCCGCGCCAAGCTTCGAAGTCGGTTCAGGGCGCGTCCTCATCCATCGACCTTGGCAAGAGATTGAGCGGCGAGATTCGCAAACTAGCGGTGAAGGAGGGAACCACTCCGTTCGTGGTGTTGCTAACGGCCTACCAAGTTCTTTTACATCGCTACACAGGCCAGCAAGAGATGATTGTAGGGTCGCCGACCTATGGCCGAGACCGCGCAGAGTTCGCCGATGTCGTCGGCGACTTTATCAACATGATTCCGCTGAAATCCGCGTTTCATGACGATCCGCCGTTTCGGGAACTTCTTGGCCGGACGCGCCAGTCGGTCGTTGGAGGGATTCAACACCAAGATTACCCTTTTCCATTGCTGGTGGAGAAACTGCAACCAGTCAGGACCTTTTCCCAAACGCCAGTTTTTCAAACGGTATTCATCCTGCAGAAGTTCAAAGAGATTGCCGGGTTGGAGAAGTTTTTCAGCAACTCCGAGCCAGGCGTCCGGGCAGAATTTGCTGGTCTCTTGTTGGAACCATTCTCGATTCCGCAGCAGGAGGGACAGTTCGAACTATCACTCGAGCTAGCTGAATCGGAAGGAGTTTTTCAGGGTGCTATCAAGTACGACGCCAATCTCTTCGCAGCTTCTACCATTCGTCAGCTCGGGAATCATTACTTGAGGTTGCTCGAGGCAGTAGTGAGCTCGCCGGAAACCAATGTGTCCCGGCTGCCGCTTATTACGGAGGTCGATCGTACCAGCTTGATCGATGAATTCAATGCGACGGACCGCGAATATCCTCGGGGCCAAACCGTCCTGGATCTGTTCAGTAAACAAGTCGTCTGTCGTCCGACTCAAGACGCGATTCGATTTGAAGGGACTACATTAACATTCGAGCAGTTGGATGCACGATCCACGCAACTAGCGCGACATCTTCAATCGCTTGGTGTGGGACCAGAGTCGTTAGTCGGCGTATACCTGGAGCGGGGATTGGGGATGGCGGTCGTAGTGTTGGGTGTCCTCAAAGCCGGAGGTGCGTATGTGCCGATGGACCCCGATTTTCCGGCCGAGCGGTTGCGCCAGATGGCCGAAGACTCTGGAATCAAGGCACTCGTAACCCAGAAGGGCCTTACTCAGGGTCCATTTTCTAGACCGGATATATGTCGGGTATTTCTCGATGAGGACGAACAAAGAATTGGGGAATACAGCGTCGATCCGTTGCCACAATCGTCTGGGCCATCGAATCGGGCTTACGTCATCTATACTTCCGGCTCAACGGGCCGCTCCAAGGGGGTCGAGATAGAGCACCACGCGCTGACCAATTTTTTGTACGCGATGGCGGACAACCCTGGCTTGAGTGAGACCGACGTGTTGTTGGCGGTAACGACGCTGTCGTTCGACATCGCGGGCCTGGAATTGTTCTTGCCCTTGATTACTGGAGCTCGGATCGAGCTGGTAAGTCGGCTGACGGCCCAAGATGGCGCAGCTTTGGCCGGGATACTTTCCCGGTCTGGCGCGACAATCATGCAAGCGACGCCAGTGACCTGGCGATTGTTGTTCGAATCGGGATGGAAAGGAGATCGTCGTCTCAAGATCCTCTGTGGCGGAGAAGCGATGGATCAAGATTTAGCGACACGCCTGGTATCTACCTGCGGGTCCGTCTGGAATATGTACGGGCCAACCGAAACAACAATCTGGTCCTCCCTAGCGCGGATCGACTCGGACGAAGTCACCATCGGAAGGCCCATCGCTAATACTCAGATGTATGTGCTGGACGGCAACCGAGATCCTGTTCCACGGGGAGTCGTGGGTGATCTGTGGATTGGCGGCGAAGGCGTTGCCCGTGGATACCTTAACCGTCTCGACCTAACCGCCGACCGTTTCCAGCCTAATCCGTTTCGTCGAGGAGAACGGATATACCGAACGGGAGATTTGGCTCGGCATCTGGCCGATGGACGTCTGGTATGTCTTGGGCGGACGGACACCCAGGTCAAGGTTCGCGGGCACCGGATCGAGTTGGACGAGATTGCGGCCGTTCTCTCATCGCATCCGAGTGTTCGGGAGTGCGTCGTCACAGCTGACAAGGCGCAAACGGGAGATTCCCGCCTGGTGGCATATGTCGTTCCAGGAACCGATCAACGCCCGCCAACCGACGATTTGCGAAAGCACGTCCGAGGCTTTCTACCCGAATACATGATCCCATCGGGTTTTATGTTTCTCGATACTCTTCCCTTAACACCAAACGGGAAGGTGGACCGCAATGCGCTCCCCGCGGTACCAACAAGTGCTTTCGAGGCGAAATCCGGATACGTGCCTTCTCGCAACAAAATCGAGCAGATCATGTCCGACGCATGGAGCGAGGTGTTGGGTGCTGAAAAAGTTGGGATTTTCGACAATTTCTTTGAACTCGGCGGTCACTCTCTTTCGGCTACCCGTTTAATCGCCCGCTTGAAATCTGCGTTTCAAATCGACCTACCACTGAGCAGTGTTTTTATCGAACCGACCGTGGCGGGTTTATCTAAGCATATTCTTTTCGACGACTATACAAACAGCTACTACCACGTTGGCGAGGTTCCTCGTCGGGGTCGCCTTGTGCCCGCTCAGCCTAAAGGTTCGCAACCCCCTTTGTTTCTTGTGGCAGGTTTCATGGACGCAGACGACACGCTGAAAATGCTATATCGGCTGATCCCCTTCCTGGGGCTCGATCAGCCGGTTTACGGTTTTCAACCGCGTTGGTTGGACGGCAAATCGGAACGGTATGCGGACGCAAAGGAAGCGGCTCTAGAGTTTCTGAGCGATCTCAAGAGTGTTCAACCCCAAGGCCCCTATTTGCTCGGAGGGGATTGCGCCGGAGGAGTTGTTGCGATGGTTATGGCCGAGGAGCTTTTGCGTCGTGGAGATGAGGTCCGGTTGCTCGTCCTTTTTGACACCCATCGTCCGAGCTTCCTTCGCTCGTTAGGGCTCGATCTTTACTACGGATTGAAAAGGGTAAAACACATCGCCGAGGTCCTCTGCCAGATTGCCCAGAAGAGCCACCGTGCGCGAGCGGAACTCATTAGCGATCTCGGCCGTCGAAAATTCGGCGGTGATCAGAGCAAAAGCGAAGACGAACGGGCTACCAGCCGCAACTATAAGATGAGAATGGACTACATGCGGACCATGTACAGTCACAAGCTGAAAAGATATCCGGGCAAACTCACGCTGATTATAAGCGAACAGCAACAGCGCCTCGACAAAACGAAGGGGTGGCATCAGCGCGACGCGCAAGGGGGCCTGGAGATCCATATCACGCCCGGCGATCATTGGACGCGTTATCTTCACGGTCGAGAGTTCGCCGAACGATTAGCCGAGTCCATCCAGCGGTGCAGCCCTGAGTACGTTTCGGCAGAAATCAACTCCAGGGTCGTCCCAGAACACGTAGCCAACGGAAAGATTGAATTCGCCCATTAAGCGGCTGCCTCGAAGCCGTGCTTAGCCTCTTAGTCTCGGCATTTTTGCTGCCATGGTCCGAAAGGGCGCAGCGAAGGGACATTGACTCAGTACTAAGGCCGCTTGGGTTTTTCACATGAAGGATACTCTTCCAAACGTGTCTGCCTCTCAGAATCAGTCTGGAGTGGATACACTTAGAGTTTGGCTCGTCCGGGAACTGGCCCGGGTGCTAGCAATCAGCGAAAAAGCGATCGCTACGAACGAGCCATTTAGCAGGCTCGGACTCGATTCGGTTAAAGCTCTCGCGGTCCTCGGTCGCCTAGGCGAATTTCTCGGACGCAAAATCCCAGTGACGCTGGTTTGGGTATACCCAACCATCGAGAAGCTTTCCAATTATCTCTGCGGCAATTCGGAGCCAGGATCCCGGGAGTCTACTGCGTGCGGTTTCCCGGCCTCTGGCTTGGATCAGCCGATTGCGGTGGTTGGGATGGCCTGCCGATTCCCGGGGGCGCCAGATCCAGCGGCTTTCTGGAAAATGCTCTCTTCTGGGCGTTCTGCGATACGGGAAATCAGTACAGATCGCTGGGACCTCAACACGTGGTACGATCCGGATGTAAGCAAGCCTGGCAGAATGAATGCGCGTACGGCTGGGCTTCTGGACTGGATCGATCGGTTTGATCCAGGCTTCTTCGGAATCTCGCCACGGGAAGCGGTCCAGATGGATCCCCAGCAACGACTGGCTCTGGAACTAGCCTGGGAAGCATTGGAAAGCGCGGGTATCAGGCCGGGTGCACTGCGCGGCAGTCGTACCGGAGTATTCGTGGGAGCAATCTGGCACGATTACGAAACTCTCGCTCGTAAGGCCGGCGCCGAGATCACTCTGCACAGCGGGACTGGCCAAGCCTTGGGCATCGTCGCAAATAGGATCTCTTATGTGTTGGGATTGCAGGGGCCAAGTATCGCTCTCGATACCGCATGTTCTTCCTCATTAGTCAGCGTCCATCTTGCTTGTCAAAGCCTGCGATCCGGAGAGGCCGATCTTGCGATCGCCGGTGGAGTGAATCTAATCATCGATCCTGACAGGATGGTTGCGCTCTCCAAATTTGGCGGACTGTCGCCGAGCGGCGAGTTGTTTGCATTCGACGCGCGAGCCAACGGCTTCGTGCGAGGGGAAGGCGGCGGCTTTATAGTGCTCAAGTCACTGCCCCAAGCATTGGCTGACGGAGATCCAATCTACGCTCTCGTCCGCGGAACGGCGGTTAACAATGATGGTGCCAGTAACGGTCTGACCGCGCCGAATCTTCAGGCGCAGGAAGCAGTGATTTGGGAAGCTTACGTGCGTGCCGGCATCAAAACCGCGGATGTGCACTACATCGAGGCTCATGGCACTGGTACCCAACTTGGTGATCCAATCGAAGCCCAGGCTTTGGGGAATGTGTTTGGGGCGGAGCGATCTGGAGCGCAGCCTTTGCTCATCGGCTCGGTAAAAACGAATATTGGTCATCTGGAGGGAGCAGCCGGCATCGCCGGCCTCATGAAGCTCATACTTTCGGTTAACCAGCGCCTGATCCCTCCTAGTCTGAATTTTCAAACTCCTAACCCGCATATCGACTTTACAGGCTCAAACCTTCGGGTCGTCACAGCGCTCGAGCCGTGGCCGGAACCGGTGAAAACAGCGGTCGGAGGCGTTAGTTCGTTTGGCTGGGGAGGCACAAATTGTCACGTCGCCGTCGAGGAGGCGGTTCGCAGCGGTGCGCAGTTGTTGCCTTTGAGCGCCGCAGATTTCGGCAGCCTGAAGGCGGTCGCCGACAAACTCAGAGACTTTCTGAGCAAAAATGCTTCTCGTTTAACATTGAGAGATGTGTGCGCCACCGCTGCCGCTCGGTGTACGTTTCAGTCTGAACGGGTCGCTCTCACTGCTCGCTCACTGGCTGAACTTGAGAGTCAGCTTGCTGGATTTCTTCAGGATCAGAAACGCCCGGGGTTGGCCTTCGGTCGTCGAATTGAGCCCAGGCCGAAGTTGGCGTTTGTCTTTTCACCGCAGGGTTCTCAATGGGTAGGGATGGGCAAAAGTCTGATCGCGGCCGAACCTATCTTTCGGAGCAAACTGGCCGAGTGTGACCGGGCGCTAACGAAACTCGTTGGCTGGTCCTTGTTCGATCTCTTGTTAGATCCAAGGGACGAATCCTGGCTGAACCGAAGTGAATTCATCCAACCGACGCTCACGGCAGTACAACTGGGGCTTGCTGAACTATGGAGTTCTTGGGGTGTGCGTCCGGATCTCGTAGGAGCACACAGTTTAGGCGAGTGGGCAGCGGCAAGTGTCACCGGTGCTCTGGATGTAGAAGAAGTCATGCGCCTTGTGATTGAGTCAAGCCGAGCCCAATCCCGGACCGGTCCTGGCGGTGGAATGGCGATTGTCGAGCTCACCAGACGGGAAGTGAGCGAGCGGATCCGGAACTGGTCGGGAGAGGTTTTTATCGCCGGCTGCAACAGCCCTACCTCCACGGTGCTGTCCGGAGAAGCCGGGCGCCTCAACTCCTTGATCACGGCCTGGAAGGATGATGGACTGATCTGTTCTCTCATCAATGTCGATGTCGCTACGCACAGTCCTTGGATGGATCCAGTTCTGGAGAGTCTGAAGGCTGCGCTAGCAGGTCTGCATCCGATACGAACAGAGGTTCCGTTTGTCTCTTCCGTGAATGGTCGCCTAGTTTCAGGTGCGGAACTCGGGCCTGAATACTGGGCGCGACTTCTTCGCGAGCCGGTGCTCTTCACTGATGTCATCGAGCAGCTGACGCTTGGCGAACCGACTGTTTTTCTAGAGATAAGTCCGCACCCGCTCCTCCTAGGCGGGATCGACCAAGTATTGTCCTCTCTGCACACCACGGGCGTAACGCTGGGATCGTGCCGGCGTGCGACTGACGAACGCGAATCGCTCTTAAACTCGCTGGGCACATTGTACACGCTCGGCTCGCCAATCGACTGGCCTGCGGTTTCGCACGGTGGCCGAAATGACCTCTCACTCCCAATTCCCGAGTCTCCTCAATCGACCACGACGCGTATCAACTCCTGTAGAGAAACTGACGACATCGGGTTGAACCGTGAGGCTGCCACCCCGACCACATCCGATTTCTCGCCCCTCAATTCTCACGTTTCTCCATCGTTGCTGCCTATTTCCGCCCACACGATCTCGGCACTTCGGGAGCGGACGCAATCGATCGCTGATTATCTTACCACAAATCCGGACACGAGCCTGGGTGATGTTCTGTATACGTTGGGCTTGGGCCGGCAACACCTCGAGCATCGTTTTGTAGTCGTAGGGTCTGGGCGCGAACAATTGTCCTCAGCGCTACAGGCTTTTGCTCAAGTCAACGCTTTTCCCGGTCCCGACGTCTTTACCGGGAGAGCACCTTTTAACTTCCTGCCACAAGTCGCTTTTGTCTGTTCTGGGCAGGGACCGCAATGGCAGGGCATGGGCCGCGAGCTCCTCACTTCCATGCCGGTTTTCCGCAGAGAAATCGGGCGCTGCGCAGAAGAGATGAAACGCCATGTTTCATGGGACCTGCTCGAAGAATTAGAGCGCGACGAAGTCGATTCGCGATTGCGAGATACCGAAGTTGCACAACCCGCTTTGTTCGCCCTGCAGTTAGCGCTCGCGGCTGTGTGGCGCTCTTGGGGTATCGTGCCTGATGCGCTAGTCGGGCACAGTGCCGGCGAAGTATCAGCAGCATACCTTAGTGGCGCCCTTTCGTTCGAAAATGCGGTGATGACCATTTGTCATCGAGGACGCCTGATGCGACGAGCCACGGGTTTGGGCAAGATGGCCGCACTCGAAATCACCGAGGCGGAGGCCGAAGAGCTTCTTCGTCCGTACGGCGACCAAATCTCTATCGCGGCAGTGAATAGCCCGACTTCGATTGTAATTTCAGGCGATGGAGCTGCGATCGAATGGGTCGTGAAGACAGCTGCGGAGCAGGGCACACGCGCCAAGACTTTGCCCGTCGACTATGCGTTTCACAGTAAGCAAATGGAGCCGTTCCGAATCGCGATGGCCGAATCGATTGGTGGACTGAAAGTTCACTCTCCATCGATTCCGATTTATTCGACTGTGACAGGTGAGCAAGCGACGCTCGACGATTTCGGTGCGGATTACTGGGGCCGTAACATTCGACAACCCGTCCGATTTGCTGCCGCTGTCCAGGCCATGCTACTTGGCGGAACAGACATCTTCGTCGAATTAGGCCCACATCCGGTTCTATCCGGCATGATTGCCCAATGCGCCGAAGGGCTTTCGAAGGAGACGCAACAACTTCCGTCGTTGCGACGTGGAATGCCAGAGTCACTGCAAATGCTCCGCTCTCTGGGCGCACTTTTTGCAGTTGGCCGAGATGTCGATTGGGCGGGGGTGTATCCGAAAGGGGGTCGAGTCGTAGCGTTACCGGTTTATCCATGGCAGAGAAAGAGGTTTTGGTTGGAAGGCACTGAAGTGGCGGAAGCCACCCCAAAACTGGTCCAACCGGAGGTGCCTTCGAACTGGTTTTACGAGATCGTTTGGGAAGAAAAAAATCGAACTGAAGACGCACCGATCAATGCCGGACCGCTACGAATACCCTCGCCAAAAGCTTTGGAGGCTGGCGTGCGAAGCCGGTCCTCGGATCTGGCGACCCAAACACGATTGCCTCACGGCTGCTTGCAGGCACGCTACGACCTTGAAAAGCTGGCCGCTTATTACTCGACTGCTGCGTTGCTTCGCCTGGGCTTTGAATTCTGCCCATTTCGTAGCTTCACTGCGGACCTCCTTCAAGAAGAACTCGGCATTCAAAAGAACCACAGCCGGCTGTTTAGACGCCTGCTCGATATACTGGTGGAGGAAGAACTGCTGGTGTTTACCGGGACACAGTTCGAGACGACGGCTCTATCCCAGAACACTTTGCCGACTCTCCTTTCACTTGTGGAAGAGCTCGGATCATTGCGACGCAAGCACCTGGCCTTCGCAACTGAATTTGAACTCCTCGCACGTTGCGGAGCGGAGTTACCAAACGTACTCCGAGGGACGGTCCATCCTCTGCAACTCCTGTTCCCCATCGACGGCTCGGTCAGCGCTGAATGCCTTTATCGGGAGTCAACATCAGCCCGATTCTACAATCGTCTCGTTGGAGAACTGGTTTCGGACGCCGTTGGTAAGGCGTTGTTCGCCCGGCCGGCGCGGCTTCTCGAGCTCGGCGCCGGTACAGGTAGCACGACGACATCTGTTTTGGAGCGCTTGGCCGGGGTTGGAGCAAACTACTGTTTCACCGATGTTTCGCGCCTGATGTTGGATGAGGCGCGTGCCAGATTCGGGCGCTTTCCGGGAATCCGCTATGCGCTTCTGAACATCGAAAACCCACCTGCCGCCAACGGGTTTGAGACCGGTGCCTTTGATTTGGTGTTGGCCGCCAATGTATTACACGCAACGCGAAATCTGCGCACAACCTTGGGGCATACACGCCAGCTGCTAGCACCCGGCGGACTGCTCGTCCTGACCGAAACAACCAGCCCACGGCGCTGGCTAGACCTGACCTTTGGTCTGACCGAAGGTTGGTGGCGATTTGCGGATACCGAACTACGACCGAAAAGTGCGCTTCTTGGACGAGATCAATGGCTGACACTGTTAAACGACTGCGGTTTCGCGACTGCGGAAGCAATTGCCGACGAAGTCTCCGCGAATGATCCTCATCCCCAGACAATCTTAGTCGCGCAAACGACAGAGACACACTCGACACCGTCGTCACCGCAAATAAAGAGATCTTTTTCCGCCGTAGGCTCCTGGTTGATTTTCTCAGATGCTAGGCAGCTCGCCGACCCAATCGCGGATTGGTTGGAAAGCCACGGTGGCGAATGCGTCGTCGTTCGCGCCAGCGATAATCTGGGCTCCTCAGACCCGTCGCGTCAGTCTATTAACCTGGACGACCCTGCGGAGTATCGGCGGTTGCTCGAAACGAAGAAATCCTGGCGAGGCGTTCTGCATGCGTGGAGCATGGATGCCGTTCTGAAAGATGATCTTGAGGACTTGGAAAAGACCGAGCAACTCGGCTGCCGGAGCTTGTTGTTTCTGGTTCAGGCCCTCGTTGCGGCAGAGATCTCAGGACCGCCCAAACTTTGGATACTCACTCGGGGGGCACAGGCCGCCTGGAAACGGGCCGGCTTCGATTCGATGGGCCAAGCGCCTGTCTGGGGTTTCGGCCGAACGTTCGCTCTGGAACATCCGGAGTTTTGGGGAGGGATTATAGATCTTGACCCTGATAGCGATCCTGGGGTGCTTGCAGAACAGATCTCGCTCGAGGTCTGCTATCCCGACGGTGAAGATCAAATTGCTCTTTCACCAGAGTCAAGACGTGTACCGCGGCTGGTAGCTAGCCAGGCTCCTTCGGCCACGCCTCTCACTATTCAGGCCGATGCTCTTTATCTGATTACGGGCGGGCTAGGGGGGATAGGTCCGCAGATCGCCAAGTGGCTGGTTGATAAAGGCGCTAGAAGCCTCGTCCTGTGCGGCCGGACAAAACTGCCCGATCGCAGCACCTGGCAGGGGCTGGCTCCCTCGGATGAGTGGTATGGAAAAATCGCGGCGATCCAGGCCTTGGAGCGAAAAGGAGCGAGCATTGCGGTTGAGACAGTTGACGTTGGCGACCAAGTGCAGATGGAAACGCTATTTGACCGGTTGCGTAGTTCTCCTTTGCCGTTGCGCGGAATCATCCACGCGGCCGCGGATATCAGATTTTGCTCCCTGCAAGAAATGAACGCGGATGCACTCCATGCCGCTATGTATGCAAAGATCGAGGGCTCTTGGTTGCTTCACAAACTCTCGGATGGTTTACCACTCGATTTCTTCGTTCTCTTTTCGTCCGCGACCGGGCTCTTCGGCGCCAGTCGCCTTGGCCACTATGCAGCGTCGAACCAGTTTCTCGATTTGCTCGCCAATCGGCGCCGGGAAAAAGGCCTGCCGGCCCTTAGCATCAATTGGGGAGCATGGGACGAAATCCGGTTGCTCGGTGCTAACCGCGGCGAAGTCGGCCGTTTCGGCCTCAAGCCAATGCCGGCGGACCTCGCGCTCCAGGCTATGTCGCATCTGGTAGTTGACGGCTCTCCGCAACGGATGGTCGCGGATGTGGATTGGGAGCTGCTCCGGGAGGCGTTTGCCACACGAGGCCGCAGTAAACTGTTCGAACGCCTGCCGGAGAAAGTGCTGCATGAACGGAAGCCGGAGACCGAAGACCGGGCCTGGATCGAGCGACTGGAGCAAGTCACACCGGAGGACCGCCGGGACTTATTGGCGGACCTGGTGGCAAAAGAAACACGTCACGTATTAGGCCTTTCAGGCGACGACCAGCTTGACCCCGATCGCGGACTCTTTGACTTGGGGATGGATTCGCTGATGTCTGTCCAGCTAAAAGAACGCCTGCAACGATCTATTAATCGCTCGTTGCCTGCGACCCTCACATTCACCTATCCGACGGTTAATGCCTTGACCGAATTTCTCCTGATACAAGTGCTGAATCTGTCGGACGAAGCCGAAGTCGTCTCTCGATCCGAGACCGTCCAAGCAGCAGACACTCTGACAGAGTTGAGTGAAGACGAAATCAAGGATCTCCTGAGTGAAGAGCTAAGTTCACTGTCTGCAGATTTGCGTGCCTGATTTCTTAAGGGTCGACG